>JBAUJE010000120.1:0-55956 GCA_049683475.1 Coleofasciculaceae cyanobacterium | reverse complement strand
CTTGTAGGTTACCTGAGTAACGGCATTATCACCACTTACGGGATATTTGGTGATTATCTTATTGAGTCTTTTCGATTTCATCAGGTGCAGTTCTACTAATTCCTGACCTTTTTTACCTAGTGCTTTGAAAAGATTGTCATTGCTAGTTAAGGGTAAGCGGGGAAAGTCAATTTTGAGAAATTCTGCGTAACGTTGTCGGTAGGTAGGACTGTGAAAGATGGCGTAGGCGTAATAAAAAATAGCTTCTGGTGTAGGGATGTAACCTAGTTTTTCTTGAATAGCGCTGAGGAAGTTTGAGGAGAGATTGGGTGTGGGTGAAGTAAATCCATCGCTCTCAGGTAAATCACTCAGTAAGTTCCCTTGTTTACTCTCAGTATCGTCAGTATCGGAATATTGAAAAAGAGGAAAAATATTAGCATTATCTGCTGATGAGATTACACTTTTATCTGCCAAAAGTTCAGTTACAAAGAACTGAGTATTAGCTCCTTCTCTTGTTCTTCTAATCGTAATTAATCCAATATTTTCTTCTCTAAACTGAGCAGCTAATTTTTCTCTTGCTCTCTCCAATATATAGGGACAATATAAAATGGCACGTTGCTCAAAAGGACGATATAAGCACAGTTTCCAATCTTTGCCTATAATCCTAGCTGCCCACCTTTGGGTTTTCAACAAAGTTTTATCTGTCTTGATGACTTTAGTTTCTTGTAAGGCAGTATCAATTTTCTCTTTAAGCTCTTTAACTGAAAAATCATAAAGAAATCCATCATCTCCACTGGTAATTCCCATAGACTGAAACTTAAAAATGTCTGAAATTTGCCAACCATTCTCATACTCTGCTTTAAATTCTGTGTTTTGTTTTGTAAATAAATAATCCGGAGATAGGGGTTTAATATCTGTCCATTTAGTCGTCTCCACATCACAGCAACTGAGAATTTCGTATTTACAAGAACGATTTCCCCATAACTCAGCATGGCGAACTTGAGCAAGAGTAGCCTTTCTTGGTTCCTTGATGAAAATTCCAATACTTACGCCTTGCTGAATATCAAATACATTCTGATCAGGCGAACCATCAGGAGAAATTTCTTTCGGTTTAGAACTGCCATGTAAGTCTAGAATATAAATATCGGTGAAAGTCTTCATCAAGCTCTGACGCATTCCTCGAAAAGTTGGGTTATTTAAATAGCCATGATCAGTAATGAAAGCTAAAACTCCAAAGCCAGTTTGATTGATTCGCCACTGTCCAAATCGAATAAATTTTACATAGTCATTCTGTAGCCATTTCGGGTTACGCTCCCCTAGCGGTACACCATCTACGAAATAGTAATCATTTACCAATCCAGCTATCCATTCACTTTTATTGGATGAATGTCCTGAGTAAGGAGGATTACCCAACACCACCATTACCGGAACATCACGCTTAATCGATGAAGCCTCATTCGCTTCTTGGGCCACAAATTGCCCAAATAAAACCTCTGATTTTTTCAGCGCTTCATCGAGAGTATTTGTAAGATAAATCCCTAAACGCTGTTTACCAGAGAATTGATAACCTAAATCTTGTAACTGTAAACCCAGTTTAAGATGTGCGATCGCATAAGGAGCCATCAACAACTCAAAGCCAAACAAACGCCCCAACAAATTCTCTTGCACATACTGATTCCAACTCCCAGCCATCCCTATTTCTTCCAGATTCTGATAAATCTGATTCACTACCCCATAAAGAAATGTACCCGTACCAGTTGCAGGGTCAAGAATTTGTACTCGTGGCTGCTGAGTGACAGAATCTTTGCTATTATCTGCTAATCCCAACGGTAAATTAAAACGCTCTTTCAAAATTGCATCAACTGAGCGAACAATAAACGAAACTACAGGTTCTGGAGTGTAATAAACACCACGACTTTTACGCAAAGCTTTATCATAAGCGGCTAGAAATGTTTCATAGAAATGAACAACCGGATCTTCTGTGCGAGTGCGTCGCCCAAAGTTTTCTAAGATACTGCTCATATTAACCTGAGCCAGCAATTGCACTAAATCATCAATTGCCCAGTTAATTTTACTAATTAAATCTGTCTCAACGACGGTATTAAATAACCGTTTTAAAAAGGGATTCGTTGCGGGAATATAAGTGCCAGCCGTGCGGCGACTAAATAATTGATTACTAGTATCTTGAGCATGACCCACCCTAGCAGCAAATAACCCATAAGAAATACTCTGAGCATACATATCGGCAAAGGCAGAGTTATCTAGATCCGGAAGTAAAATCTCATTAAAACCCCGCTTGAGTTGATGTAATTCTCCCTCTTTTGTTTCAGCTTTAAGAGTTTCTGCTGTAGCAAGTCGAATGGACTTAGTTAACCGTGCCATTTGCTTCGCTAAGTCTTCAGGACTGCTGATAACCGCGCCTTTGTGATTGAGAAATGCCTCAATTAACTCAGCAGCCTTGACGCTATCTTTAAGTTGAATTTCATCCCCAACTCGTTCTGCTAAAACAGCCTTCAGCCTTTGCTTTCCCTCAACATACCAGCGAAATTCCAGGTAATTAGTCAGAATCAAATTACCATTTAAAGACTCTCGATATCGCTTCAGTTGCTCCGTTTTCTCAACCTGAGTTAGGTCTAACCCGACATCCTTGGCCTCAACATAGCCAACCAAAAGTTCTCGCCGCCTCACGGTGAAATCAGGAATACCCGCTTTATTCCCTTTCTCCTCAATCGCCGCATCAATTCCAACAGTGGGGTTATCTAGTAAGTTTTTTAGGGCTGGATAATGGGTACGTTCACTCCCCCGTTGGAGATTGCTTTGGATTGACTGAATGTAGGTATTAAAAAGCTTTGTAGATTCTGACATCGCATAGCGCCTTTAACTTATTGGTGATTCTAACCGTGAAATTATCCTCGCACCGAAAATTGCTAAGGATACTTATCACTTACTCAGTCACCTATGATTTAGGTTTGCAAAATCTCAACTATCTTGGCAATGACCTCATCAAACTTCTCAGAAGTCAGTTGTCCTACTTTGTACAAAATAATTTGCCGATCTGCCGTAAATAGACGATTAGGTCTGACATTGCTTTGCTGATTCAGACTACCCGTACTAAAATCATCTATCCCAATTGCGATCGCATATTGATCAGCTACTGTCCGACTAGTAATCTGGCAGAGAATAACATCATCTCCCTGTAGCACTGCTATCACCAACGCAGGACGACGCTTAGCTTGGGTCAAATCTGAAAACGGAAAGGGGACAACCACTACATCCCCTTTTACAAATCTTGCCAAGCCTCATCCTCCTCTGGGCGTAACCAATCCTTTTGTAAAGAGGATTCACTGAGTAGACTGACTTCAAGCGTCTCTTGCCGAGACTTAGCCTTGAGAAATTTTAGGAAGTCTAAAACCTCAGACAATAACCATTCTGAGGTCTGGTCAAGTTCCTGGATAATCAACTCTTTCAAATGCATCTTGATTGACTCTTCGTGCAGCTGTAATGTCAATCTCTATAGTAAGTGTCGATGCCAGAATAATGTATGTGATCGCTTTCTCTTCCCTCTCTTCAAAATGCACAATTAATTCTTTCCAGGTACTTACCCCTCATGCTTGCAACTGGGGCAAGAAAGAGTCAACTCGATTTTGGATTTTAGATTTTAGATTTTGGATTTTCCTCTTCGTGCAAAGTTGAGGCTGTGCTGCGTCCGCTATCGCTATCGGTAATCCAAAATCATTGCATTGTTGGGTCAATTATCTACCACAACAATTTTGCCAACCATACCCGCTTCTGTATGTCCTGCAATAGAACAGTGAAGTTCATAGGTTCCAGCTTTCATTGGCACCAATACCCACTCTGCTTCCCCACCAGGTTTTAGTTCTACTTCATGGACTGCCCCTTTAACTTCTACCTTGGCAGCTTCAACTTTTTGAGTCCAACTGACATCAGCAAAGTCTTTGGCAGTAAAGTAATGTTTCTGGGGACTGGGGTTATCTAAAAGCAGTTTGTAGCGAACACCAGTTGCAAACTCTAAATTACTAGGGAAGAATTTTAACTCGTTAGCACTGTTACCCAAGCTAACCTTTACCTCGGTTGCTGCTTTACTCAAAGGGTTGGCAGAAGCAGAAAGGCTCAAAAAACCCCAACACAGCAATAGGGTCAAAGTTAATCTTAGACAACGATTAATAAATCGATTTTGCCTGTTTAGCAAGTCTATTAACTTTTTCATTTCAAGGAAGTATAAAAAAACAAGACCCTACAACTAATCATAATTGCAGGGCTTGCTTTATTAAAGGTGGCGGGAGGCGGATTTGAACCACCGACCTTCGGGTTATGAGCCCGACGAGCTACCAGGCTGCTCTATCCCGCGTCGCTTTTGCTAGTATAAACCCTAATCACCAAAAGTTGCAACTTTATTTTTCTAGGGTCAGTCTAACTTGTCAAAAATCAGTTGCAAGTTCCTTTCGATGGCTTGCCTCTCCCTAATACACTAGATGTTGTTGAAGCATCAATTGCTGTAACCTAATTACCCACCTGAGCAAAACTTATGGATACAATTACCCTCATTTTATTTCTTGGTGGGTTTGTCTTGCTATTCTTCGGTGCTGAGTTTCTAGTGAAGGGCGCATCAGGATTAGCTGTTACCGTAGGCCTTTCCCCCCTGGTGATAGGGCTAACCGTCGTAGCCTATGGCACCAGCGCCCCTGAATTGTCGGTGGCTCTCATCTCTAGTTCAGCAGGACAGTCCGACCTGGCAATTGGTAATGTGGTTGGGAGCAATATCTCTAACATTTTGCTTATTTTGGGCTGTTCAGCGGTCATGGCACCACTGGTTGTTTCACGTCAACTAGTAAGACTCGACATCCCCTTAATGATTGCGATATCTTTCCTGTTGATGTTTATGGGCTGGGACGGTGAACTAGGCAAAGTTGACGGAACTATTCTCTGCGCTGGGGCAGTAGCCTACACTATTTTTACCGTTGTCCAAAGTCGGCGAGAGACTCAGAATTCGTCAGCAGATAACCAAGACAACGGTAAGTCCAAGAAAAGTCTCAAGCAGATGCTTATTCAGCTAGCACTGATGATTATCGGTTTGGTGATGTTGGTACTTGGTTCGGAATGGCTAATTAATGGAGCAGTTGCCATAGCTAAGATTTTTGGTATGGGTGAGCTAATTATCGGCTTGACAATTGTTGCAGTTGGTACCTCCCTCCCTGAACTTGCTACCTCAATCATTGCGACTATTCGCGGTGAGCGAGATATTGTAGTTGGTAATGCCGTTGGCAGTAATATATTTAATATTTTATTGGTGCTAGGAGCTTCTAGCTTAATTGCTCCATCTGGTATACAAGTGTCTACACCAGCGCTAACTTTCGATATTCCTGTAATGATTGCCGTGGCGATCGCCTGCTTACCAATTTTCTTTACTGGCTATCGAATTAATCGCTGGGAAGGATTTCTCTTTTTGGCCTATTACTTTGCCTATACCCTGTACTTAATTCTCAACGCAACAGAACATGATGCCCTAGATGAGTTTAGCGACATCATGATGACGTTTGTTGTTCCCTTGACTGTGGTAACCCTGGTGATTTTGGTACTTCGTACCATAAGAAGAAATGGTCACAACCTTTGACTAGACAAGGAAATTTTATTTAAACCATGGAGAGTTCACCAACTACTTCTAAACGCTTAAACTCACCTTGCTTCATAAATGTTTCTGCCAGGGTTTCTGCCATTGATGGACTAATCCAGCCAAGTTGTTTAAGTAGTTGGATGGCAACGGCATATTTGGCTCTCTTGGCTCCATCCATCACTTTAATTGCTATGCCCATGTCCTCACCAATACGACCAACACATTGAACCCCTTCCGAACCGGCTTTGCTCACCAACTCTCCTGGGGCTAATCGCATCAGTTCAGTATCAAATTCCCCTTCCCCTGCTACCATCTCTACATAATGACTCATAGCTCGCACAATACGCTCCATTGCCCAACTGTTGCCAGAGGCTAACTGGGCATATAGTGAAGCAATCTGACGTAATTGCATAAAATAAGTCGGCGCTCCGCAGTCATCGTGAGCTCCAATCAACTCTGCTGGTGGCATGCCCATCAAATCAGCAACCTGGCTTAAGATTAGCTGTTGTACAGGGTGGTCATTGTGTAAATAGGTATCGAGCGACCATTGCCTTTGCTGGCAAACGGCTAACATTCCGGCGTGTTTACCGGAGCAATTGTACCTTAGTGGGCTGTCTTTTCCAGCCGGAGTTGGGCATTTGAGTGCCGAGGGATCAATATCACAGCGCCAGAGGATATTAAAGACTTGTCTTGCCTGTTCTATTTTGCCTTGATGGGAACTGCAAATAACTGCCAAGTCCCTATCTTTAAGATCGTAACGTTCCAGCGTTCCTGTGTTAGTTATTGCTAGGGCCTGGAAAGGCTTGAGAGCAGAACGAATAAAGGTGGATGTTTCTGGGTTACCAGCAAAAGACAAGATACGTCCCTTGCTGTCGCAAAGAACTGCTTGGACTTGATGTGTCGATTCGACGATGCCTTCTCGTAGTAAATGAACTTCTAGGATTGGCGATTGAATAGGTTTTCCCCTTTTCATGCGTAACAATTTAACCCGGGAAAGGGACGAAATAAAGGTTGCTTTGGCAAAGTATAGATTAGCCTAACTGATTTTTATAAACTACAAGAAGTTCCAAATTATGCCACCAGTAAAGAAAATCAGAGCCAAAATGCCGAAAGTTCTTTTGAGGCGCAGCATAATCGGTTTGATTTGGTAAGAGACGATCAGACGATCTCGCGTCAATACCTCTGGCGGTTTGACCCAAGTTTGACCATCGTACCAACCCGACTCCTCGTAGAATATTGTTTCTCTCAAAAGGCGATCGCATACGTAAGACCAGCCTAAATATAGCCTTAATAGGGTTAGAATCACAAATACTCCAGCACCAGCACTGCCAGAAAGAATAAACTGCACTGTAGACTTGCTAGGAGCGAAACTAGCAGCTGCCAAAGGGCCTGTTAGCAACCAACTCCATGCCCAAATCCATCCTAGTTTGCCTAGGTAGCTCTGTAAATCTAGCCTCACCCAGCTAAAGAACGAAGATTCTTGTAATTCCTGATATTCATTGATTGGTTGCTGCTCATCAGGAACCGGACAGACAGAAACAGAGTATTGCGTCATTGTCCTAATCCCCAAAGCTTTGGGATGCCTGAAATTCAATTTTTTCAGCGTGTCCCCAGAATGCTTCCAAATCATAGAAATCCCGATCTTGGGGCAGCATGATATGAACAATTACCTCGCCATAGTCCTGTAGAATCCAGCTACCATTGGCTTGTCCCTCCGTTCTGAGGGGTAGTCTTTCCCATAGGCTCTGCATTTTTTCTTCTACGGACTGGTAAATAGCCCTTAGCTGAGCTCTAGAAAATCCGGTAACGATCACAAAGTAATCTGCTAGGTAAGAGATATCGCCGATTTTCAAGATGACGATATCTTCACCCTTGCGCTCATCAGCTGCTTGGGCAATAGTTAAGGCTAGGTCTTTAGACATCTCTTGCTCTTGGGCAGCTGAAGCAACTAAAGTAGATGACATTTCCAATTGCTCTTTCATGCAAGTTCTAAAATTTTGGTTCAAGAAAGGAAAATTTGCCCTTACCCTTCTCCTTCAGGGTAGGCTAATTTAGACGAATTGACGCTTTGAGAGTTGGTTGATTGCGAAGCTTTATCACTGCGCTGTCACCTTTTTAAGTGCAATCTTCATCAGCTTATTACGCTAAACCCGATCTAAGGGAAAAGTCTGCTGAGCGTGTTTTTGGGCTTGACATATGCAGCGCCCAGTTCCTTGTCAAGATCGTGCGTGGGTGAATGAGGCAACGGCTATCGAGCAGGAATTTTAAAGAATATTCACAAGTTAACAGTACTGCTTGGTAAAGATCCTTATTACTCAATATACGTAATTTTTCCAACTCCAAGGTATTACCGCGACTAGGCTCAAGAGTATCAGCCAGAAAAACTAGGCAACTGAGCTTACTCATGCCGGGACATCCCAGAGTGTGAAGAGCAATTGCTGCCAATATCTCCTGATCTGTCACCCCAAATTGCTCCTTGGCTACAATCGCACTAATATCTGCGTGCAAGAGATGAGGTGCGGCTTCACAGACTGGATCTACTTCTATGCCTTTTTCCTTGGCAATCTGCAATAGCTTATCTGGCTTGAAGTACTTAGCTAGATCATGCAACAACCCAGCCTGAGATGCCTTCTGGGCATCTAGCTCGTGCTGCACAGCCAGTTCAAATGACATTTGCTCAACACCTAATATATGCTTAAGCCGAGAAGGTGGAACATTATCTGCTAACCAGGTTAAGACCTGATCGCGTCTCACATCAATAAACTCCTAAAGGCAACGTCTGGTGGGAGAAAAAAGTGCCGCACCACCTTTTCTCTTGCTATAGACTACAGGGGTAGTTGCAGGGGCAAGGGGATACTGGTTAACCTTATTCTAGCTCAATGCTTCTCAACTGAGGCAAACAGTTGTTCATACTGCTCAAGAGCTTGCTCGAAGGAATATTTTTCAATCGCGAATTTTCTACTTTTTTCTCCTAGTAACTTAACCTGATCACGATTTTTATATAAATCCCAAATAGCCCTAGCTAGGGCAGCTGGGGTTTCGGGGGGTACAACAATACCTCCACCACTTTCTTCAATAGCTCTGGCCGCCGTACCTGTCGCTGGGACAGAACCGATAATAGCCCGCCCACTTGCTAGCAGTACGGGGATTTTAGAGGGCATATTAAAGGAAATTACATTGCGCTTTTGTACCACCAATCCTACATCTGCTGCTGCTAGCATTTCTGGCAACTTTTCACGAGGTTGAAAGGGTAACAGCTTAACGTTAGTAGCTTTGCAGGTATCCCGATAGAGCTGTAGTCGTGTCAGAGCTTTCTCATCGCCGACAATCACAATCTCAATATCAGGATGGTTGCGCAGGCGAACTGCTGCATTGATTACAGTCTCGATGCCTTGGGTCAAGGCAATGTTACCAGCGTACATGACGACAAACTTTTCCCCCAGTTGATGTTCAAGGCAAAAAGCGTTGTTTTCTTTGGGCATTGGACGAATAAAATTAACATCCACCCAATTGGGGATCAACTCAATTTTCTCCTTGGAGACACCTTTACTAAGCAAATTATCTACAAAGCCATTGGCAATTACGCTAATCTTGTTTGCACGCCAATAAGCGAACTTTTCCAAAGCTTTAAAAATGTCAATAAGTTTTTTGTTGGTCAGCAAGCCGGTGATAACAGCGGCGTCTGGCAAAATATCCTGTAGATTTAAAACAAGGGGGGAGCGATATAGCCATGCCAAAAGGGCTGCTGGGACAGAAACAGGCAGTCCTGGTACCGTCAGAAGAATTACATCGGGGCGCTTGCCTACCAGAGCATGGAGAAAGCTTGTCAAAACAAAGCTAAGTTCCATTAAAATTCTATCAATTAAACCGGCTTGAGGGCTAACCCAAATGTGGCTACGCTGCACGGTTACACCGTTAATAATTTCTTCTTGATACAACTTACCCTTATATTCTTCATAAATCTCACGCTGAGGGTACCAAGGCATAGCGGTAACCACACGGACTTCGTGTCCTTTTTTAACCAAACCTTCTGCTAGTTCTGTGACTAGGGGCGCAATTCCAATTGGCTCAGGAGCGTAGTTATAAGAATAGATCAGAAGGCGCATGATTTAGAGAGCAATCTGGGTGTACAGTGAAAGGTCTTTTATATTTGTCTATCCAAGCTAGCCTGGGAAAAACAGATTAGTTTGAAGATTAGTTTAAATTTCTTCAAACTCCTTTACCTTAGATAAAATCTAACTAGTCAATGTTCCTAGGAAATTTCTAAAAATTTGCTTTTTGAAGGCAGACCTGTCTTAGACAATCACGCCAGATCAGAGGGTTTCGAGATAGCTTTAAACACCTCAGATGTGCGGGACTACTTGCTGTAGGCTGACTAAATTACCCACCACTAGCGAACAGGGTGAGCGCCTTTGCTCTTAGTGCCAAAATCTGTGGCAATGAAGAGAGTCTCTTTTCTCTAAATACCCAAGTAAGCTGATAAAGCTACTGACGGGTAAGGCTCTTTGAGTTTACTTATAGTATTCCCAGGAAATTGGCTAGAGCAACAACCCTGAGTGTGAAAATATTATTAGTCTTGAAGTCTCCTTAGAAGTAAAGCAACGGAAGTTATATTGCTTTCTCTCAGTTTTTAGATTTCTCTCCTACCCTGTTTAAAGACTTCTCAAGACCTCTAGATGGGATGCACGTTAGTAAAGTGTAAAATCTGCTCAAGGCATTCTCATTATAACTTCACCAGTTAAACAACGGCTAGTGCTTCTCACTTTAGAGAGATAGACCTAGAGGTGTTGAGAGCTTACCCTTGCCTTAGTGAGACTCGTAATCTATTGCTTCTATACCGCAGTGCTAGCACCAGGCGATATTACTTCAGAATGCTCTAAGCTGGCACACAATAGATCATTATTAATACGAGACAATCATTTAAGGAAAAGACAATGAATATGTCCAGTCTACGCAAAATTTTAGCTCCACTGCTCCTGAGTTTGTTACTACTAGTGACATCTTGTGCACAAGAGCCGCCTTCTCGTTTTGAGCAAGCCCAACAGGAAAGTACTCAACAGCGAAGTGGTCAGGCAGTTGTCAAAAATGCCACACAAGGAGCTGAGTTCAATAAATTTTTTCCTGAACCCGGTAGTGGCTATCAGCGTGTCTTTACTCAAGAGAAAAAAGGCTTTGCTCAAGCCAAGCTGAAAAAAGAGGGTAAGGAGATAGCTGTACTTTCTATCAATGATACGAGCAGCAATCCCAAGGCAGCGGATAAATATAGGCAAAGCAGTAAAACCATTAGTGGCTATCCTGCTGTTGAACAAGGTAGCTCAACTACTGCTCTGTTAGTAGGCAATCGTTACCAAGTGAAAGTTCAATCCCGTGATACCTCTTTTAGCGCTAGTGATCGGGAGACATGGTTAAAGAAATTTGACCTGAATGGTATCAACCGACTCAAATAAATCCAGCTTTTAGCAGCGTGTAGCCTCAGATTGAGCCTCAAAAAGCTAACAAAAACCAATAATATATGGAGTCTAAGTATGAGCAAACCAATTTACGAACTAGTTAACGAGTTGCCCAAAAGCAACATGACTATCTTTGCCTTAAAGTCTCTTGACTTTGCAGTTCCTGGTCAATGGAACAATTTAGTTGGCTTTGAGAATACAATTCGAGACGTTACTGGAGAAGATGACGAAGAGCTAATTCAGCAAATTGGCGATCGCGCCGTCTATCTTTACAATGACCGCTCCCAGGGTTACCAACGGGCTCTCTGGCTATACCAAACTATCGATAGTACGGGTAGTGCTCTAGGTGCTGCTGCCTTGGGTAATAAAATTGGCGAGAAGGTGCCCTTACTCGGTTTTTTAAATCGGCTGACACCAAAAGCTGACAAAGCTCAGACTATTGACTTGTCTCTAAAGCTGGTAGTGGAGTTAGTCGCATTTTGCCAAATTAACGGTATTCCCGGTGACAGTATTGGCGACTTTGTTGGTGCTTTATCTGACTATAGCGGTGAATCCTTGATGAGGATGGCTGCTCTGGTTTGTTTTGATGGTCTGATCCCCCTCGGTCCTGACTTTATCATGAAAGCACAATCAACCCTTTCTGACCTAAGTCCTTCTCGCCTAGAGGAAAATCCTGGCTTTAAGCGAATCAACGACTCTATTCCAGGTCAAGATTCCGAAGGCAAACTTAACTTCATTCATAAAAGCTTTGGCTCAGTTCAGGGATGGATGAGTAATTTTGTCACAGAACGAGGTTTAACTCCAGAAAAAGTTGCTAGCAACTTACAAAGCTTTATTGAGTTCTCTGATGATAAGTTGGACTACCTTGGCGCTTTTCTTGACATGTCCACCAACTATTACGAACATACTGGCGTTCAAACCCTGGCAAGACGACTGATTGAACGAGCTGCGGCTGAAATTTAGCGTTGCTTGCGCATCAGTAAGCAGTTTCGCTGATCAGACAGGCGACTGTAAGACAATTCGTCAGTCAACTGGTCTATAAAAATTAACCCTCTGCCCCCTTCTTTTTCTAAAGGATCACACTTTTCCTGGCAGAGGGTCTGGAGTTTTTCTGACAAATCGAAAGGTTTTCCCCAATCCCAAATCCGAATTTCTAGGTAGTTTTCAAACAACTTTAACTCAAGCTCGATTACCGTTTTCTTGGGTAGATGCTGATGGGCATGGCGAACTGCATTAGTGAAGCCTTCAACCAAAGCAATTTGAGTTTGCCAGCAAAATTGCTCAGGCAGTAGTTTAGAGCTGAATTGCTCAAACCATTGTAGGACTTCAGCTACAGCATTCAAGTCAGTTTCTACGTGTAGATTAGATTGTTTCAGGGGTTTGTCTTTGTGCATAAACCCAAAAAGGTTTGGGAGAATTTGCTTAATTTGCCCCACTATTTTTACTAAATACAACCAAAATGGTCTTGATAATGAGCTTAATATCATGGGTCAAGCTCCAGTTTCGCTGGTAGCGTAGATCAAGTGCAATAATGTCTTCAAACTTGCTTATTGTAGAGCGCCCACTCACTTGCCATTCACCCGTCATACCCGGTTTAACATCTAAACGTTGCCACTCTGGGACTTCATAGATATCAACTTCGTTGGGTGTTGGGGGTCTAGTCCCAACCAGAGACATTTCGCCTTTCAGTACATTCCAGAACTGGGGCAGTTCATCAAGACTAGTTTTACGTAAAAAGCGACCAACCTTTGTTACCCGTGGATCGTTTTTCATCTTGAATGTTTTACCGTCAGCTTGATTTTCAGCAACGAGTTGCTTTTTTCTTTCCTCAGCGTCAGTATACATCGAGCGGAATTTCCAAATTTTAAATTCCTTGCCCATCCAACCTTGACGGATTTGACCAAAAAAAATAGGCCCATGACTTTCAAACTTGATGGCAGCAGCAATGGGAATAAAGGCAATAGCAGTAATTCCCAAGCCGATGGTCGCACCGACAAGATCAATCAATCGCTTTACCCAAGAGCGCACAGAGGGATGAGTCTCAGGCAGTGGTTCTGGCGCGGTAACTGGTTTAGTCTGAGTGGTAAGTGACTCAATGGTCAGAACCCTATCAAGTGCAGTCATTTTTAAAACGGCCATCATCTGAGGAGTTACACCCCTATGTATCAGTCTAACTTCCTTTTCTCGCGAAATTTTGTGCGCACTAACTAAGGCACCAATGCCACTACTGTCGATAAATGTAGTCTGGCTACAATCTAAAACAACTTTTTCAAGAGGATAGCTTGTTTGCAGAAGCTGTTGAATTTTCGTCTTTAGATTCACAGCCTCAATGACGCTGATTCTTCTTGGCAGATGTATGGTTGGGTACTCTTTTAAGGGAATTGCTTGAATATTTTGTTCAGGCATTTTTTTTAGCATCAAAACCCAGTTTTGATGTGTATTTTAAATGGTCGTGTCCAATATTTTGTACTAGCAACTTGCAAATTGGTTAAATCTTCATCAAAAAAGAATAAGTAATTTATCTTAACTTTTTTCAGATATGCCTTAACTACTACTCTACTACCAGCGAAAATTAATTTGTCCGGATTGTTTAGGCAGTATAGTTATATACCTCAGATAATCGATAGTAATATCCCAGCCGTTTATTATGCTCTCTCCAATTCAATCTAGTGCACGGCTAATCGAAGTCTTTTCTGCCATCCAAGGCGAAGGGCAAAACGTCGGTACTCGTCAGTTATTTATCCGTTTTGCCCTATGTGACCTGCGTTGCCATTTCTGCGATAGTACTCATACTTGGGATGTCCCCAAGAAGTGTCGAGTGGAGCGGACCCCAGGACACCGCGACTTTGAATACTACGCCAATCCTGTACTTAGCAGCCTACTTTTAAAATGGGTAGAGCGACAAAATCACCCAGGTTTACACGATAGTATTAGCCTAACTGGTGGCGAACCCCTACTTCATGCTTCTTTCCTTAAGGAATTTCTCCCCCAAGTAAGACAATCGACAGGCTTACCTATTTATCTGGAAACTGGCGGTCATCGTCCTCAACAGCTAGCCCTAGTTCTACCTTACTTGGACTCAGTGGGTATGGATATCAAATTGCCTAGTGTTAGTGGTGAACAAAGATGGCTCTCCCATGCCGAATTTCTCCGGCTTTGCCACTGCGCCTCGGTAGATGTGTTTGTCAAATTGATTGTAAATCGCCATACCGATCCGACTGAGTTAGAGTTTTCAGCCCAGTTGGTTGCAGATGTCAATCCCCAAATCCCTGTGTTTTTACAACCAGCAACACCCTTAGGAACCTCAGATTCTTCTGTACAACCTCCTACTCCAGAACAGGTTCTGGCTTGGCAAGCTTTAATGAAAGGTCTGCTTAAGCATGTGCTTGTCGTGCCACAAACACACAAAATGATTGGTCAGCTCTAGAGTTGCTCCTGGCGCTTGGACTTCATTTTTGCTTTGGCTTGCGCCGCAGAACGTTTCAGAGCAGAAAGCCGGGTTTCATATTTGCGCCTTTGACGGCGAGAAGGAGTGATTTCAACTAAGGTTTTTAAAGCACTGCCCAAACTTTTGTAAGCATTGGGTAAAGTGTAGCCAAATCGAGTAGCAAGGAGAATTGCTTTTTCGTCAGCTTCAAGGGCATCCTTGATATTTTTTTCGCCGTTGTTTTTCTGATAAAGTCGCCAACCAGAAATACCACAGAGTGCCAGAGCTAACAGAAGTAGCAAACCATCTTGCACCCAAAGTTCACCGACAGCACCACCTAAACCAATGGCTAAAGCTGCCATCTCCCAACCTTCCTTGGGAATGGTATCATTCTGTACCCTGGCTACCTCGTGCCAAAACAACAGGTTACGCTGATCAAGGGCAAGTTGTTCCCACTTCACTAGATCAATTTGGATCTCGACCTCGTCTCTGCCAATTTCTTCAGAGCGAAGTAAGGGGGGATTAACTTCAGTAGTTCCTTCTACCATGACCCAGCTTTGCAATTCTGGTGGTAGTAAGCTTTTCAGACGCCGGAGCTCGCTCATTTCAGCTCTAGCTGAAGAAGTTGCATAGGATGTCATATATCTGACCCTAACAAGTTTTCAATAGACGACAAAGGTATTATTTGGCAGTATAGCGATTTTATCGTCTCGCTCTGGTTGATATCTTGGGGAAGGTATTGTATTTCAAAGAACAAAGTTTCGAGGTAAATCCCCCGTCTTCGACTACTTCTGCCAGAAGTTTATTTATGTTCGTATTTGATGGGTGCTTAACAGTGTAGGTTAGAATAATCACCAAAACCCTGCCCAAAAAACCGGCATTTCATCTCCTGAGCTAAAGGTGATGCTATTTTTCGTCTGAACTAAAAAAAAATACTAGAAAAAATTGACATATGTTTGATGCCCTAGCAGAACGACTCGAAGATGCCTGGAAAAAACTGAAGGGTCAGAACAAAATTTCTCAGAGCAATATTCAAGAAGCTCTCAAAGAAGTACGTCGTGCCCTGCTCTCGGCAGATGTCAATCTGCAAGTAGTCAAAAATTTCATTGCTGAGGTAGAAACTCAGGCAATGGGAGCAGATGTTATTTCTGGTGTCCGTCCTGACCAGCAGTTTATCAAAATTGTCTATGATGAGCTGGTCAAGGTAATGGGGGAAACTAACATACCCCTGGCAAAACTTGATACGCCGCCAACGGTAGTACTGATGGCTGGTTTACAGGGTACAGGTAAAACCACTGCCACAGCCAAGTTAGCTTTGCATCTACGCAAGCAAAATCGCACCTGTCTAATGGTGGCAACGGACGTGTATCGACCCGCCGCCATCGACCAGCTAATTACACTGGGTCAACAAATCGATATCCCGGTCTTTGAGATGGGTACGGATACCAACCCAGTAGAGATTGCTCGTCAGGGGGTGGCACATGCTCAGGAAACGGGTGTTGATACAGTAATTATCGACACAGCAGGACGCTTGCAAATCGACCAAGACATGATGGGGGAACTTGCCCACATCAAGGAAGTAGTAAAACCACAAGAAACTCTACTAGTTGTGGATGCCATGACTGGTCAAGAGGCAGCTAATCTCACTCGTACCTTCCATGAACAAATAGGCATCACTGGAGCAATTGTTACCAAACTAGATGGAGATACTCGCGGTGGTGCAGCCCTCTCGGTAAGGGCAGTTTCCGGTCAACCGATTAAATTTGTTGGCGTTGGGGAAAAGGTTGAGGCATTACAACCGTTTTATCCTGAGCGCATGGCATCAAGGATTCTCGGTATGGGAGATGTCTTAACTCTGGTAGAAAAAGCCCAAGAGGAGATTGATATCGCCGATGCCGCCAAGATGCAAGAGAAAATGCTGTCGGCAAAATTTGACTTCAGTGATTTCTTGAAACAAATGCGGCTGCTCAAAAATATGGGCTCCCTCGGTGGTCTGATGAAGCTAGTTCCAGGGATGGGCAAACTGAGTAGTGACCAACTGCAAAAGGGGGAAAGCAAGCTTAAACAGTCAGAGGCGATGATTAATTCTATGACCAAGGAAGAGCGAAGCAACCCGGATTTGCTAGCTAGTTCTCCTAGTCGTCGCCGCCGCATTGCTCGTGGTTCTGGTCATAGCGAGGCAGATGTAAGCAATCTGGTTAGTGAATTTACCAAAATGCGATCGCTCATGCAGCAGATGGGTCAAGGTCAAATGCCACAAATGGCAGGAGACATGGGTGGTATGTTTGGCGGTGGTATGGGCGGAAATCGTCCCTCAATGCAGGGTTGGCGTGGTGGTGGATCTACCAAGAAAAAGAAAAAGGCTAAGAAAAAGAAAGGATTTGGTCAGCTCTAAGGAGGAAGTAGGGGAAATGAGGGAAATGAGGGAGATGAGGGAGATGAGGGGACAGGGGAAGATTAACAATTCCCAATCTGCGGAGATCGCTTAAAATCAAACAGGAGAATTATTTCTAGCTAATGATCAAACTGAGATTGAAAAGATACGGTAAAAAGCGCGAAGTCAGCTACCGAATTGTGGCGATAAAAAGTGATGCACGCCGCGATGGAAGACCTCTAGAGGAATTGGGCTTCTACAATCCTAGAACCGATGAAACAAGGCTGAATGTACCAGCAATTGTTAAGCGCCTCAAAGATGGAGCTCAGCCCACTCAAACAGTTCGCAACATTCTGCGAAAAGCCAATGTCTTTGAACAAGTCCGTGCCTAATCGAAATTCTGCCTCACTTCAAAACGTCAGGCCCAAATATGATGTCCTGGTACGATTTTTAGTAGAGCCGTTTTTAGAGTCACCGAACTCCTTAAGCGTAGACTGTGAATACTCTAATGTGAAAGAGCGGGTCTGGATTCGTCTGGCTTTTGAAGGAACAGATAAGGGCCGAGTATTTGGTCGGGGGGGTCGTAATATTCAGGCAATTAGAACGGTACTTCAAGCAATTGCCCAAGCAGCAGGTCAATCTGCCTATCTGGATATCTACGATGACTCCCCCGCTAACTCCCGTAGAGAGAATACTCCTCCTAGTCGAGTTGATTCCAAACGAGGATCGGCTGTACCACCACCAATCCCTAAACCAACTCCTAAGCCCCACCGAAACTAAGGGTTTGAGTAGGCCCGAATCAGCTTGCCACTCTCTAATCAAAGAAAGTTGAAGGTGAATCTTGTCGTATACGTTTAAGTCTACTGCTAGAGTCTAGACGAGAAGTTTGGGAAGCTTTCTTTGGCTTTCCTAACTTCAAATATAACGTTTCTCGCACTTGTGAGGTACAAAGTCCCTGGTTTTAGGGAGTCGAGAGTTGGGAGTCGGGAGTCGGTCAGAAAATTAAATGTACCTCACTGAAATGAAAATTGCTATATTCAAAAGCTCAACTTTCAGCTTGTTAACGCCGCACTTGGCATGAGTGAAGCATCAAAAATAATTGAATTACCCAGTAACCAAAGTGCAATTGCCCTAGCAGGTGAGAGAGAAGAAAATATCAAAATGCTCTCCAAGCAAACTGGCGCTACCTTGGTTCTAAGGGGTCAAGAACTGCTGATTTCCGGTACAGACAAAACAGTTGAACGTGCTCATAGACTAGTACAGTCTCTCAAGCCATTCTGGCAGGATGGTTTGAGCCTCACGGGGGTGGATGTTCTGACGGCATGCCATGCCCTAGATACTCAGCGACAAGAAGAGCTGAAGGATTTACAGCAAGATGTTCTCGCTCGTACTCGCCGAGGTGAGGTAATCAGAGCGAAAACCTTCCGACAGCGCCAGTATGTTAAAGCTGTCTTAAGTCATGATTTAACCTTTTGTATTGGCCCGGCCGGTAGTGGTAAAACCTTTCTGGCCGTGGTTCTAGCTACCCAGGCTCTACTGGCAAATCAATACGAAAAACTTATTTTGACACGACCGGCTGTAGAAGCTGGCGAAAAGTTGGGTTTTTTACCGGGGGATTTACAGCAAAAAATCAACCCTTTTCTGCGTCCCCTTTACGACGCTCTCTATGAACTGATTGATGCTGAGAAAATCCCCAGTTTAATGGAAAAAGGTGTGATCGAAGTTGCTCCTTTAGCCTACATGCGGGGACGTACCCTCAATAATGCCTTTGTAATCGTTGATGAGGCTCAGAACACAACACCAGCCCAGATGAAAATGGTTTTGACTCGCCTTGGCTTTCGCTCACGTATGGTAGTCACCGGCGATATCACTCAAACAGATTTACCCAACCACCAACAATCTGGTTTAGCAGTGACTAAAAAAATACTGCAAACAGTCGAAGGTATTGCCTTTTGTGAACTCACTAGTAAAGATGTTGTTCGTAATCCCCTTGTCCAGAGAATAGTCGCCGCCTACGAAAGAGCTGAAAATTAATATTGAGCAATTAATGTGACGGATCAAATGGGATCACCAACCAAGGTAAAGGCGGCCCAGTAGTAAGGATGAGAAAGGTTTGAGTTTCCAGATTCTGATAATTCTGTTGGTAAGGAAATACTCTTGCCAGAGTTATATAACTGATTATTCTCGATACGTACATCACCTCTAATCATTGCCAGTTGTGCCTGTCGCAGTGCCTCAGCCTTAATTGGTCGCTCAGACAACTGGGAGTAAAACTCTGTGGTCAGTCCTAAAGCACCTTGATCACTGACGTACCAAAGTGTCGCCAGGGTAGAGTCAACCCCGGCTAGTAATGCAGAACCGGCAAAACCAAGTTCTGCTTCCCTATCTCCGAGAGCAGTTCTGCAAGCACTCAAAACCAATAATTCTACTGGTGGATCATTTAACTGTAGTGAAGAGAGTTCATTGATACGCAGTTTACTTTTCCACATCTGAATATAAGAATTCTTGGGAGCTCCAGCCCTGAACTGAGCATGAGTTGCCAAGTGGATGATGCCAAATTTATCTTGGCTTCGCTGAGCCTTTAAATTATCTAGGGTGAAGGTTTCGTTGAGAAAAGATTGACCTGTCCACATCTTCTGAGTGATTATTGCTAACTCTACCGCTACCCCAGGTAAGGAAGCTAGATCGTCAAATTCTGACGCTCCCATGGCAAGAACCTTAAAGGGGCGAAAATCTTTATAACGAGCATTAGTTAAACTTAGACTAGGGACTAAGCTAACACTATACTTATCTACTAAAAATCTTTGTCCATCGTGGAGAGCTGCAATGGGTAGAGAACGCAGACCTTCATCTAGGGAAAAAACCAAGCTCTCGATGTTGTAAATTTGCAAACTATTTTGCAGGGGAGCTACTAACCATTTATAAAGTTGTTGCGCTGAATTTAGATAGTTAGTAGTGTGAGTCTTGGCAGGGTTGGTGACGGCTTGATGAAATTCTCGAACTGTGGCTAGTACTTTACTACGACTAGCTCCGCTAATTCGCCAACGGACAGGCTCACCTTCTGCTGTAACCATTAGTAGTTCTAATTCTGATTCCCGGAGATTGGTACAACTTGTCTGGGGTTGAGTTGGTTCAGAAGCCTGTAAGTCAGAGCTATTATCTACCTTAGAAGAGCCAGTTAGACATTCAGCTTCAGAAATTGCTGTAGAAGTTGGTGTAAAACTGACATAAATAACTCCAGTCTTAATACCAGAAGCTTGTTCAATTTCTCTAACTCGATTACGGACATCATCAATAGTATTAATTTTTACCTTCGAGGGTATTTCTAAGTGAGTTGTAAATTCCTCTGTGAAGGTTTCTTCTAATAGATAAACAGGGTCACTTTCTTTTAAAATAGGTACTCGGATGGGAACTTCTACTTGACTAGACTGTTGGTTTAGTGTCGTAAGCAGTAGTTGAGTTACCTCTATTAATGATCCACTTAATAATCCACTGGTTGTACTATCGGTCAAAGGGGGCTGTGACCCGGTATTAGTAGAAGGAGGCTGTGACGCGGTATTAGTAGAAGGAGGCTGTAGCCCGGTATTCTGCTGTACTACTGTATCATCAGGCAACTGAGTCCCTCCGTTGTCAGAGGGTCTGGTTGTCAGGCGAACAGGGTTGGGAATTCCTGTCGGCCTAGAAGTGGGACTTACTAAATTATCTGAGGGCGAACCGGCATCGTTTGTCACTAGACCTCGACTATTCCCGCTTGGGTCACCAAAATTCCTTGTGTCAAGAAGAACAGGTAAACCATTTACTAATTGAGGAGGCGCTGAAAAACTGACATCCCCGGCGTTACCAGCAAGTCGGTTGGAGGTATTAATTGCGTCGTTAACAGTAATTTTACCTGTTGCCAACAAAGTTACATTGCCCGAACTACCATTATTTGGCTCACTAGTATCAATCAAACCTGTCTGAATCTGCCCTCCGGTGGTAGATAACAAGACATCACCAGAATTACCTGTCAGGCTTATATCTGTGGTGACTATGTTACCTGAGCTAATATTGCCAGTTGCCTCTAGAGCAACAGAACCAGCATCACCTAAATCAGAACTAGTGTTTATATTTCCGGTAGTAATGCTTGCAGGTGATGACTGGTTCAAGGTTGTAACAAAGTCTGATCTTACTAGACCCCCTTGAGGAAGATTGGGGGGATTATCCAGTTCAGTCTTCCCTGCTTGCAAAATCAGAGCACGGCTAGTTGTCAACTCATTAAAGTGAGGGTCTGTAGTGGGGATAAAAGTAGGAGTGTCTGGTGCTGTAATAGTGATATTGCCCGCTCTGATGCTACCTGTAGTTTCAACCTTTAAGGCTACACCTGTATAGTCGCCAAATTCAACATCCCCATTGGCACTGATAATTGGGTCATAAAGACTATTAAAATTGCCCGGAATACCTAATGAATCTTGAATCGAGATGCTACCGCCACTGCTAAAGTGAGCATCTAAGGTAATCTCACCGTTACTTACCAAACTTAGGTCACCACCACTTTGAAACGGTGTCTCGACAGAGTTGAAGGCTTGGAAATCAAGATTGTCATTACCCTGAATATAGAGATTCCCCCCAGCTTTAGCGAAAAAAGGATTACTTTCACTTCCCCGAACCCGCACAGTAGAGAGTGCCAATAAGTTAAGGTTACCAGTAGTAGAAAGCTGGCTTTCTACTAAGGTTAGGTTGCCATTAGCTCTCAGGGTAGCCGTTTGCCCAGTTATATTCTTGGCAACCACATCTCCTGCTCCTACAGTCAGGTCTGAACCCATTAACTGGACAGTACCGTCTTGATTCACCCTAACTCCTGTAGCGTGACCCAAATTATTACCAGTTAGGAGTTCGGGTAAAGAAAGAGGATTTAGAACTTCTTGGGAGGGCTGAACTTCTACACTGAGCAAATGTCCCTCAAAAGTTATATTTACCAAGCTTTCCCCTGGCACAGCAGCAATAGTAATGTTTCCTGCTGGGGCTTCAAGAGTACCTGTGCTGATGACGCTACCGCCTAGTAAACTTATATTTGCTCCTGGTTTTACGGCCAAGAGCCCTTCATTGACAATAGCCCCTGGGGTTTGGGTGCTAGCAAAGGAAAAAGTTTGTGGTTTACCTACCAAGGTAGAATAATCAGCACTACCTATAGCGCTCAACCATCGGTCTTCGCCAAAGCCAATGCCAGTAGCAGTAGTAGCAGTAAATGATGCTGTTACATTAAGCTGGGCATGAGAGCCAAAAACTATGCCAGCTGGATTCATGAGAAAGAGGTTAGAGTTGCCACCTGTAACTTGAATTAGACCGTCAATCCAAGAAGCCTCTCCACCGTTAATACGACCGAGAATATTCTCGATGCCAGGTTGGGAGAGGAAATTAGCAATTTGGTTTTGGTTCAGACCAAATTCACTAAAGCTGTGAAAGAGATTAGTCCCATCACCGGAAAGACTACCTCCACCAATATTAAAACTGTCGCCTTGGGGTGAGACGATTGTTCCTGTACCGTCAGCTGCTGAGATAATGGGTTGTGCCGATGTCTGCCCAAGACCAAGAGGTTCTAACAAGAGGTATAGGGCAGTCAGTGATTGACTAATTCCTCTAACAGCTAGTTTCATTTGGCTAATTCCTGAAATAATAGATGCTGAAAACTGCAACCATTGGCACTGGCAAATTGGCTATTGCTGCTCCTCAGCAAGATTCCCGTGATCTTAGGCTCAAGTTGTTTCCCTGATGCTTGAATATTAAAGCAGTTTAATTATTAATTAGTACAAAAGTTAAAATTTATCCACTGATCTATTTTTATCCTCCTTAAATAGAATTAATTCTCGGTAAACAGAATTAATTCTCGATTGACTGGGACAAACAAGTACATTCACTTAATATTATGTTAAGTTTGCAGAGGTGCTAAGTAATAGCTCAAAATCCCTGAATATAAGGCTTTAACCGGACTAGCTAGGGCCTTAAGTAAGGAGATGAGCTGGTTTGCTTGAGCATTTATGCTTATAGCATACTTAACTGATTTGAGAAATCTTTTCTTCCCTTTTCCCTTTTTTAATTCTGTATGTTCAAGGCTCAAATAGAAGCGCTATATTTGTTTGAGATTGAAGAAATAAAAAATAATTTTGATAAAGTTACTTAATATAATTAGAGTAAGTTGGCAACTAGCTGTAGTTATAGTCTTTCTGCTTTGGACTAGTCAGGCAGAGGCAGGACCACTAGCTGATCGTTTGGCGCAGTTCCCCACTTGGCAAAGTAAACCACCAGTTCACCTAGCTGATGGTGATTTGATTTACCCAAATTGGCTCGAAGGTACCTGGCAAGTTACCAGCACCCTGGTTTATCAAGTAGCCCCTCTAGCACCAGAAGTTGTGACACCGGGGTTTGAAAGCAATCGTCGCTATCTCAATGAGCCAGTCAGTTTTTTGGTGCGTTTCCAGAAAGCCAGAGATTCTGAACCTACTGGTAAAAAAGCAATTAGTGGTCAGTTTATTCCTTGGGTAAATCAAAACTCGACAGTTTGCCAGGGTGGCTTTTGTCAACAATTTCCAGCCCTAACAAATATATTTAACAAGTCTTTCTCTACAGGAGTAGTAGCGGATCGAACATTTAATGGGTTAAATATTGCCAAGGCTTATTTAGGTGATGATCTAATTGAGTCTGTCAAGGTAGATCCCACTTCTCCCAATCGTCAACTCACCTCATTACGCACTGGTCGTAAACTAATCTCGGTAGTTGTTGGTCGGGCAACTGAGACACCAAACCCTGGAGAATTCGTGGCCACAGAAATCTCTAACCAAGTGTTCCGAGGGACAGCCCAACCTTATTTAAACCAGGTGGAAACAACTACAGACTATCGCTTAAGGACTTCTCCCAATTTAGGGATTGAGGCTGACCAAGTAACAGCAATTTACCTCTCACCCCAAGATTCCGATTATTTCAAAGCGCTGGAGAAACCAGTCGCACTTTATCGCTATCGGCTCGAACTTTTGCCAACTGATAGACTTAGTTATTGATCAAACCCTACATTGGCATGGGGTCTAGTAATGCCTAGCAAGAATTTAGTAGAATGACTAACAAGAAAAAAGCCGCAGGAAAAACCAACGGCTTCAGGCATGAGGAGTCTTAACTGAAATTGAATCTTATAAGTAATCGAGCTATGACCAAGCGCTGGTAACATTTTTGGTAACCGGACGGTCTAGCTAGTTTGGTGTTGGTTGGTTTAGCCAATACTACCTGGCACTAGGCTACTACTTAGACGCTGAAGGGCGCGGTTGGCTACCTCTGAGTAACGTAATTCCCCGCAGAGAATCTTTTGCATGATTTGACTGGCGCGAGGTCGCCTAATTCCTAGTTGATAGCCAACTTTGGGAAAGCTGTAGAAGCTGACAGCTAATTTATTAGCCCAGTTCATATCAGCGCCCCATTCTTCATTTATGACCTGAGTATATTTTTCTAAGGCATCTTTTTGACCTGCCAAAGCGGCATTAATTGCCTCTGCGGCTTTTACACCGCTAAAGATAGAGGGGCGAATCCCTTCAGCTGTAAAGGGATCAACGACACAAGCAGCTTCTCCTGCTAGAAGAGCATTTTGGGTGTGCAGCTTTTGATTACCGTCCCAGAGGCAAAGGGCATGACCGTATTGCCGGTAATTATCAAGATTTACACCGAAACTATTGGCATATTCTCCTACCATACCTTTGAGGTCTTGAGTTCCACCACCTCGAAAAGTGCCAATACCAATTGAGTAGCCACCCGCTTTAGGAAAGTTCCAAATGTAGCCATTTTTTACTAGACCAAAGTCAAAGTGGATAATCGGATTGCTAGTTTCGGGTGCTGGTGCCTCTGACTCTAAAGCGCCAGCCATGCGCCGTTTCCTTTGTTTGAAACCTAGCCATTTTGCCATTGGCCCTTTAGAACCGTCAGCCGCAATTAAGTAGCGACCTTCAAAGGTTTCTTGGTTGGTATTAACTTGCCAGCGATCGCTTTTAAACTCAATACCAGTTACTTGAGTGTTTTCTCGGAGTTCGGCACCTTGTTTTTGGGCTTGCTGGACTAAAAAGTGATCGAAAACATCTCGCTGCACCATCCAGATTGGTTCTTTGATCTCCAGTTCAATTTCGACTGGATCTCCCATCCGCCAGGTGTAGCGAATCTTCTTCGCTTTGACGGAGATGGCAGGGGAAAAGTCAAAATCAAACCACTCTTGCACTATGGGTGAAACTCCGCCTCCGCAGGGCTTATAGCGAGGTAAGGATTCTTTTTCTAGCACCAGAACTGAGTGACCCTGCTTAGCAAGATGGTAAGCAGCAGTTCCGCCAGCAGGGCCGGCACCAACGACTATACAGTCAAACATTATCTTTAAGCTTTATTTCTCCTTGAGAGTGCTTTTGCACTTCTATGAGCATATATAGCGTTTCTTAATGGGGTGAGGTACAAAAACCGTGATTTTAGGGAGTCGTGGTAGATGAGAGGATGGGGAGATGGGGAAGTAGGGGGAGATGAACAACTATCAATTTTCCGTTGGCGATGTTCAATTCCCAGTTTATATTTCATCACTTCACCACTTCATCACTTTACCCGATGAGTATTGGGGAGCAGGTAAGAAAACAAATGCACCTCACTGGCTTTAGAAAAGGTTATAGTCTGACTCTGACTTAACCTCTAGCCAAGGGATTTAAACGCTTCATGGCATGATTAACTACCTCTGAGTAACGCAATTGTCCACAAAGAATTTTGAGCATGATCTGAGTGGCTTTGGGTTGCTTAACGCCAACTCTGTAACCTACGCCAGGAAAACGGAAGAAGACTCCAGTTAATTTACTGGCCCAGCCCATATCGCTACCCCATTCTTCGTTGATGATTTGGGTATATTTTTCTAGGGCATCTCCAAGACCAGACAAAGCGGCATTAATTGCCTCGGCAGCTTTTACACCACTGTACATTGAAGGGCGAATTCCTTCTGCGGTAAAGGGATCTACAACATAGGCTGCTTCCCCTGCAAGTAAGGCATTCTGGGTATGCAGTGTCTTTTCTCCATTCCAGAGGCAGAGGGGATGCTCATAATGTTTGGCCTTACTCAGGTCAAGACCTGCTTTTTTAGCGTAGTCCGTCATTTTATCTTGTAGTTTGCGTTCTTCTCCACCGAGGAAAGTCCCAACACCGATAGAGTAGCCATCGGCTTTAGGCATGTTCCAGACGTAACCATTTTTGACCTGACCAAAATCAAAGTGAATAGAGGGATTGTTGGTCGTCCCATTTCCGGTTGGCACTTCCAGAGAAGCTGCCATACGCTTTTTGCCATCTTTAAAGCCCAGCCATTTTGCCATAGGACCTTTAGCACCATCTGCCCCAATCAGATAGCGACCTTCAACGGGGCCGTTAGAGGTGTTTACTTGCCAGTGGTCGTTCTTAAACTCGATGCCGGTTACTTCTGTCTTGTCTTGAAGTTCAGCACCTTGCTTTTGGGCTTGCTCAATGAGATAGTGGTCGAAGATATCTCGCTGCACCATCCACATCGGTTCTGGTGTTTCTAGTTTCACTTCCACTGGGTCATCCATCTTCCAGGTGTAGCGAATCTTATCAACTTTCGTGGAAATGACTGGGGAAAAGTCAAAATCAAACCACTGTTGTATTGCCGGTGAAACACCGCCTGCACAAGATTTATAACGAGGTAAGGATTCTTTTTCGATTACTAAAACTTTCCGCCCTTGCTTGGCGAGATGATAGGCTGCGGTTCCACCAGCAGGGCCAGCACCAACAATTATGCAGTCAAACATTAGGCTTAAATTTTACTCCTCTTTTGCAGTTCAATGGACTGTTGACCTGAGCTGAGATATCAACAGAGAATCTTCCGAGAGGATAATGATCCAGTTAAAAATTTGATGGTAGACTCAACTAATTAGGTATGCTAATCAATTCCTCTCTTGCCAGTTAAAGTTGAATAGTTTCGCTATTCCTAGCTTGCTTAAAATTCAACGTAAGCCTCAGCACTTACCTAAACCTTCCTAGCCCCAACATTATATCCGGATTTTTTTTGAAGGTCAGTATTGACACTCTATTGGCTCAAATTGTAAGCGGCTATTGAAGGTTTTGAGGAGTACACTTCAACTGAATCTAATACTATTTTCCCCCGCACTTACTAGTGGGGGGATTTACTCGACTTTCAGGAGTTTAGTTTGCTAGTAAAAGGCAGCAATAAACAGATTTGACTATCTGAATTTCCATTTAGAGAAGTACTGTTTGTTTAAACAGTAGTTATATCTTTTTCCTTTTTGGCTAGCAATTCGTCAACTTTGGCTATGTACTTATCAGTTAACTTTTGAGTTTGTTCCTGCTGAGTTCGCGATTCATCCTCAGAGATTTCACTATTTTTCTCTTGTTTGCGGATAGACTCAATAGCATCGCGGCGTGTATTACGAACGGAGACTCTACCTTCTTCTGCCATTTTCCCAGCCATCTTGACGAATTCTTGACGGCGTTCACTCGTCAGGGGTGGGATATTCAAACGAACAACTTCACCATCATTATTAGGAGTCAAGCCAACATCTGATAGCGAAATCGCTTTCTCAATTAGAGTCAGACTACCTTTGTCATAGGGTTGAATGGTAATTGTACTAGAGTCTGGCGTATTTATACTAGCCAGAGACTTTAAAGGGGTTGGCGTACCGTAGTATTCAACCATTACCCTGTCAAGTAGGCTGGCATTAGCACGACCTGTACGAATAGTATTGAAAGCACGTTGAGTTGCCTCAACTGCTTTCTGCATATGACCTTCAACTTCAGATAACTTCACAAAAACCTCCCACAATCGTTCCGACAGATTCTCCCTTAACGGCACGTTGGATATTGTCTCGTACCGTAAGATCAAATACCATAATTGGGATGTTATTGTCTTTACATAGAGCGATCGCGGTGCTGTCCATTACCCGCAAATCGTTAGCGAGAACATGTCCGTAGGTGAGGCTCTGATAGCGGTGAGCGTTAGGATTAGTTTTGGGGTCACTATCGTAAATGCCGTCTACCTTAGTAGCTTTAAAAATGACTTCAGCATCAATTTCTGCTGCCCTCAGGGCCGCTGTGGTGTCTGTCGTAAAGAAAGGGTTGCCACTTCCTGCGCCAAAAATCACTACTCTACCTTTTTCGATGTGACGAATGGCACGACGGCGAATGTAGGGTTCTGCCACTTCCTGCATGGCAATCGCCGTTTGCACTCGAGTTGGTATTCCCATTTGCTCAAGGGCATCTTGTAAGGTTAAGGCATTCATCACTGTGGCAATCATGCCAATGTAGTCAGCCGTTGCTCGATCCATTCCCGCTGCTGAGGCTTTAAGACCGCGAAAGATATTGCCACCTCCTACGACAATTGCCATTTGGACACCTTGTCCTACTACCTCTGCTACTTCTCCTGCAATCTCTTGAACTACTCCCGGATCAATACCGTAGCCTTGTTCGCCCATCAAGGCTTCACCGCTCAACTTTAGTAAAACCCGTCGGTATTTCATCCCCATGCTACGACTCTTTTTTCTCAAATGACCACCCACATAAGATAACAGTCCGGAAGTGTAATGTCTCCCAGTAAGGTGCAAATTCCTGGAGTAGGGAGTAGGCAGTTGGGGAAATGGGGAAGCAGATAGATATAAGAAAGCAGATAGAAATCAACAATTAACAATTAGCAATTCTTAGTTCATCCTTTCCAATTCTCAGATGAGTTCTGCTGCAATTAATCCAAGGTCGTGAACTACCTAGAAACGCCACTTGATGGTAGTGCCGCTTGCCTCGGTCAATTTTGGTGAGATTTCCTGTCCAGCGAGGAGAGAGGAGAGAGCCTTTTGCAGATAATTTGTTCGCCGTAATTTTGGTTTTGTAACTGAACCATCTACATTGCCAATGTAGCGAATAATTCCCAACTCATCAATAAGAAACGCTGTCATGGTTCTCTCGATACCAAAGCTTTGGGCTACATCTTGAGTTGGATCCCAAAGGTAAGGAAAATTCAGCCTATTTTTCTTGGCAAATTTCTTCATATTGTCGAAGCTGTCTTCCTTGTTTTGATTAGCATCGTTGGAGTTAATACCAATTAGGGTAAAATCTTGAGATTGAAACCGAGATTGAATTTGTTTGAGATTATCTAAAGAAGAGCAAACATAAGGACAATCGTTGCAAATAAAAACGACTCCTACGGCTTTGCGTTGCTCCAAGTAACGGGCTAGATGGTGAACTTGCCCATCAATTCCAGGCAATTCAAAATCTGGAGCGTAACTGCCAACTCTAGTAATACTTCTTTCCATTATATTCATCTGACTTAATTTTCCTGACAACGACGTTTTAACTGAAGAAAATAACAAAATATGAGGTTTTGTATTGAGAATGTTTGGCTTGTTTAGCTTAGAGAGTTTTTCTATCTATTGAGGTACGAATCTCTGATATAGTAGGCAAGGAAAATAAGTTTAACTCACTTAGATAAGAACGGCTATAACTTATTTTTGATAACCTGTTGTTAATCTTGCCAACCTTGGGCTAAAGCTTGATAGCCGATTAACTTATAAACAAGTTTGGCAGCAGTATATTGAGACACAACAGAATCAGCAACTGGTGCCAGTTCCATTACATCACAACCAATGACTTGATATGTTGCAAACACTTGTCGCAAAAAGTTGGTGAGAGCATACCAGTTCAAGCCACCGGGTTCTGGTGTCCCCACACCTGGAATTAAAGTTGGATCGATTCCATCTAAGTCAATGGTAATGAAAACTTTTTGAGTAGTAATCTTACCTAGGGCTTGTTTGATCCAATTTGGCTGCTGAGCGATTTTTCGCGCCCAGAAGACTGGGATTGATTTTTCTTTAATCAAGTTTGCCTCTTCTTGAGAGAGGCTACGAATGCCTATAGGTAGGGTTGGTAACCCCATCTCGACAATTCGACGCATTACACAGGCGTGGTTGTGAATGGAACCCTCGTACTCATGACGCAAATCAGCATGAGCATCTATTTGAATCACAGTAAAAGATTCATTGTAAACAGTTCGGTAGGCATCGACAACTCCGGCTGTAATACTATGTTCCCCCCCTAAGGCAATCACAAACTTTTTATCATCTAGCAACTTAGCCACTGTCTGATTAGTAACTTGTAACATCTTCTGAGAGGAGATTAACTGACCCTCTCTAGTGTCAGCAATGGCTAGATGTGTATAAATACCTACATCTGTTCCAGTTTCCCTCTCTAACTCATCATCATAATTTTCTAGCTGTTGAGATGCTGCCAAAATGGCATTTGGTCCATTCTGACAACCTTGGCGATAAGTTGTTGTCGCCTCGTAGGGAATCGGTAAAATAACCGCTTTTGAAGTTGCGTAAGAAGTTTGAATTTCAGAAGCCAGAAATGGCTCTAAAGAGGTAGAATTTTGTGCCAGCATTCAAGAAACACCCAATAATTGGCAATACCTAGTGGTTCGACACTCACAAGAAGCAACAAATTGAAGCTTTGTAAAGCTGTGCTTTTGCTGTAGGATCCTACAGCTAATTCATGGGGAATTAATCAACTTGCTTGAGCTTGATTGCTAATAGTGTGGCTTACTTAACAAAACTTTTTTATGGCATTTGATATGTAGTTATTTGCCAATAACTACTTACTATTACTTTACAATACAATGAGGGATGTTTCTTACAGATATATTTCTATACAATTGTTTTCTTTTAATTAAAGTTATTTGTTTGAACCAGATAACCAAGCTTCTGGGATCGGGAGTAGGGAGCCAGGATACTTTACCTGTATTTAGCAAAATTGTTACATAATGTAAAGAGTAGACTAAGATATGCGATCGCTTCTTCTGCCATGACTGCTCCTTCCTTTGCTACCCCTATCAGCCCTAACCTTGAGACAAAAACCTGGACTTGGCGAGGGTTCTCCATTGGTTACAAAGCTACAGGTGACCAAGGACCAGCTGTGGTGATGATACATGGCTTCGGTGCTTCTTCTGGTCACTGGCGCAAGAATCTGCCAGTTTTGGGAGAAAATTGCCGTTGTTATGCCATAGATTTAATTGGTTTCGGCGCTTCAGCTAAGCCTAGTCCTGGTGTTGGGGTGGAATATACCTTTGAAACTTGGGGTCAACAGGTAGCAGATTTCTGTCGAGAAGTAGTAGGTGACCCGGCTTTTTTAGTGGGTAATTCTATTGGCTGCATTGTGGCGATGCAAGCAGCAGTGGATAATCCTGATATTGCTTTAGGGATTGCTCTGCTGAATTGTTCCCTACGGCTATTGCACGATCGCAAACGTGCAGAACTGCCCTGGTATCGCAGTATGGGGGCACCCATTATACAACAGTTGTTAGGAATTAAGTGGGTTGGTCAGCTATTTTTTAGTCAATTGGCTAAGCCTAAAGTAGTGCGTAAAGTTCTCCTGCAAGCCTACAGAAATCCAGAATCAGTTACTGATGAATTAGTAGATATGTTGATGGCACCAGCTTTTGATGTTGGGGCAGTAGATGTTTTTGTTGCTTTTACTCGCTATTCTCAAGGGCCATTACCAGAAGATTTACTACCAATTTTGCCCTGTTCAGCTATTATTTTGTGGGGGACAGAAGACCCTTGGGAACCGATAGAATTAGCGCGAGAATTGGCTAACTTTTCTACTGTTGAAAGGTTTGTTCCTTTAGAAGGCTTGGGTCACTGTCCTCAAGATGAAGCACCGGAGATAGTGAATGCGGTTTTGTGGGATTGGATTGGGAGCACCCTTTAAGAGGTTGAGGGCGTTAGCAAAGCGATAGCGACGTAAGGAGCGTCAGCATTTGTGGATAAAAATCCTGATTTAACCTATATAGCGCTACGCGCTAGGGAACAGGCAACAGGCAATAGGCAACAGTAAGCTGTGGCTGAGTTTGAGAGTATAGAAATGTCCTAACATTAACGCGTGGTGCTATAAATCCAGGGGCAAAGCATTTGCCCCTACTCCCATCCCTTGACCGGCCAAATAACTAGTCGTCCAAGCACTCTGAAAATTAAATCCACCTGTCACACCGTCAATATCTAAGATTTCCCCAGCAAAGAAAAGACCGGGAACTAAACGGCTTTCCATAGTCTGAAAATTCACCTCTTTTAAACTTATACCGCCGCAAGTAACAAATTCTTCTTTAAAAACACCCTTACCTTGAATTAAATAACGCCCTTGAGTCAGTTCTTGAACTAATTGATTGAGAGATTTTTTAGATAACTGCGCCCATTGTTCTTGTTCTTCAACACCACAATTAATAAGTAGATTTTGCCAAAGGCGTTTAGGAATAGAAACAGGACAGCTAGTAGCAACTAAACGTCTTCCTAGCTGAGATTTAACCTGAAGTAAAAGTTCTCGTAAATTATCTGGCTTATATTGAGGTAGCCAATTAACTAATAAGGGGGTTTGATAGTGATGTTCGCGCAGAAATCTTGCACCCCAAGCAGATAATTTGAGAACAGCCGGGCCACTTAAGCCCCAGTGGGTAATTAGTAATGGCCCGGTTTGTTCCCGTAAAGTTTTACCTCCATCTGCTAAGCGCAAGCTAACGTGATTGACACTAACCCCAGCTAAGTCTTGCAAACGGGGGTCAGAAATATTAAAAGTGAAGAGGGAGGGAACAGGAGGCTCAATTTTATGACCTAAATCTTCTGCCCAGCGGTAGCCTTGAGGGTTACTACCAGTAGCAAGGAGAAGGCGATCGCACTCTATTATTTCACCATTTCTTAAAACAATCTCAAATTTTCCCTGCCTTAGAGGGGACTGGGAAACCTCTTTAACAGCAGTACCTGTACGCAGCTTTACCCCAGCTGTCTTAGCTGCCATTAATAAGCAATCAACAATTGTTTGAGAACTGTCGGTGACAGGAAACATCCGCCCATCTGCTTCCGTTTTAAGCTTAATACCCTGTTCTTCAAACCAAGAAACAGTATCTTTAGGACCAAAACGTGTTAAAGCCCCCCGCAGCGCCTTACTCCCTCTTGGGTAATTTTGTACCAACAAAGCTGGTTCAAAGCAGCCATGGGTAACATTACAGCGTCCACCACCGGAGATACGCACCTTGGCTAAGGGCTGACGCGAGGCTTCTAGCAAAATGACTTGGCTATGGGGATAATTATGGGCACAGGTAACTGCCCCAAAAAAACCGGCGGCCCCACCACCGACAACGACAATAGTTAGACCAGACAAACGGCAGAAAGTAGCAACAACAAAAAGTAACTATTCCTATTCTGCTTGAAATTCTCCCTGTGGAACTCCACAGACGGGACAAACCCAATCCTCTGGTAAATCCTCAAAAGCGGTTCCTGGCTCAACTTCGTTATCTGGATCACCTTCTTTTGGATCGTATTCGTAGCCGCAAACTGAGCAAACATACTTTTTCATTGGGAGTATTCCTGTTAAACTTTGTGCATGTAGCAGTCGCCACAATTGTTAGGAGATTATCAATTACCTAAGCTAAGGTCTTGCTGCTTCGGTAGGAGAATTCCAAAAGACAATGGAATCATTGAGGGGTTGAACACGAGTACCGGGATAATAGAAACTAAGGATTTTCTCCCCACTCCAACCGAGTTTAGCTAAATTGTGGGCACCGTATTGGCTTAAACCAACGCCATGACCAAAACCGCCACCCACGAAAGCATAGCCTTCTAGGATTTCTTCTTTTTCTCCGTAAATTGGGTCTAGATAAAAAAGAGTACTGCGGGGAGGTCCAAAAGCACTACGGACTTCGTTTTTGTTGATTTCAATAGTACCCTTATCGGTTTGTACTTCGAGTTTGAGAATTCGTCCTGCTGGCGATCGCTCAACTACCTCGATCCTTTCGATAGTACTAAAGTCAGCTAGAGGTCGTTTGGTTCTTTCAAGATAGCGCTGTAAGTCAGCTGCTATCTGTTCTAAGCTGTTTTGCCTACGCCAGCGGAAAGTACTCTTACCAGTTTCATTAAACCCTTCCTCCAGGTCGATGAACTGACGGAAGTTTTGCTCGGAAGCCAAAGATCTTTGCGACAAATTCCAAACTGCCGTTGGTGCATCTACTAAAGCCTTGAGATAAGGACGTTCTGCGCCATTCCAGACATCATTAAAGGGAGCAGTAATACCACCAGTGGTAGAGGAATAAAGGGCATCTACAAGCTCGTTTTGATATGTCAAAACCTGACCTTTCGTTGCTGCAATGGCTTGATCTGCTGGAATCCAGGTGCCAGTTAGTCCTTTATAAACTTGGCAATGGGTATCAGCACAGAGTTCATAATCATCAGCGGCAAATCGACGCAGGTTCCGCAAGGCATATGTGCGAGCTATGATTGTCTGAGCTTCTACTGCGGCATAGGGAGCCCCTGAGCCAATTTCATGGGGAACAACGCCTCGTAAATAAGTTTCCAATGGCACCTGGTTTACCAGGGTATAGTTACCATAGGAGTTAGGTTGGATACGCAGACTTCCGGAGTACAGTCGAGGGTTATTATCCTTCTTGCCAACGCCTACCTTGATCAGATTTTTACCAGCTGAAATTTCTAACTCCTGACGATTGTAGCGGTAACTACCCAGGGTGAAAGATACCCTAGGTACTTCTGGCAGGACTTTTGTTTCAATATAAGCATTTGTGTTGCCTTGGGCTTTAAGACTTTGCAGCAGTAGACGGCGTAGTAGAGGGGTCTGATAAACATCTCGTTTCGCCCAAACCTGCCAGCGTTCAGGCTGTGTCAACTCCACCTCTATACCCTGCTCCTGCCACTGATTAGCGGTGTCTTCTGCCGTTTCAAAGGTGGCATGGTTACTTAAGACCAAGCGCTCTTCTACTATCGGCTTGCGTAGAGGTAGCATCTCTGTCTCTAGCTTAATGCTATCGGTTTGCAGAGTTTGTGGCTCCATTGTGCCAGAGAGAAAGCGCAGAGTAAGGCGATCGCCTGGAGTCGCCTGAAAAGTCAGCTCATCCGTTTCTTCATCTCCGAATCGCTGGATGATTCCCACCTGAATCTCTATGTTTTGGGTCTTTGCTGCCGTTTTTTCCTGGGCAGTCAGTCCCCAAAAGCACAAGGCAAGCATGATAGTGCCTAAGCCCTTGTTCATTCGTTTTTTCTTTAGGGTCTGATGTCTCAAAATCTTCCTCAAGACCGAACCAAGTTGCTAAATCAATTATCAAAGGATAGAACCCTTCTCCCGGAAACTAGTTTAGGAATTCATCCCATTACCAAAAAGTACCTCACCCTTAATCATCCGTTGGGCTGCATCTAGCAAAACGTCATCCTGGTAGGGCTTGATAAAGTAGCCTCTTGCTCCTAGTTTAGCAGCCTCTTGTTGGTGACGCTGAGCACCACGGGAAGTAAGCATGGCAATTGGTATCTGAGATAGTTCCTCGTCTTTCTGTACTCTAGAGAGTAGTTCAATACCATTCATTCTAGGCATTTCAATGTCGCAAAAGACGACATCACAAGGAAGACCGGAGCGAAGTTTTTCCCAGGCTTCTTGACCATCGCGAGCTTGTTCAACCCGATAACCAGATTTGGTGAAGGTCATTTCCAGTAAGGAGCGTACCGTAATCGAGTCATCAACAATTAACACCATGGGATCTGGTTTAGTTTCTGGTGTAGTTGGTTCTTCTGGTACTGAGATGTTTTCCCTTTGCCAGATGGCAACGCCACCACGAATTCCTCTGGAAAGATCGATTAGCTCCATCACATCAGCAATGGGCATAATCCGACCATCTCCTAAGACGGTTGCTCCGGCAATACCTACTGGTTTAGGCACGGGACCTTCTAGTTGCTTGATGACGATTTCCTGTTCACCTGTAGCTTGATCTACCTGAACCGCCAGGAAGTTTCCGGCACTGCGTAGCACCACGATGGAGATCATATTGTCTTCCCGTTTGCCGTAGATATTTGCCCGAGAAAGCTGACGATTGTACTTGAGCAAATCAGAGAGGGGTTGGAAGGGCATCAATCCATCGCGCCAGCGGATGCAAGTTTTTCCTTCTGAGTTAGTTACCACTACATCTGGAGATACGTCGAGTACGTCTTCAACCCCATCCATCGGGAAAGCAATGCGAGCTCGATTGCTAAGGCAACAGAGGGCTTTACAGATACTTAGAGTTAGGGGCAAGCGAATTGTAAAAGTAGTACCCTTACCAATCACTGAATCAACGTGGATTACGCCACGAATTTCACTCATGCTAGTACGTACAACATCCATCCCCACACCTCGACCAGAGAAGTCATCAGCTTTGTCTTTGGTGCTAAAACCTGGATGGAAAAGAAAGTCGTACAAATCTGAGTGAGTCAAGTTCTGTGCTTCTGATGGATCGATCAGCTTTTTCTCTATTGCCTTCTTTCTCACCACTTCTGGATCGATTCCTGCTCCGTCATCTGATATAGAAATTACCGTCTGGTTACCTTGTTGGAAAGCCTGGAGCGTAATTTGACCGGCAGCTGGTTTATTCGCCGCTTGGCGCACCTCTGGTGCTTCTATTCCGTGGGTAATGGCATTATTAACTAGGTGGGTTAAAGGATCATAGAGGTGTTCGAGAATCATTTTGTCAATTAAGACTTCCTTTCCCTCAACGTGTAACTTAGCCTGTTTCCCTAACTTCATGGAAATATCACGTACTGGGCGGGGCAAGCGTTCACCTGCCTGGGCAAAAGGCACCATGCGTGTTCTAGTCAGACCCTCTTGCAACTGACCTGTTACCTGCCGCAGTAACCTGGCAACCTGATCTGTTCCATCGACCAAAATTCCAATGTCAGAGGCTGACTCTCGCACTTGAACAATCAGCTCTATCATCTCCTGAGAGAGCAAATGGAACCCTGTAAATCGATCCATTTCTAAGGGATGATATTCTTCCCCATTAGAATCTCGATCGGAGGAATCTATTCCTGAGTGGGGGAAGGGCGAACTGCTCTGACGGCTGGCTAACAGGGAACTCTCTAGAAGCGATCGCTCATACAAGTCCCGCATCCTCGCTCCAACGTCACTTAGGGCTGAAACCTGATGCTGCAAATTATCTAGGAATTGCCGCAGGCGTTCTTGATCCTGTTCTAAACTGTTGCGGTTGACGACCAATTCTCCTACCAAGTTGCTCAGGCTATCAAGGTGTTTAATTGGTACTCGCATTGTTTGCTCAACCAGAGGACTGGGGCGGCGAATAACTGGTCCTGCAGGTCGCTGATCTCTGTTTGTTGGTGGGCCAGCCATTTGCTTAGCCCGCTCCAACATTTCTTCGAGTTCTTTAAATTCGTCTTCTATCTGGATATCTGCGCTTTGTGTGGGTGTTCTTTCCTGCTGAGCTGGGGCCGGTAAAGATTCTGTCAGGATAGCATCAAGTTCTGTGAAAATATCTGCTTCCGTCTCAGTCGCTGCCGATGCCTTTTGCTCGACTAGGTCATCTGCCAGCAGAGCTTCTAAGGCAGCAAATTCATCCTTGCTAGCTGCTTGAGCCGAGCTGGTAGCTTCCCAGCCTACTTGTGCTGTATCATCTGCCAGCATGGCTTCTAGGTCTGCAAAATCATTATTGTTACTCTCTAAAGCGGCATCATTAACAGCTGGAGTAGAGTCTGGTATTTCTCCCCAGAAAGGCACGTCTTGGTCGGAAGTATCTGCTGAGTTGGATACTAAGTTGCCAGACTGTGGAGTAGTTGATGGGGTTGAGATAGTTTCATCACCAAAGAGATTGTCCCAATCAAGTTCAGTGTCTGACGCTTTCTTCTGGGTCGTCTCAAGATTTGCCTGATCATCTAACTCTAGCCAAGAATCAGAGAAATCAGAAACTGTTTCTGCTGCTGGAGTTTCTCTGTGAAGAAAGTTGCTTGCCTTGTTGATTTCTGTAGTGAGTTGAGTACTCTCGACTGCAGTGGGACTCTCAAGGAGAAAAAAGTCATCAAAGTCGGGAATTTTATCAACCGCCTCAGCTTCAGTTGCTTTCGCCTCAAGTCCCTCAAACAGATCCACTTCTTCCCCGACTTCTTTTGCTGGGGTTGTATCTACGTTGAAATCAGTTTCCTCTTTTTCTGTCGTATTTAACCAATCTTCTATTTCTAAGGAAGGGGAGGTAGATTGCTCAGATGCCTCTTCAAACCAGTCAGCTATCTTGCTCTCTGGCTCTTGCTCAAAGTTAAAGAGACTGTCAAACTCAGCATTTGCGTTGCTCTGATCTGTTTTTTGGGTAAGTTCTAATTGATCGAGAGTAATTTCATTCTCTTCGTCCCAATCCATAATTTCCGAAGCGTTTGCTTCGTCTGTAGAGAATAACTCGTCTAGATTAATATCAGTAGAATTCTCTCGAACGGAGTTAAACTCAGTCAAAGCATCCAGGAAATCATTTTGATCGGCTGATGAGTTTTTACTTAGTTGGGCAGACTCCTGACTCTGCTTTGAGTCTGCTGAGCTTTGAGAGCCGAATGTCACCTCTTCCTGGAAGTCGTCCTCACCTAGCCAACTCATCAAATCGTCTTCTTGGGAGGTGGTATCTGCTGTGGAAATTTCCACACTCTCTATCTCCCCTAATATTTCGTCTAGATCGCTTTGTTCATCCCAAGTCGATTGTTCGCTTTGCTCTGCTTGGGGCTGAGTTTCATTTAGGTTGATAATTTCCTCTTCTTGCCAAGTTTGTTCTAAATCAGGAATTTGACCCTCAAAGATATCAGCTAAGCTATTGAGTTCGGCTATACCGACTTCCGGAGTCTTGGCTTGATCTGGATCATCATAAGTAGTTTCTTCTCCCACTCCCTCCGCCGGGATTGAGATAGCTGGGTAGTCTTGGTTGGTTACTTTCTGCTCTTTCAACTCAGATAAACTGTCTGCTGACAGTTGACTACTCTCTGCTGGGATTGATTTGTCTCGGCTCTGGCTGACCGGCATAGATGATAATAGATTATCACCATTTCCCTTTGCCGAAAAAGGATCGATTGATGTGGCTGGTAAGTTGTTGGCATCAGATGCTGTCACTAATTCGGAGGCTCCTAACCCTGGTACAAGTGCTTTGAGTTTCTCACTTGGAACAATCTCAACTGCACGACCTGCTAACAATAATTCTTGAGCTTGTTGGATTTCTGTGAGTACGATGCTGGCAAGCTGAAAATAGGAATTTTGAGAATAGGCAATCGCTGCTCTTGCTGTTTCTATTAACTCACTCCAACCTGGCAAGTTTTTTTGTTGATCCAAGTCTCTCAAAACTAAGCAGCATTTCTGCAAAGCTTGGCGACTTTCAGGCACGTCCTGTTGCTTAAAAAGTTGCAACATCTTCTTTAGTTGCACCAAGACATCCCTTTTAAATTTTACATCTAGGGATGTCTTACCTTGCTCTGACAGAGTGGGGGTAGCTAGATCAGGCTCAACTTGTTCGGTGTTGCTTCCGTTGATGCTTGCTCTTTCTTTGAGAGCTGAGCTTGTTGCCAATTCCATCGTTTCAGTTTGGCGAACCTTTTTCACCTCGATTGTCTCTGTAGTAGTCAGGCTAGAGCTTTTAGCCTCCTTAACTAACTTCTTTAGATGATTATTAAGCTCACCAAAAACTGATTCAGTCTCAGACATGTTGTTACTGTTGGCTATTTCGTCTGTCAAACCAAAGGCTCCTGTGAGCTGTTCTATTAAAGTTTGCAGAATATCAAATGCGCTTAAAAATAAAGATTCTAATTGATAATCTACTTTGACTGGAGACTCTTTTAAGATTTTGATGAAGTCTTCGAGACGGTGGGCTGTCTTCTGAATGGCATCGAGTCCCAACATGGCTGCACCACCTTTAATGGAATGGACAGCTCGGAAGACTGCGTTAACTATTTCCGTGTCTTCTATTGTGCTTTGCAAACTGAGCAAACCTTGCTCAATCGTATTGAGGTGATCTTGTGCCTCCTCAATGAAGTAGCCCAGAATCCTTTGTTGTTGTTCTGACTCCATAGCAATTTTCCTAGAAGAGTTTTGTCGAATGTAGAGGCAACTACTCTGACAATATTCCAGAATCTGTGACATCATCCACGCTCAACCCTTAAAGGGTAAGAACGTGGCTTCCCAAACTCACGATTGAGATTGGCTGTTTTATAGGACTCCCATCCAAGTATCATCAACAGCCAGCAAACGCTAGTCCAAGCGTCCGTTTTGCCCGATTCAAAATGTTAATTCCACTATTCCAATCTCAGTCAATAATTAATCCACAAGGAGGAAAACTACGGGCAAAGTTGTAAGAAATGCGTTCTTCTTGTGCTTGACCCTTTATCTGACTAAGCTATAGGCTAACAAATATAAACCATAAGGGCATTTATCACCCTAAGGGTTTCCATAAGTTTACATGGAGCTAAGCGGATTCGAACCGCTGACCCCCTCAATGCCATTGAGGTGCTCTACCAACTGAGCTATAACCCCGTCTAGTGCTTTTTTATGATGACTTTATCACTACATCTTGTCAAGCGAGTGCGGCAACTTTCTCCTGTAGATCAGTAGAAACGATTTGAGTACTGAGCCACCTGGGTAAGATAGCCGACGTAGCTACCCATCAGAAAATAAACCACTAACATCGCAGCCGCAGACATTGCCACTAGGGTGCCAGCTAACATCAGAGAAAATTCTTTTGTGTTAAAAGCTTCCTGCATTAAGTGCAGTGACCAAGCAACCAATAGCACGTCGAATATTAAAATAGCAATCAGCATAGTTTAAGAATTTTAACAACTTCATCTATCCTAACAGTAGTAGAAATTACTTATAACTCACTCGAAGGCGCAAGAAGATGGAAACCCCAACTTGAAAGTTCGGGGATGAAAAGGGAAGAGGATTTGAGCTTTTCAATATTTGTTTACATACCTTAGTTTGTTTCTGCCTACCTACTCAAAGCTGTCTTACTGGTATGTGATGTTCTGCTAAATAAGTTTTTATTTCTGAAATCGAGAGTTGTCCATAATGCAAAAGGGAAGCTAATAGGGCAGCTTCAGCTTGACCCTCGGTTAAGGCATCATAAATATGAGAAATATTACCTGCTCCTCCGGAGGCAATCACAGGAATTTGCACTTGCTCAGCAATGGTTCTTGTTAGCTCTAGGTCATAACCAGCCTGGGTTCCATCCGCATCCATACTGGTAACAAGTAGTTCTCCGGCCCCTCTTAACTCAACCTCTTTTGCCCAGGCAATTGCGTCAATTCCCGTATTTTCTCTTCCTCCCCGTACATAGACATCCCAACCAGGATTATTGTCATCTCGGCGTTTTCTCGCGTCAATAGCGACAACGATACACTGACAACCGAAGCGATCGCTCGCTTCACTAATAAAGTTTGGATTCCTTACAGCAGCTGAATTAATACTGATTTTGTCAGCCCCCGCCCTTAACAATAATTTAATATGCTCTAAGGATTGGATACCGCCCCCCACCGTCAGGGGAATAAACACCTGTTCCGCTGTGCGGTAAACTACATCATAAATAATGTCTCTGTCTTCGTGGGTTGCGGTAATATCCAAGAAAACTAGCTCATCAGCGCCAGCATCGTTATAAGCTTGTGCTAACTCGACCGGATCACCAGCGTCCTTGAGATTAACAAAATTAATACCCTTGACAACTCGCCCAGCTTTGACATCAAGGCAAGGTAAAATTCGTTTAGCTAACATATAGCGTTTCTCTATTTAGTGAGATACATAGTTGAGGGGTTTTAGGGAGTAGGGAGTAGGGGTAAGAAAATTGAATGTACCTTATCAATTTCGAGATTGGCTATATCATCGTTTTACAGGGTCTGAAACCATAATACTGGCTATACATCTAATTTAATCCCTTCAAGCTTCAGTGTCTCGTTGCTATTGCAAAGATTCTCTCAATCATTATGGCGATAACTTCTTTTAAACAACAGTTTCAGGAGCCAGACCAACCACCGAAAGGGGGTCATAAGAAAAAAAAGAGTCGCCAGCGCCACCGTAATACGGAGGAGATAGATGAGGCTCTTTTACTAGCAACAGCAACAGCTGAGGAAACGGGTACTCAGGAAGAGGGCATTCGACCGCAACGCCTAGAGGACTATATTGGACAAAAAGAGTTGAAGGATGTTCTCGGAATTGGTATCGCCGCAGCAAAAGCTAGAAACGAAGCCTTAGATCATCTATTGCTTTATGGGCCGCCAGGATTGGGGAAAACAACCATGTCGCTAATTTTGGCGACGGAGATGGGGGCAAACTGCAAGATTACCGCAGCACCAGCTTTGGAGCGTCCACGAGATATTGTGGGCATTCTGGTCAATCTCAAACCAGGTGATGTTCTGTTTATTGACGAAATCCATCGCCTCTCGCGGATGACGGAGGAATTACTCTATCCAGCAATGGAGGATTATCGATTGGATATCACCATTGGTAAAGGTCAAACTGCTCGCACTCGCAGTATCCCTTTACCCAGATTTACTTTAGTAGGTGCCACAACCAGAGTCGGTTCTTTGACATCACCCCTACGCGATCGCTTTGGCATGATTCAGCGTCTGCGCTTCTATGAAGCAGACGAACTAACTCTAATTGTGCAAAGAACCGCCCAGCTACTTAGTGTGTTGTTAACGCAAGATGGTGCAGAAGAGATTGCCCGTCGTTCCCGTGGGACTCCCCGTATTGCGAACAGACTCCTCAAACGAGTGCGGGATTATGCTCAAGTTAAGGAATTAGAACCGATTAACCAGGAGGTAGCAGCAGAGGCATTAGAGGTATTCAACGTAGACCCAAGTGGTTTGGATTGGACAGATCGGCTGGTACTGAAGGTAATGATTGAACAATTCAATGGGGGGCCTGTCGGTTTGGAAGCAGTAGCAGCAGCCACAGGAGAAGATACTCAAACTATTGAGGAAGTTTATGAACCTTATTTGTTACAAATTGGCTACTTGCACCGCACACCTCGCGGTCGTGTAGCAACAGTAGCTGCGCGGAAGCATTTGGGGTACGAGTGAGATGGGAGTGAGGAGGTGAGGGGATGAGGCGATTTTCAATTCTACATTTGCCTGTTGTCTGTTCCCTATTGCCTATTGCCTATTCCCTGTTCCCTACTTCTCAAAGAAGTCTATTGATGTTTTGCCTGAGTTGAAAAAATTGATGAAACGTTGGATTTTGGGTGTATTGAGTTTACTGCTTTTCTTGGTAATGACACCAGCAGTAGGGGCGCAGACAGTGATGCCTGAGTTGAGTGAAGCACAAATTGGGCAGGTTAATGAGCTGAGACAGAAGGCTTTTACCGCCACAGAACTTGGGAATTTCCCGGAGGCAGAAAGCTACTGGGGTCAGCTGATTGAAATTTTGCCAGACTCCCCTGTAGGCTGGAGTAATCGGGGCAATTCGCGAGTGAGTCAGAATAAGCTAGATGAAGCGATCGCTGATTTTAATAAGTCCATTGAGTTGGCTCCCCAAGCAACTGACCCCTATCTCAATCGTGGTGCGGCTTATGAGGGGCAGGGACGTTGGGAAGAGGCGATCGCTGATTATGAGCATTTGTTAGAACTTGAACCCAATGACGCAATGGCTTACAACAATCTGGGTAATGCCAAAGCGGGTCAAGGAAAATGGTCTGAAGCAATAACCAACTACAAAAAAGCAGCTGAGTTAAACCCTAGTTTTGCTTTTACCCGTGCTAACTACGCCCTTGCCCTTTATCAAATTGATAAGAGGGAAGAGGCTGTGCGTGAAATGCGCAACTTGATTCGTAAGTATCCCCAATTTCCCGATGTGCGGGCAGCGCTAACTGCTGCACTGTGGGCTGAAGGAAAACAGGGAGAAGCTGAGAGCAATTGGGTCGCCGCCATGGGTTTAGATCGACGCTACCAAGATTTGGACTGGGTGAAAAACATCCGTCGTTGGCCGCCAGTCATGGTCAAGGCTTTGGAAAATTTCCTTTCTCTCAAATAAGTTCTTACCTTAGTAGATTTAGGAAATAAGCCCTATAGCCTAGCACTAAGGAAGCTAGTTATCTCAAAAACATCGTCTTAAGGTGTTTTGGGAAAAACCTTTGAGCTTGGCTACTTCACTGCTCTAAATAGCTTACCCGTTGAGCCACGCTAGCACGGCTAACAGGTAAGATTGTAGTTAGAAGAATGTACTGTTCTTTTTACCCCTAAAACCCCTCCGATGTTCTAGAGGAAGGGGCAAAAAAATACCAACTTTGCTATTTCTAAGCTGTTTAGTAAAGTTCTTCCTCTTGGTGAGTCATAATGGTGCAATCAGATGTGGGGTATGCGACACAAGTCAGAACATATCCACCCTCAATTTGATCATCATCTAGAAAAGATTGGTCAGATTGGTCAATTGTGCCAGCCGTAATCTTGCCAGCGCAAGTTGAACAGGCACCAGCACGGCAGGAATAAGGCAGATCTATACCTTGCTCTTCAGCAGCGTCGAGAATGTATTCGTCATCGGGAACTTCAATTGTTGTATTAAGCCCTTCAGACTCGTTGACTAATGTGACCTTGTAACTAGGCATATTAAGATCCTCTCTTTGTAATTTGCAAACGGTAGTAGGAATCAAAGTTGAAGCGCACTACCACAGCTATCCTGACTTATTTCTGGGTTTGCCCGGTTGCGCCTGCTTCACTTCTGATACTACGGGAAAACCTTAGGGTGGTTAAGTAACATTAAGAATGAAATTCTTAATTGAAGATTAAATTAGCTATTCTTATACTTTGTGCAGAAGGGAGTGAAGTGATAATTTTTTAGGGTATGCTGCTCTCAAGCTTATTTAGCACAGGAGTTAGACCCCCATCCTCTTTCCCGCATCTCTTCTCTGGATTCACCATTAATTAGTATTAATTATATTTATAGGTAGAATCAATGATTTGTTCTTAGATCTGAGGGTAAAGTTTTAGTCTTCCCCTTGATCTGACATGGGAAAGACCTACCGACTGTTCAACTGTGAAGTTTGAGTGAAGATAGTTGCCCAGTCCTGCCAGTGCTATAAATTTTTGCTTAAATTTCTATAGGGGCTAAATAATCCTCAAGGGGAAGTATAGCGCTTCCTTGCTTAACGAAATACATTTTCTCTATTAGGAAAGTTCTCGTTAAAGGATCTTTCCCAGCAATTAGTCTGTAAGTCATCTAACTGAGTACTACTATATAGTTATCAACATTAACCAGCAATGCTGTTTAATTCATACGAATTCATTTTTGTCTTCTTCCCTATTACGTTAATAGTCTTTTTCGGTCTGGCAAAGTTTCATTTAAAAAATGCCGCTAAGGTCTGGCTAACCTTATCTTCCTTAGCTTTTTATGGTTACTGGAGTATTGCTTATTTGCCTCTGCTGCTCATCTCTGTTGCTGGCAACTATTTTTTTGGTCAATCTATAGATGGTTCACAGCCAGCCAGTCAAAGGGCGAAAATACTACTTTGGCTAGGCATTTGCTTTAACATTGGTATCCTTGGTTACTACAAATATGCCAATTTTTTTGTTAGTTCCGTTAGTCACTTATTCTCAGGCAATTGGTTTATTCCAGAAATTCTTTTACCTCTAGGTATTTCTTTTTACAGCTTTACTCAAATAGCTTATCTAGTAGATGCCTACAAGGGTGAAACCAAAAACTGTAAATATGACTTCTTGTCTTATTGTTTGTTCGTTGTGTTCTTCCCCCAGCTGATTGCTGGACCGATTTTACGTCATGACGAATTAATTCCAGAACTTAACAAAAGCAGGAATTTCATTTTTTCCCATGAAAACTTTGCAGTTGGCTTGACTTATTTTGTTATAGGACTAGCAAAGAAAGTCTTAATTGCCGATACTCTATCGCCTTGGGTTAAAGAAGTATTTGATAATGCTGGTGTTATTACTTTTGTAGAAGCTTGGGTAGGTTCCCTAAGTTATACCTTCCAGCTATATTTCGATTTTTCCGGTTACTGCGACATGGCAATTGGCTTGGGTTTAATGTTAAATATTCCCTTGCCAATCAACTTCAACTCTCCCTATAAAGCAATTTCCATTGTTGATTTCTGGCGTAGGTGGCACATCACCTTATCTAATTTTTTACGGGATTATCTTTATATACCTTTAGGAGGCAACCGTCTCGGCCAAGTCCGCCGATATATTAACCTTATCTTGACGATGCTTTTAGGTGGTCTTTGGCATGGTGCTGGTTGGACTTTCGTTGTTTGGGGGGGAATGCATGGTACTTATTTAGCCATAAATCACGGCTGGCGTCGCTTGAATCGCAAGCTACCACTACCCTTAGCCTGGGTAATAACTTTCTTGGCAGTAACTGCTAGTTGGGTGATTTTTCGGGCAAATAGTCTTCATGATGGCATAGAAATTTTAAAAGCAATGGTGGGAATGAAAGGAGTTGTACTACCTGGTAAGTATCATTCCGCTTTGCCTTGGTTAGATAATATGGGCATACAGTTTGACCCAGAATTAACAAAGTTGGAATATTTACCATCAAGTTATAAACGAAGCATTGCTTTTCTCGGTACTTTGTTAATCAGTATTATCGTTCTTCCCAATACACAGCAAATTGCCGCAAAATTTAAACCGACTTGGTGGTGGTCACTACTACTTGGCGGTCTAGCCATCAGTTGTTTAATTTCGATGAACCGTCTTTCTGAGTTCCTTTACTTCCAATTTTAAGATAAAAGTTACTATGAAAGTATCTACCAAAGCCTATCGTCGATTTAATTTAACATTCTTAGCTTTTGTCTTACCGAGTTTGATGACTATTGGCGTATTCAACGCTTTAGTTGATCCCTATGGTGTTGTCAATAGTCCCCAACTATCTGGTGTAAATGAGTTAAAGCCAGAACAATATCATCATGCCAGACTATTTAAGGCTGCTGGTGTAATGCACAACAAGCCCAAAAATATTCTTTTGGGTTCCTCGCGAAGCGATTTAGGTCTTGATCCGGAACACCCAGCTGTTGCTGATGAAACTGCCTACAATTTAGCATTGGTAGGCCCGAATATGTACGAAGTTCGGCGCTACTTTGAACATGCACTAGCTAATCAACCAGAGGTAAAAAAGGTTGTGCTAGGCATTGATTTCTTCATGTTTAACGAAAACTGGAAAAACAGCCCTGATTTTGATGAGAATAGGCTAGGTAAAGAAAATTTAACGGTTCAAGATGCCATTAATATTGGTTTTTCTACAGATGCTTTAAAGTCTAGCAAACGAACCATAAAGTCAAGCCTGGATTCAGACGCTTATTATCTATACCGTGCCAATGGTCTGCGTTATGTTTACGGTAATGAACCAGATGAGCCATTAGCAAACAAATTTCAAAAAATGATTTCTGGTTTTTTGGAAGGTGAGCGTTCTTATCCTAATTTCAAGTTCTCTCAAAGTTTTCTCAACGATTTTAAGCAAGTTGTCGAGACTTGTCAGAAAAAAAATATAGAGTTAAAGGTTTTTATTTCTCCACTCCATGCTAGTCATCTAGAAGCAGTTAACACTGCTGGAATGTGGTCAGAATTAGAAGATTGGAAACGTAAAGTTGTTGAAATTACGCCAGTTTGGGATTTTTCTGGCTACAACAGTATTACAACTGAACCGATTAACGATGATATGAAAAACTACTGGGATAGTTCTCATTATCGTAAAGAAGTAGGTGATTTAATACTAAATCGATTATTTCAAGTTCAGGAAGAGTCAGTACCAAAAGATTTTGGAACTTTCCTAACCACCGAAAAGATTGAGCAACAATTAGCAAAAAAAAGAGCTGAACGTCTGGTTTGGGAAAAAAATAATCCTGATTTAGTACAGTTAGTACAAGATTTGAAACGTAAAGCTGCTAGAAGTACTTAGATTTAAAAATTAAGTCGTCCAGTCCTGACTAATTTGAAACCAGCAATTAGTGAAGCAAAAGACAAGAAAATGAGTAAGTTGCTTACACAAAATATCTACAGACAGGAGATTTTAATTTCGGAGACTTGATCTGTTTTAGTTTGTTGCTGTTCTCTGCAACCAGCAATTTTTAACTTTGAGAGTCAGTCGCCGCTAGTTCCCATTGAGTACGACTTCTCTCAAAGGACACTGTGGTGGAAACCATAGCCGCCATTAGTTGTTCTGGCACTACCTTGAATGGTAGTCGGTGGAGATCAGAAGCAGGATCGCAGGCAATTTCAGCCGCTTGCCGCAACTGTGCCAGGGTAATGTTGCCTAAACCAAGAGCCTCAAGAGTTGAGGGCAGACCAATTTCTGCATAAAATTGCAATAACTGTTGCCGTGCTGATGCTGCGAGTTGGTTACCCTGAAGCATTTCTTCTAAACGCAACTGAACAAGAATGCCATAAGCAACTTTCTCTCCATGTAAAGCGCTGTGAGCAGCGGCAAGGTGGGTCAAACCATTATGGATGGCATGGGCTGCGACGGTGCGACATTGAGCACCTCCTAAACCTCCAATCACCCCAGCCAGTAGGACTGTTCCATCGACTACTTCCTGCCAAAGTTCACTACCTGGTTTTTCCAAGGCCTCAGCTGACTTCTGTAAGAGAATATCTCGTAAGACTCTTGCCTGTTGAACAGCAGCGATAATTAAGGTCGCACTAGAACGGCCACTACTAATGGAAGCTTCGTACCATTTTGCCAAGGCATCGCCAATACCGGCGACTAAAGTGCGTTGTGGTGCTGTTTGAATCAAGCTGTAGTCAAGTATTAGTAAGTCGGGGCAATGGGTAAGACTAACATCGTAGAGGAAAGCACCCTGGTCAGAATAGACATTAGAAAGAGCCGTCCAAGCAGCACAAGTAGCAGCAGAAGTAGGTACTGTAGCTACTGGTAGCTGGCACTGGTGTGCTAGGAGTTTGGCTGTATCTAAAGCTTTACCGCCACCGATGCCAACGATCAAATCAGCCTGGTGGGAGGCAACAGCTTCTCGCAGTTTTGCCAAAGATGCCTCACTGCAATCAGGACTATAGGAGGCTAGAACATAGCTTAGCTGCTGTTTTTCCAATACTTCTTGCAGTTGCTCTGTCAATGTCGCTAAGGTGCGATTGCCCCCTAGAACCAAGGGACGTTTACCTAGGGTAGCGATCGCTTCTCCTGATAATGCTAGTGCCTGAGTACCACGCAAAACCTTTTCCGGCGACACAGTCAAAGAAAGTAATGAGGTAGGGGCTTGATTCATCGATTTACTTGTGCAAAACCTGAAACAGCAGTCAGAATAATTGAGTATATCTTGGGATAATTAGAGATGGCTACGAGAAGTGATTGCTGCAAATAGCAAAGTTAAGGTTAACGAGAATTTATTTCAGTAAAGTTTTTTACTGTATTTTTCGTTTTAGCAAGTTTTAGTGGCAGTTGTTATTGGTAAAGAGCAATTCATTATTCTTGAAGGAAATAGGAAACTGCCAAATCAGAAAAAACGAGACAGGGTAAAAATTGGTGTATCTTTAATCCAACTTTGACTCCTGACTCCTGTCTCCCTTCAACTGCTATGTTTCCTCAGGCTTAGCTGAGGCTTGAGGTAGTTCGGCAAAGCGTTCTGAGTAGAGGTCTACTACCATATCTGGATCTTCGCGCTGAGAAAGGGATCTTTTGACTTGACCCAAGAAAAGGGGTTTTGAGATACCCGGAGAAGGGTGTGTAACTGCGCGGGCCCTAATTCTTAGCTTGTTGTCTGAACCACCTAAGCGTCCGTAGGAGTACAAATCCCCCGCAGCTTGGCGCAGGGTTGCCTCAAGTTCTGATTCTGTGATTGAAGGTGGTACAGCAATCACGGCTTGGTTACCACCATTGTCGTAGACCAAAGAATAACGGACTGCCCCAGGAATTTCGGTACGAGTCAAAGGTACGAGAGAAAGGGCAAACAAACCACTAGTAAGGACAAGCATGAAGCCTGTAATGCCCACTAGCCTAAACTTAATGCCCCATTGGAAAATAAAACCTAGGACAGAGAAAAAGGCGCAGGCTATGGTGATGATACCTGCCCACTGGGTATAGGTGAGAAAATCAGATGTTGTTAGCATATTGTCAATAAATAACTGATGGCTACCTTACAGATGCCAACGGTTACATCTTTGCATATTCAGCTTAATGGAAAATAGAAAAAATATTTTACTATCTATTAAAAAAATGCACATTCAGCTTGCATTTTCTGCAAAAATGATATAGGCTAGCAACTTACTATATGTGGTTCTCCTGCTGTTTCAATAGGATTGTTGAAATGCTTGAGAACCTTATGGAGCAGCTCTTGTGAGAGTTATATAAAAGAGTTGTTGCTAGTGGGCAGATGTTGCCAAAAACTAGTTGTTATCAATGATTGGGCAACAACTATCCACCAGTGACTAAACTAGAGTCTCTTCAACTTTCCCTTCATCTACTTATCTTTCAATGCGTTTTCTAACCTTTGCATTCTAATTTCCAGGTTATTAACGCGCCCATTAGTCCGATATAGCACTCCCGGTGGAGCCAGTTGCATTAGCAACCAACTAACTAAAGCACCTGTTATGCTAGCACCGAGCATTGCTAGCAGCAGCCATTTGACCGGAATTTGTACTTTTGGGGTTTCTACCGGTCGCTCAGTGGGCTGAACTGCTTTAGCAGCTTCTAATCGGCTTATGGCATTACTCTGATTCCCTAGCTGCTCTTGAAGGCTACCTATGCCCTTGATAATTCTGATCATTGCCACCCGCATATTTTGGGAACCTAGGTGTTCTTCCTCATTTAAGTGATTCATTGTTATCCTTACTTGCACCCGTTACAACTTTGAACCGTATGATCAAAGCTAAGGAAGACTTAGGTAACTCTGATCTCGATAAAGGAAGCACCTTTAAGGGCTGTACGGTGCAGCGCTCTTCTCCTAGAGCTTAACAATAAATAGTTTTACGGCATCACGACCTACCAATGCCTATGATTTTTCATCAAAAACTTCAGTTAACTTTAAATGTTATACCAGGGAAGGCAAATGCCTATCAATAGGAGCCTGACCCCACATCAAGAGATAATCTCATCTGATTGAGAAATCTAATCAGGTGACTCTAGGGTTTTGACAGTCACAACTTGGGGTGGAGTTGCATCAGGGGGATCAAGAAAGTCCACTTGCACTAGACGTTGGTCAAGGGATGACATTTTCAAGCTTAACCAAAGCTTCACTGATTTGATTGAGGCGGTTGCACCAAATGTGAGGGGTAGACAAGTGTCAAGACTGTGCTAGCAGGGGCAATAATAGCAATAACAAGCACTGGGATAAGGAGGGATGAAGCAGAGAAAATTAGGCAGAGTCAGGGTTGCTGCTTTTCTCCGACGGGTACTAACCAGTCTCAGCTTTGAGGCTAAGTCTACGATGCTTAACTATGAAAGTTGGCGTCATAGCTTTATGCAAAAACGGATGCAACTAGGGTTGTGGCTGGCTTTACTTTACTTTATAAGTACGACAATTCCGGACGTATTCAATTTTCTCTTGAATAGAGAATATGATTTAGGCTGGTTGCTTACTAGTACGGCAATTCAACTCAGTTTACTGAGCTGTTGGGCTATTCTGCGCACGCCGCTAGGTCGTCGTTATCACTCCCTAATTTTTCTTTGGGGTTCTTGGTCAGTAAGTCTGATTCAGGAGATAGCTAGGACTATTGACCATCTTAAATTTCCCGATCATCATATCCACTTCGAGTACTTCAACTGGACCATGGCATTTTTTTCTCAAGCGACAATGATGCCACTTCGCTGGCCCCTTCACTTGATATCACAACTCGGTTCATTGACCTACTTCTTTGGAGCCAATAGAATGCTTGGTCTAGAGGTTACCCAGTTAGTGGAAGAGCCTGTCAGCTTATTGCTTCGTTTATTTTGGATTTGCTTTATTTGTAACCTCTCGGTCTACCTCTACGAGCGATCGCGTAGAGCCGAGTTTCGAGCTAGCCAAGCGATGGAGGTAGCATACCAGAAGCTTGAAGCAGAACAAGAAAGATCTGAACGGTTGCTGCTCAATATTTTGCCTAGGTCAATTGCTGAGCGCCTTAAAGGCGAGAATCGTACTGTCATTGCCGATAATTTCCAACAAGTTACTGTTCTGTTTGCTGATCTTGTCGGTTTTACTCAACTTTCTACTCAGGTATCTCCCACTGAGCTTGTCAATTTGCTTAACGGCATTTTTTCCGTCTTTGATCAGTTAGCCAAGAAACATGAATTGGAAAAAATTAAAACGATCGGTGATGCTTATATGGTCGTAGCCGGTCTACCAGAGCCTAAAACTAATCACGCTCAAGCTATCGCTGATATGGCACTAGATATGCAAGCAGCTCTCAACAGATTAAATAAAGAAACTGGTCAAGCTTTAAGCATCCGCATCGGCATTCACACCGGCCCAGTCGTTGCAGGTGTGATTGGTTTAAATAAGTTTGCCTATGACCTGTGGGGAGATACTGTCAATACTGCTAGTCGTATGGAGTCCCACGGCATTTCTGGTGCGATTCAGGTCAGCAGCGTAACCTACGAGTGCCTTAAAGATGAATACTTTTTGGCCGAACGGGGACAGATTCCTATCAAAGGCAAAGGAAAGATGACCACTTATTTGTTACTAGGAAAACAGTCTTCTGAGTCTCTCTAGCTAGAAAGCTGTCAGTAACTGACGTGTTCACCACTGATTCTCTAAATTTTAGGTCGATGCCTCTGAGGCGGCAAGATTTCAATTTAATAGGTTATATTACCAAGAGAGACTCTGACATAAATCATCTATTTAATTAAGCTGGTATGACAAAAAAGCTAGGACTTAAGTAACAATCCAATTAATTTCAGCCTCTGGTTAGTTGACGTATTTCAATACTTATACTAGGTGCAGTTGACTTTTCTAGACATTTGCTCTGCTGTCTATCTAATCTAAGTAGATTTCAGTTTTTCCACCGCTTGTCTCAAGAACTAGGCTAAATTGGAACGCTTGAAAAGGGATAAAAACCGATACTTGAAGGTTGACTTCTAGCTATTTCTAATCTCTACTTGCTTCGATAACTAGATACAAAAAGTTTCTTATTATAGTTCAATCTAAACGCTTTTTAGGGGTGCAAAAGCTTAATAGATAGCTTTTGAGGAAATTAAGTAATGAGGCCAAAACTTGGTCGAACTTGTACCCCTATTTTATTGTGCCTGTCTACTTTGTTACTGATTATACTGACTAGCTTACCATTACTAGCATCATCAGGAGTTGCTCAAGCTAGTACAGATTCACCACCCGTAGCACTAGACAAAGGGTGGCAATATTGCTGGGATGATTCACCTATAACAGAGGACAACATTCCCCTATGGACTAGGGAAGATATCCCAACTGTAGATTGGCAATCACTGGAGATTAATAAAAGAATTCAAAAACCAGGAGAGGATATAAAAGTTGTTTGGCTACGTATAAAATTACCAGAGGGGAAGTGGAAGTCACCGACACTTTATCAAAAAATTAGTTTTCCTGTAGAAATTTATTTAGAAGACAAATTAATCACTAAGTTAGCTACCCAAGAAGACTCGGTTGATTTTACTTTAGAAACTGAAGATTTAAAATTTATTCCTCTTAATGCTGATATTGCCGATAAAACCCTCTTTTTAAGAGTTTACACAAGCTATTCAGATTTCTTTATCCTCAAACCTCGTCAATTAGTTCTTGGCTCTCAGGTAGCTGTGGTAAATATTCTGTTTAGAGAGCAAATAGAAAATATTGTTAATTTGACTTTAGGAGTGTTTTATATAGTATTAGGAATAATTTCTTTATTTTTGCTTTTTAAAGCTCAAGAAAAACCACATTATTTTTCCTTTAGTCTTTTGGCTATTGCTGCCGGACTCTCTACCTTTGCTACTAGTGGAGAAGTAGGTTGGTTGCTTACTCAGCCAGACCAGCAATTTCTTTCAGAGATTAGCGAGAATCTCGGAGAGATATCACTACTATTGCTTCCAGGTTTTATTTACATATTTTTTGAAAGAAATGTGGAAGAATACCGTAGTTTTATTAGAAGAAAATGGCAAGTTTATTTGCTGCTTATCACTTTTATATTGTCGCTTGAATTTTCCTTATTTCCTCTAGCTGAACATTGGCTGGTTGCATCTATATTAAGGTTTGTAATTAGGCTTTCTGTTGCCTTGATGCTGGCAAATTTAATTATTTTGTCAGCTTGCTGTACTGTTATTTTATTTAGCAAAAGTTACAGTAGAGAAAAGAAAATATTTGCTTTAGGATTTCTCATTTTAACCAGCTCATTATTAATCGAAACAAGTTCAATTTTACTATCTATCGATAATTTAGGATTTTTTAAAAGCAGTAATATTTTTCCTTTCGGCATGCTCATTTTTATCTTAATCTTGGGATGGGTTTTTCAACGTCGATTCACCCAAGCAAGAAGAAGTCTGAAAGCCTACGCCAAGGAGCTAGAAGAAAAAAATTCGGCTTTGCAGCACATGGATAAGCTAAAAGATGATTTTTTAGCAAATACCTCCCACGAACTTCGTACTCCACTTAACGGTATCATTGGTCTTGCTGAGTCTTTGATTGATGGTGCTACTGGCAAACTTTCGCAACCCACCCTTTTTAATATTTCTCTTATTGTCTCTAGTGCCAGAAGGTTAAATCAGCTAGTTAACGATATTCTCGACTTTTCTAAACTAAAGTACGATAATATTTCTCTTAATATTAAGCCAGTGGGGATACGAGAAGTTACTGAAGTAGTTCTCCTTATCTCTAAACCACTGATTAACAAAAAATCTTTACAACTTATCAACTCAATTCAACCGGAAATACCACCAGTTGATGCTGACGAAAATCGCGTACAACAAATTTTATATAACCTGATCGGCAATGCCATTAAATTTACTGAATCTGGCACAGTAGAAGTGTCAGCAACTATGATAGGTAATTTTTTGGAAATTACAGTTTCAGATGCTGGCATCGGTATTTCAGATGATAATTTAGAAGGAATTTTTGAGTTGTTTGAGCAAGCGGACACTTCTATCTCTAGAAAATATGGCGGTACTGGTTTAGGTCTAGCTGTCACTAAGCAGCTTGTGCAATTACACGGGGGAGAAATTCGCGTCAAATCTCAGAAAGGAAAGGGTTCACAATTTACTTTTACCTTGCCAGTCTCTCAGGAACAATTAGCAACAGCTTCTCCCCCTCTGCCAAATTGGTCAATGGTATCACAACTTTTAGGTATTAGTAATAGTCAGGGCGAAGAGGAAAATTTTTCCAATTGTGCTACTCAAAGTTTAAGTGACTGTGAAGTTATTAATCTTAAGAAGTTAGGCTTCAAAATTCTAATAGTAGATGACGAGCCTGTTAATCTTCAGGTGCTGGTCAACCATCTTTCTCTGCAAAGTTATTCTATTACCCAAGCCTCTAATGGTCAGGAGGCATTAAAAGTAATAGAAGAAGGTTTTCGACCAGATCTCATTTTACTCGATGTGATGATGCCCAACATGACAGGTTATGAGGTTTGCCAAAAGATACGCGAAAAATTTAGAGCTTCTGAACTACCTGTTGTATTGTTAACTGCCAAAAATCAAGTAAATGACTTGGTAGAAGGATTTGTTGCCGGGGCAAATGACTATTTAACTAAACCTATTTCCAAGTACGAACTCTTAGCACGAATTAAAACTCACATTCGCCTCTCTAAAATTAACGTTGCTTACCGACGTTTTGTACCCCATGAGTTCTTAGAGTTTTTAGATAGGGAAAGTATTGTCGAGGTTCAACTAGGCGACTCTGTACAGAAAGAAATGACAATTATGTTCTCAGACATTCGCTCATTTACTAGTTTGTCAGAGAAAATGTCTCCTCAGGAGAACTTTGACTTTATTAATGAATATTTGAAAAAAGTAAGTCCTGTTATTCGCAAAAACCAAGGTTTTATTGATAAATATATTGGTGATGCCATAATGGCTCTGTTTCCCAAAACAGCCGACGACGCACTACAAGCCGCAATTGAAATACAACGCCAAGTCTCAATTTACAACTCAGAGCGCCAAGCTATTAGCAAACCACCAATTGCAATTGGTATTGGTTTACATACTGGTAGCTTAATGCTAGGCACAATCGGCGATGAGCAACGAATGGAAAGCACAGTTATTGCCGATGCAGTTAATCTTGCCTCTCGCTTTGAAGGCTTGACTAAGGTTTACGGAGCAGCGATCCTTATTAGTGGAGAAACTCTTTCTCGCCTGTCTACACCAGAAAAGTACGCTCATCGGTTTCTCGGTAAAGTCAAAGTCAAAGGGAAAAAGATCG
>JBAUJE010000119.1:0-8215 GCA_049683475.1 Coleofasciculaceae cyanobacterium | reverse complement strand
TGTCGGTTATAACTCTGACGGGAGTAGAATTACCCCACGGAGAGTTAGGTACACTGCTCAGTGGTGGGGTTATCCCTTTGCTCAATATTTTGGTCGCAATAAAAGTAGCATTGGGTTCCTGGGCGGTTATTTTAGTTTTTATCCATTATCGGGGATTGTTATGACTGATAACGAACCTAATGAGGCAAATCTATCTTTAGATATATCCAACAATTAATTTAAAATCTCCTTATTACAGGAGCTAAAACTCACTTTCTGGAAATGTCTAATAATTTGATCACTCCCAATCAAGGTATTGTTAAAACGCGACTAAAATATTGACGATACAAACCGCAACTAGGTCTAACCTGCTGGTTGCTTATCTTTACTAATCCCATACTTTGTAACTTAAATGCCTGCACTGGTTCTAGTTCTGAGGAACTATGAGAGTTCACAACTTGCTTCATAGCTGTAGCAAGTTCGGGATATTGTTTGAGCTTCCAGAGTAGATTGCAGAGGTAATTACTATAAATTCCCTCTTCAGAAGTAGAAGTTACTAACAGCTGGTCAAAAGTAATATGCTCGGATTTTACCTGGTACAAACTTAGCTGCACTAGATAGGGATTCCCTCCTACGAAAGACATTAACAAATCAACTTGCTTATCGTTCCAATTTAGTTGGTAGCGCTGAGCTAACTCTTGCACTTGTGTCTTTGTAAATTCTGGAAACTCAACTAATAGGCCAAAGTTAAATAATGATAAATCGCTATTCGGAGGCAGATAAACTTCTGTAGAATGTACTACGACTAAGCGAAGATTTTGCCAAATATTACTATTGCTGCTGCCGTATTTAGCTTTTTCATGCCAACTTCGCAGCAAGCCAAAAAAATCAGTAGCAATTTCTGGATAATTAAATACTGTGTCTAGTTGATCCAATCCTAGAACTAGGGGACTGTTGATTTCTTTCAACAGATATCTCTCGAAGTAATCTGTGCAGTTATAATTTCCGCCAAAAATATCATCCCAATAATCTGGCAGTTTATTTGCTAGCCCCAAATCACGAGTTATGGTGGCACAAAACCAGCGCAAGAAAAGATTTAAATCGCTCAAAACCTTGGCATCAGCTAGCTGAAGACTCAAAGCAACCGTCTCTAACTGATGCTCTCTAGCTACATTGAGAATTCTTGCCATTAGAGAAGTTTTGCCCATTTGCCTGGGAGCTTTGAGCCTAATTAAGCTTCCAGGCTGTAAGATAACTTCATAACAGAGTGACTCATCAGGGGAGCGTTCTATATAAAAGGGAGAATTTATTGGAACTTGGCCTATAATGCTTAACCTGTGATGGTGCAGTACAAGATCAGGTTCTAGCTTGGTATAGTCACTTTTAGATAGAGCAAGATTAAAAGTGCTGAAATAGCACTCTAGGGTTTGTTGATCGACAGTAGTTTGGCGACGTTGCACCTTAGTGAGGGTATTGGGGGACAAGTTAGTTAGTTCGCTCAGTTCTTCTAGGGTGTAGGTTTTTCCGCCATTTTCTTCTACTTCTGACTTGTGCCTAGCTGCCTGTAGTCTTTGCCAGCCTTGAACAGAGAGGACAACACCCCGCTTACGTCTTGTTGACTGATTTTTCTTGGACATTCAGTTAAACGGATGTTTAGGGCAAATCAGCTGTGATAGGGATGTTCCGCTAGTTGAAACAGCCAAGGTTCTCCGGGGTAGAACTTTGTATTTTCCCTTAAAAAATAGCATTTAAGGGCTTTTTACGTCATTACCTCATTATTAAAACACTTTGGCTTTACCAGGAGAGAAGATAATTAGGAATAGTCGTTAAAACTTGTTTGCAACACAGAAGTTTTATAAGATTTACTGATAATTAGTATATGTTTAACTTATCTAAGTTCTTCTTTATTTGTGCTTAGGCTAGGATTAACACCTTATTAGCTTAAGTTGCGTACTTAACTTGCGATCTTGAGTTGTGCTGATTTGGCTGATGCGGTCAAACTGAGTCAAGAAATTAGATTACTGTTACTAACAAGAGGTTAAAAAAAAGACTATTTTTGTTTAGATTTGTTTTATCTTTTTTATGTTGGCTATCTCCATAATCTAGATGAACGCTAATTGCCAATAAAAAGATAAAAAAATTTATCTAATAAAAGTTAACAATAACCATGTCTATTAAAGGATATCTAACTGATTTTTCCTTCCTAGAAATTTGTTGGTTTATCGAGAAGGGAAAGAAAACTGGCTTATTGACGATAACAGCTGCGCCAAAAAACCCAGGAAAATCCCAAAAATATTACTATATCTGGGTGTGTAAAGGTAGAATTGTGGCAGCGGCTAATCGTTTAGATGGTCAAGGTTTGATCTCCCTAATTAAGCAACAGGAGTGGGTTAGCGATCGCATACTTACCCAATTACTCAAGTGGTGCTGTCCGGAAGATAAACCTTTGGGTGAATGCTTGAAAAATTATCGTGTTCTGACACCAGAACAGCTTGAACAGCTCTTTCTGATACAGGTCTGCCAGCAAGTTAGTGCTGTGTCTAAGCTTAAAGAGGGTCTATTTCGGTTTGATTACGATCCCTCCATACCAGCGCGAGAGGCAACTGGCTTGAGCATGTCAGCAACCGAAGCAACATTACTTAGGCTTTCCTTAGCATAGTTGGCGTGATCACGAAGACCAATCAATGCTTAATTTGCTTTCTGTAAGAAGAATGTCCAGATTCGCTAATATTACCTCAGAATAGAAATATTAGCACACAGTGGCATTTCTTCTCACACTCATGAGCAATTTTTCAGACCTATCCAGCCACGGTTTCAGTGTTGTCAGAGAGTTGGGACACAATCGCGCTGGTGGGAGAGTTACCTACCTTGCCATCAACCTTGCCAATCGTCTGCCTGTTGTCATTAAACAGTTTCTTTTTGCTAAACGCGATAGCCATTGGTCAGATTACGAAGCCATCAAACGGGAAATCCAAGTACTACAGGGACTAAATCACCCTGGTATTCCCTCTTATCTTGATTCCTTTGAAACACCCACAGGCTTTTGCTTAGTGCAGGAGTACAAAGATGCTCCTTCTTTAGCTGAACCTCGTAGTTTTGACCCTGATGAGATTAAGAAAATCGCCATTTCTCTACTCAACATCTTAATTTATCTGCAAAATCGTCTGCCTCCTATTAGTCATCGAGACATCAAACCAGAAAATATTTTGGTTGATGATCAGCTTTATGTTTTCCTCGTAGACTTTGGTTTGGCGCAAATTGGTGAGAGCGAGTTTGCCATGAGCAGCATTGCCAAAGGTACTGTTGGTTTCATGGCACCGGAACAGCTATTTAATCGACAGTTAAGTAAAGCTTCCGATTTGTATGGTTTAGGGGCAACTTTAATTTGCTTACTAACTGGTACCCCATCGCCGGAAATTAGCAATTTCATTGATGATGACTATCGCCTTAATTTTAAACATTTAGTACCCAGTTTAAGTTTACGTTGGATTGAGTGGCTAGAAAAGATGGTTGAACTCAAACCAAAAGATCGTTTACCTGATGCTCAAACAGCCTTAGAAGCTCTCAAACCTATCTATATCAACCGTGTTCCTGAACTGGTTCTTTCTCAAACTTGCCTAGAATTTAATGCTAAAAGATTAGGGGAAAAACTCAATCAAACCATTAGAATTAGCAACTCTGTTCCTGAGACAGTATTGGAAACTCGTTGGCAGGTGGCACCCCATCTCAGTGATCCCCCTCATACTCCTGACCATCATCAATGGATTAAGATTAATCAGTCTGAGTTTGCTAGTAATAATGCCTTATGCCAAATTAGCGTAGATACTAGTAAGTTAATGGCCTACAGAAGCTACGAACGAGAAATATTAATTAACACTAATTCTCAACCAGAGACACAAGTTATAAAACTTAAAGTTAAAACTGCTCCTGTACCAATTGAACAAAAAAGACTGCCTTACTTTTCCCTCTCCTTATTAGCCATTTTCGCCGCTACTGCCACTTGGGTAGAGGCAACCGCTTGGCAAGGAATTATTAATAAAAGTGGGGGAATGGGGGTGGCGATCGCTATTTTTGTCTCAGTATTTGTGGCAGCACTAGGATTAACCGCCGCTGTAACCTCTGGTTTAATTAGTCGATTGGTTACCAAAATCAGGGCTAAGTTTGGTGTTAAGCTCAAAGCTCTCGATACAGTAGCAGCAGTATTTTTTGCTGGAGTTGCCGCTATCTTTGTGGCAGGATTTGGGGCAGAATTTAGGGCTACAGATGCAGCAATTGCTGCCTTTGCTGCTGTTGATGCGGTGGTGTTTATGGCAGCTTTTGAAGGAGAAGGTGTGGTGCAAAGTTGCTTACAAAGAGGATTTGGTAAAACTCTATCTATCTGTGTTTCTCTTTTATCAGCAGCTTTAGGAATTAGTTTAGGATTTGGCCTTAAATTGGGATTTATTAATGGACTGATAATGTCAGCTATGTTGGCGACAGGTTTACCTTTGTTAACTGTAATGCTCTATCCACCCTTAGAACGAACGAGACGAATTGCCAATTATCGTAAGTTGGAGGAAAAGTTAATTAAGAGTTGACTGGGAAATAGTAAATTGTTAGTTGAAATGAGAATTGCCAAGGGTAAGTCCTTGGCAATCTTTTAGTCGTTAATGCCTAATATTTAGACGGGTAAAAGCCTACCTGTCGTTATTTTCAACCCGAATAACCTCTGCATCAAGATATGTCTCTTGCTCAGAAGTTGCTCCACCTGGGTTAGTTTTTGGTTCAATTACAACCCGCTCTTTTAGTTCAAAAGTCTGACTATCTTGAGGTTTAGATGGCTTAGCACTCTCGGCGGCATCTTGAACCTTGTTAGTTGCGTCGAGGGCAGCACCTTTAGCTCGTTCTGCGGCGTTCTCAATGGAAGGTTTAGCACTCTCGGCGGCATCTTGAACCTTATTGGCTGCCTGATGTGCCGCACCTTTAGCTCGTTCTGCGGCATTCTCAATGGAAGGTTTAGCACTCTCGGCGGCATCTTGAACCTTATTGGCTGCTTGATGTGCCGCATCCTTGAGCTTATCCTCAGCATCATCCGGTGCAGCTTTCGCCGCTAAGCCACCGGCCACCGCACCAATCACGGCACCGATTACTGCTCCTTTTTTACCAGCAATTTGGCCACCAACTACGCCACCAATTGCAGCTGCGGTTGCACCAGCAGCAAGATTACCTTTTCCTTCCTCAGTCGAATTCTCGTCAACTGGTGTTTCAATTACTTCAGCATCTACAATCTGTTCTTGGTTATCTTTATCTGAGAACTGCTTACTACTATCCATATTATTTATATTCCTTCTTGGCTTACCGTAAAGTTACCGCTATCAGCCTAGGGCTTACCTCACGCTAAAGGAATATCTTGCCCAGCCATCTATTAGTCTGTGGTTTGAAGCTTCAAACCATAGACTTCTTGCATATTACATAATTCAATCTTGACATGAGTAAAGGTTATCGTTAAAATCATCCATCTAAAGAATGGAATTTGCTAGTTGATGGTTGATTGTAGTTTTCTTAACCCATGTACAGTTATCCCTAAGACTAAATAAACCTTGTGAAAAAAATATTTTGGCTAAGTTTGCTGGTTGTTAGTTTGCTGTTAGTGCTGTTATCCGGTTTGAGCAACCAAGCAGTACATATCAACTCTTCAGTTGCTCAAACCTTGCCTGAAGCTGAACTTAGTTATCAGTCCCATCAACTAGATTCAAGTGTCGTTCACACTGTTTTGATTCCTGCTTCTAAAGGCTTTATGGTGAAAACTGCCTTGTCTGAACAACTCATTCCATTAGAAGACTTTGCCCAGCAACATCAGGCGTTAGCAGTTATTAATGGCGGTTTTTTTGACCCGAACAACCAAAAAACCACCTCTTATCTTGTGCAAGAAGGGCAACTAGTAGCAGATCCTCGGCTAAATGAAGGACTGATGGATAATCCTAATAATGCCCCTTACTTAGATAAAATCCTTAACCGGACGGAATTTCGCAGTTACCGTTGTGGGTCAACTTTCCGTTACGATATTGCCCTGCACAGCGAAGCGACTCCGGAAGGCTGTGTCTTAGTTGATGCCTTAGGAGGTGGCCCACGTTTACTACCGGCGCTGACTTTATTTCAGGAAGGCTTTTTAGATTTTGAGGAGGGGAAAGTAATTAGGGATGCTTTGGGAACGAAACGGCCCAATGCACGCAGCGCAGTGGGCATTACTGGTGAGGGTGATATTTTACTAGCAATGGCAGCTCAAAAAGCAGAATTACCTCAAAATAGTGGGGTTTCTTTACCAGAATTGGCTGAATTTATGAAAAGTTTGGGAGCAGAAGAAGCGATGAATTTAGACGGGGGAAGTTCTTCTGCTCTTTATTACCAAGGTGAGACTTTTTATGGCAGAGTTGACCGAGAGGGAAATAGGGTAAAGCGGTCAATTAAATCGGTTTTGGTTGTTACTCCGATTCTCCAGGAAGTTGCACTTAAGAGTGAGCTTCTCCAAACAAGACCATTGAGCAGTTGAGTAATTTAATTACCTCTTCCGTTAAATCACTGACAGCTAGTCCCCCGATGGTACGACGACGGAAAGAGCGCAAAATTACTATATCGGCTGACTGAGAAGCTTTGAGAATTACTTCGGCTGCATTTTCATGGGGAACTACCTTAATTTTTGAGTCAACTTTGGGTTCCCTAGCGGCAATAATTTGAGCAAAATCAGCTTCAATTGAAAGCATTTGCTCTTGGGAAGTTGGGACGGGACAAATGTGCAATAAGGTGACTGAACCTTGGTTACTACCAGCTAGAAGTTGGGCAAACCTGATTGTCCGTACTGTCTGGGGTGTTAAATTTTTGACTGGAACTAAAATCTGACGAATGTTAGTTGGTTCTTCCAATAGGCGCATGACTGCAACGGGGCAATGGGAAGACCAAAAAACAGAGTCAATTATATTGCCAAATAAACGCGATCGCAATATGGTTTTTTCACTCCAACCCATAATCACTAAACTGGCATCTTGTTCAAGGGCTGTGCGAATAATACCAGAAGCGACATCCTCTTCCACTCGCAAAACTGGTTTGGCCTGCACGTTAAATTCAGAACTAATTTGCACAGCTTGTTTAAGTAAGCGCCGACTTTGTTTTAGGGCAAATTTCATCTGCTCTTCATTGAGGGAAATGTGAGCTTGAGCGATGGAAAGCGGTACAATTTGACCTGACTCATGACGCGCTAACAGGGCAGCTATTGCCATCAAATACCTTTCAGTCAGGGGATTGTAGACTGGCACAAGTACTTTAAACCCAGACTGCTCCGCCTCTAATTCGTGATCTTCTACTAACAATTCCTGTCTACCTTCCCACCAAAGTGAGGATTGACTAGCTTCTGGACTAGGCTTAGGTAGGGGCATTTTTTGCGCAAATTTTGCCGTTAGCATTGGTCCTATGATAGAAGTCGCCAGCATCAAAACAATGACACTGTTGAAAACAGCCTCGTTGAGTAAACCAACTTGAAAGCCAACTAAAGCTGCGGCTAAAGTTGCTGCTACTTGGGGCATAGAAAGGGACCACATGATCATCATCTCGTCCCAGCTGTAGCGATAAAGCAGGGTTGAAAACAGAGCAGCTAGAAATTTAGATAAAATTAACCCAGCGACAATAGCCAAGGTCAGCCATAAGCTAGTAGTGAGAGTGTCAATAAAAGTGGGAATATCTAATAGTAAACCCATGCCGATAAAGAAAAAGGGAATAAATAAAACACTGCCAACAAATTCCACTTTTTCTTTAACTGGTGAACGTCCCACTACATCATTAACTGCTAAACCAGCTAAGAAGGCACCAACAATTTTATCAACATTAATTATTTGTGCTCCTACTGAAGCCACGAATAAGGCTAACAAAACGAACAAAAATTGGTTACCCTCATCACTACCAGTGCGACGAAAGTATCTTTTTCCTGCCCAATCAAAACCAAATAAAACCCAAGCTGAATAGATAGCTAAGGAACCTAACTGTACACTGAGGCTATAGAGAGAAAAGTCACCACCATGGATTGAGACGCAAATTGCCAGTACTAAAAGAGCGGCTATATCGGTGAAGATAGTAGCACCGATAGTGACGATAACTGCTTCATTTGCTACCAAACCTAGCTTTTGCACAATGGGATAGCCTAACAGGGTATGAGAAGCAAAAAGGGAACCTATTAAAATTGAGGCATTCCAACCAAAGCCAAATGCTC
>JBAUJE010000118.1:0-65500 GCA_049683475.1 Coleofasciculaceae cyanobacterium | reverse complement strand
ACCAATAAGAACCCAGATGCTGTAGGAGAAGCCGTACAATTATGTTTGTTCGACTTATCCGAGAGCTGGGGAGAGTTGGATTAACTTATGGAACCCCCTGCCCTTCTAGGCATGGGGTGATCTCAGTACGTTTCTCACCAATAATCGCCGCATTTTGTAAAGGGTGGCGTTTGAGTAAATTAAACAGACGCTTGAGTTCCTTCTTGCGTCCGAAAAAGTCACGGGGATGAGTGATGGGAGGGCCAGTAATAAAAGGTGAGGAATCCTCAATCTGAGCTTGTGGAGTTTCCTGCTCCTCTAAATCGGCAATATCCTGCCACTTTAAACCCAGTTTCTCACAAAGTTCGACAAAATTTTCAAAATCAACAGGTTTACCATTGAGGAAATTTTTAACTGTAGCTAAGCAGGGGGTGACATGTTCAGCAAACTTGGTCTGGCTAGGGTAGCCATTACGTTTTAGGGCTGATTTAACTCTATGGATATTCTCTGGGGAAACTTTAAGCGATCGCGCCATCACTCCCGGTTAAAAAACTTCCCTTGATTCTAACCGCCTGTCTTTATCTCAATCCAAATCATCCAAACTCATCCCTAACTCGCCAGAGAGTCAACCAATACATAACTCCCTTCTCAGCTTGGTCTGGAATTTAATTAGATTATTGAATTACAGGTCAATCAGAATGAAATATCAATTTCCCCTCTGGCAAATTACTTTACCCTTGTGTGGAGTTCTAATATTCGCGATAGGCGCTTTCACCGCTTTTCATATGGTAAATGGTCGATACCTTTTCTATATAGAGTTAACTCCTCAAGGACTAAGGATAAAAACTGACGTAGACAAGCGAGAAAATTTGCCAGTGGTGAATAAAACCGAACTGGAAGAAAAGGATAGTATTGTCTATTGAAAATTAGGATGATATTGCAATGTCCTCTAACTTTAATTGCCTGAGGGCATTGCTTAATTTACTACCATGCTGTAGGAAGCATTCCTGAACTTAACCTACTGATGTGTTAACTTTTGCTAAAATTTAGAAAGAGCATCCCATATGTCTGCTAAAGATTATTTTCATGAAGCTGTCAAAGCAGGACTAATTAAGGATGGATGGATTATCACTCACGATCCACTATCCCTTGATTTTGATAATGCTCGTATTCAAATAGATCTGGCAGGAGAACAATTAATTGCAGCAGAGCAAGGTCTTGAAAAAATTGCTGTTGAGGTGAAAAGTTTTATTGCTGCTTCTACAATCTACGAATTTTACTTAGCAGTGGGACAATGTTTCAGCTACCGAATCGCCTTAAAAGCACAACAACCAGAGCGTAAACTTTATCTAGCAGTTCCTGTTTATACATACGAAGGTTTTTTTCGTCGTCCTTTTGCACAACAAACAATTCAGGAATCTCAAATAAATATATTGGTTTACGAACCGAACAATGAGGTGATTTTACAATGGATAAGTTAAGTAAGTATCGTAGTCTAATTCAGGAAACCTTGGAAAAGCACAGTATTGTCAAGTTGGCAAATGAAGATATAAAAGTCTATAAATTCTTCGATACCCAACAAGACCATTATCAAGTTTTTCATGCAGGATGGGAAAAGTATCGTCGTGTTTTCGGACCTCTGATTCACATTGATATTATTGATGGTAAAGTCTGGATTCAATATGATGGAACGGAGATTGGTGTTGCCAATGAATTGGTTGAGTTAGGTATACCTAAGGAAGATATTGTCCTAGCTTATCATGCACCGTTGATGCGTCAATATGATGGATTTGCTGTTGGTTAAGTTTTTGGTAAGGCGTGCAATACATGGGTTTGTTTAATATAATTTCTCTCAATGATGTTCGCGCACCTGACGTTTCTTTTATTCTGGCAGAACGTTTACCTCGTCCAACCGAAGATTATGCCGAGTTAGTTCCTAACTTAATGTTTGAGGTCAAATCCAAAACTGACAGTTTGACAAAATTACGTCAAAAGATACAGCAATTTCTAGAATTAGGAACAAAGGTTGGGGTGTTAGTCGATCCAAGAACTCGCACAATGGAAGTTTGTCGCCTCAACAAAGATAAGGCTGTTCTAAGAGATGGGGATGTGCTTCAAGTACAAGAAATATTGCCTGGTTGGGAATTACCTGTTGCTGAAGTTTGGGCACCAGAATTTGATTAAAATATTGACACTAATGTCAGAGCCTCTAATTATTAAAATTACTTAATTTCACTTTTAAGCTTTTGTAGCATTTTACTCGTTCCTACCTCAATCGCCTCTTGTACGAGTATAGGAATTAAAACAACTACGGCAAAATCTGGAAAAGCTGGACTAAGGAAGCTTTCTTGATAACTACCGTTGATATAAGTATAAATTTCTAGTTTTTGTTGGTGATAAATCCATACTTCCGGAACACCAATAGCTGCATAAACTTCAAGAATTTTTTTTGGAGTAACATCAGATTCAATTGCTAAGTCTGGAGGTAGATAAATTGCTGCTACATCCATTTGTTTATAGATTTGCATTTGAGCAGCATTCTGAATATAAAAGAAGCCATCTGTTTCAACTCCAACATATACTGGAAGTTTAAAGGTAGTTGAGCCAAAATCCTCCCAGTCACGTCCCCGAACTTCTAATAAGGCTTTAACAATATCGGCAATAATACGATGAGGTCTTTCATGAATGGCGGCTTGGGGAGACATCATTTCTAGGTTTCCTTGGAAATAGGTAAGGCGCACTTGCCTTTGCTCACCAAGTTCAGTAAGAATTGTTTCAAAGTCTTGCCATGTAACGTCGTTTATCGTGACGCTACTGCCAGGAGCAAGTTGAATAGATTTTAGGGGTATAGTAACGGTCATAGTTTTCCTTTAACTGTAATTGCTCGGTTGGATTTTATTTATCTACTTTAAGTAGCTAATCATAATAGCATGAAACAATTACCAATCCAGAGCGTAATGCATAAGCAATAGCATCTGGATTGAATTGGTAATAACTACTTTTGTTTTTTAATTTACACCTCGCAGTTTGCAGGTATTCTCTACTAAACTTTCAGCAAACTTATCAAAACGTTCGGAGAGCTTTTCATCCAACAACTTGCCATCTTCACTAAAAGCTTTCCAAGCTTGACCAATCGCAATTTGCTCTGGAATTACCCAAGCATGTACCCAACGCATAATCAGCCGCATATCATTGAGAGCGTTGCTGTTAGGCTGACCTCCTAAAACACTAATTAGACCAGCAACCTTACCATCAAGCTGATCAAAACTCATCAAATCTAGGGCATTCTTGATCACACCACTAACACTGCCGTGATATTCTGGCGTTGCCAAAATTAAGCCATCTGCTGCTTGGACAGCTTTACGCAACTTTTCCACATCCGGATAGTCAGGATACTCACCACCACCCTGACAAAAGGGAAGCTGCATCTGGCGTAAATCGAGAATTTGAGTTTCTGCTCCCAATGCTTGTACCCTTGACATCGCTATCTCAAGAGCTTGATAACTTTGGGATTTAGCTCGCAAACTACCGCCTATGCCAACAATTTTTACCATTTTCTTCAAACCTAAACTTTTATGTAAGACAAACTCATAATGAGTACGTATTAATATAATAACGAGTTTGACCATGAGCAGCAAGAAAAACTCTAGCTCCAGCGACAGATTGTCACACCAACTAACTCTAGGGAAGAGAAAGTTACACTAGAGTAGAAGTTGTAGAGATACTTCAACTCTGGGTCAGACAGAGAGTAGAAGTTAAATTGCTCGATACAGAGATTGAATTAAGGTAAGGCGCACAAGGAAATTCTGATGAGGAAAAGTTCCTGGATGGGAGATAAGCTAGCAAGCATCACAAACAAGAAATTGGCAGCCTCTAAAGGTCTTGCCAAGCAAAACAAGCAAAATGTAGCCAATTCTAAATTCTGGCGTCTTGCTACCAGTTTGCTGATTTTGCAAGGGGTGGTGCTAGGCTCTCCTGCAGTAGCACAGGAGAAAGAAGATAAATCTCTCAGCTATGGAGAGCTATTGCAGAGAGTAGACGAGGGGAAAGTTGCCGAAATAGAAATAGACCCAGCCAGGAGAGTTGCCAAGGTTACACTAAAGGGGCAAGAAGAAGCAGAAAATGTAGTTCTGCTCGAGCAAAACCCAGAACTTATTGAGAAACTGCGTGCCAAAAACGTAGACCTTAAAGTTGAACCAACCCCTGATAATTCTGCGGCTTTGGGACTAGTTGCTAACCTATTTTTGCTTTTATTGCTACTAATGGGATTGACGATGATCCTGCGTCGCTCCAGCAATAGCTCCGGTCAAGCAATGAACTTTGGCAAATCTCGCGCTCGCTTTCAGATGGAAGCTAAAACCGGCATTCTCTTCAAAGACGTTGCTGGAATTGAAGAAGCAAAAGAAGAACTAGAAGAAGTCGTCACTTTCCTTAAACAACCAGAACGTTTTACCTCAGTAGGCGCACGTATTCCCAAAGGAGTATTACTAGTAGGTCCCCCTGGAACAGGTAAAACCCTCTTAGCTAAAGCCATTGCTGGTGAAGCGGGAGTTCCTTTCTTTAGCATTTCTGGTTCTGAATTCGTGGAAATGTTCGTCGGTGTCGGGGCCTCCCGCGTCCGTGATTTGTTTAAGAAAGCTAAAGAAAATGCCCCCTGTCTGATTTTCATTGACGAAATAGACGCTGTTGGTCGTCAAAGGGGTGCAGGCATTGGCGGTGGTAACGATGAGAGGGAACAAACTCTCAATCAGTTGCTTACAGAAATGGACGGTTTTGAAGGAAACAACGGCATTATTATCATTGCTGCTACTAACCGACCTGATGTTCTTGATTCTGCCTTACTGCGTCCTGGACGCTTTGACCGGCAAGTGATTGTTGATGCACCGGACTTTAAAGGACGAAAGGGAATCCTAGAGGTACATGCCCAAAACAAAAAACTTGACTCAGAAGTCTCTCTAGAAGAAATTGCTAAACGCACACCGGGCTTTACTGGCGCTGACTTGGCTAACCTCCTCAACGAAGCTGCCATCCTGACAGCTAGACGACGCAAAGAGGCTATCACCATGCTCGAAATTAATGATGCCATTGACCGGGTTGTTGCTGGTATGGAAGGTACTCCCCTCGTTGATAGCAAGAGCAAGCGATTGATTGCTTACCACGAAATTGGGCATGGACTTGTTGCTACACTGTTACCTAACCACGACCCAGTTCAAAAAGTTACTCTAATTCCCCGTGGCCAAGCCAGAGGCATCACCTGGTTTACCCCCAGCGAAGAGCAAGGTTTAATCACAAGATCCCAGCTTAAGGCTCGCATCACAGCTGCCTTGGGTGGCAGAGCCGCAGAAGAAGAAGTTTTTGGCGAGGCTGAAGTTACGACTGGTGCCGGTGGCGACTTACAAACCGTTACCGCTTTGGCAAGACAAATGGTAACCCGTTTCGGTATGAGTGATTTAGGCCCGATGTCCTTAGAAGATCAAGGCTCAGAAGTTTTTCTCGGTAGTGGTTTAGTCTCAAAGTCAGAATACTCAGAAGAGGTAGCCACCCGTATTGATGCCCAAGTGCGAACAATTGTTCAGCATTGCCACGAACATGCTCGCCAACTAATTCGCGAAAATCGAGTGATTGCTGATCAGTTGGTAGACCTTTTGATTGAGAAAGAAACAATTGAAGGGGAAGAATTTCGGCAAATTATGTCTGAATACCAACAATCTGAAGGTGAACAGCTAGTTGCCTCTAGTTAGCAGTTATTTCCCCCTTCTCATTAAGAAGGGGGGTAAGCTTAACCAACCAATCACGATTGTTTGGAGTACATTGCCCGCAAAACTAGGGCTGGGTCTATGTATTTATCTTGATACTTCACACCCCAGTGTAAATGGGGGCCTGTGGTGCGGCCAGTCATCCCCACTCGACCAATTCTGGCTCCCGATGGTATTTGTTGACCTTCCCAAATTTGAATGCCGCCTGCACGGTCAATTATATAGCGACCCCTACTACTTGTTTCTGCACGCCCTTTCATGTGGCAGTAGACATGTTTCCAATCTCCTGACTGAATAGTAATTGCGGTGCCACAGGCAGTATTATCTGAGACTTTGACCACCCTACCACTCCACCAACTGCGGATATAACTTCCTTCTGGAGCGGCGATGTCTAAGCCTTGATGAAATTGCATTCGAGAACCACCCCTAGGAGAGCGACGATAGCCGAAGGGGGAAGTATAGGCTTGAAAGTTTTCGACAGGAAAGGAACCAGCTTGTGAGTAACTCAGTTTTTCTACTAGTACTGACTCGGCTTCTAATGCTCCCACCGGCTGACCGCTCCAGCCAGAGAGGGTAACGACACCCACTAGACTTAAACTAGAGAGAATTAGAATACCGCGCAGTGAGCTTTTTCTTTTTTGGTTTAATAGGTATTTAGCAACTTGCTGCATTGCTTCACTTTTAGGTCGCTTGATTAACTAACAAGTGGGGTAACTCAGACAAAAAAACTTGGTGATAGTTCTTGTCTACAGTAACTAGCGACTGCTTTCGTGGTCTGATCAATCGCTAATGTAACTAGATCAAGTAACCTAGCCACTACGAGGATTTTGAGTGCAGTCAAAAGAAAGCAGAAGATAGAAGGCAGAAGCCTTGGTCAAAAATTTTCGATACTTACCAATTAATCAAGCTTTGGCTTAATTGATCCGGAAGTTTTTACCGGAAACAGCAAGAAGGCTCACACCTACCCGAAGGAAGGTATTGTCTCTTATTCCCGTACTTTTGTTAAGATGCTTAAATAATTAATGACTAGCTGCAACAGATTTCATCCCTCAACCGATGCTGACTGAAATTTTTCCCTTTCGATTTGAGATCCATGCCACAGCGATCGCAGGGGCATCTTTGTGGGCACTGGCCCTGTATTGGAGCTTCTCTCCCCTAAACCGATGGGTGATGGAGCAACTTAATCGCTGGTTCAACTTTGCTGAACGCTCACTCTACATCTCAGTTAAGGAATTTGAAAGAACCCGCCAAGCCAGAGAATCTCAAAATGCTTTTTATGCCTCAGTTTGCAGCATAGTGCCTTTTTTAATCGTGGGTGGTTTGTGTAACTACGGGGTAGAAATCAGCTTGGGTCAAAGTTGGGCAATCAGTACGGGTATTCTTGCTTGTATGGGTGGCGGTGTTTACGAGTTAGGTCGTCGTGATGGTGAGTCTAATTAGTTGAAATTGAATCAACCCAAAGCTACTCAGCCCACTTGCGAAGTAAATTGGCAAGGCATTTAGAAATGATATCAAACTCGATAGTCTTACCATTTTGGGCGAAAATTGAGCGACGGGCTGTATCTAAGTCAAATAAAATTTCTCGCTCACTAGGTTCACGAACTAGACTCTCAACCCAGCCAACAGCTGCCAACCTTACCCCTTCTGTCACGGGTTCTACCCGGTGTAGGCTTGAAGATGGGTAAACAATCATTGAACCCGCCTGTAGCTTGTAAAGACGCTCATCACTAGCACTTTCAATCACTAATTCACCACCTTGATAAGAAGAAGGTGAACTTAGAAAGAGCGTAAAAGAAACATCTGAGCGCCGAAAATTATCATTATCCATCAAGGCATTATCTACATGCCGACCATAGGACATGCCTACCTCATAGCGACTAAATAAGATTGAGTGAATGACTTTAGGACGTACTGCAATCTTGAATAGGGCATTGCGTTTTAAAGCCGTCTTGACAATTTCTTGTAAATCTTGGCTATAACTCGACTCTTTCTTAAGCTGAGAGTTGTTTTTGACAAATTTAGCATGCCAACCGGCTGTAGTTTTCCCATCGATAAAATCAGTGGTTTTGAAGCTCTCAAGTATGAGTTTGATTTCTTCTGGGCTAAGAATATCGTCAATCGAGATAATCATGATAAGAGATTTCAATGGAAGCTATTCGTTCTGTCATTTTGCCGACTTGTCAAGGACATTACCAAGTAGTAAGTTTAATAAAATATATAACTTATACTAGATGTTAAATCTATTACTTATATTTATAGATGTACAAATTCGGTCAGCTGACTTTATAGTTGATAGACATAACTTAAAGCTTAGGCTTCTAGTAACTTAGTTGAGGAGTGTCACAATGCGTTTAAAACCAATTGAATTATTTTTGGCTCTGGGTCTAGCAGCTACTATTACTGCCTGCGATGCTGAGACTGAAGGTGGCGACGGTGCTGAGCCTGGTGAAGTACCAACCGAACAAACTGTACCGGAAGCTGCACCAGAAGCTGAAGAAGGTGGCGAAGGTGGCGAAGGCTGATTGCTCAGTCAGTTAACTCTAGTAATCCATTGGCTCAATTTCCACTAGCATATCTGCTGGTGCTATCCGTACTTGAGCTTCTAGAGAAAATCACTTTCTTTTAGTAGCAATTTGCCTCTTAAGCACTTCAGCCGAGGCTAACACTTCTCCCTCGATCTCGTCCATTGAAGGGAGAAGTGTTTTAAAACTCAACAATTGATAATTGACAATGAGCAATTCACTATTTACTCCTAATCCCTAGCTGAATTGTCGAGCATAAAATTGGGCATAACGACCACCTTTATCTAACAATTCCTGATGATCTCCTGATTCAACTATTTGTCCCTGTTCCATCACCAGAATACGGTGAGCTCGGCGAACCGTTGCTAGCCTGTGAGCAATGATGAAAACGGTGCGTTTTTTCATGATCCGCTCTAATGCTTCTTGCACCAAGGCTTCCGATTCTGAATCAAGAGCAGATGTAGCTTCATCAAGAATGAGAATGCTGGGGTTAAGGAGGACAGCGCGGGCGATCGCAATTCTCTGCTTTTGCCCTCCCGATAAGTTAACCCCCCTTTCTCCGACCCAGGTATGATAGCCCTGAGAGAACTGGCTAATAAACTGATGGGCATTGGCAATTTCGGCAGCTGCTTGAACATCTTTGAGGTTAAATTCATGCCTGCCAAAGGCGATGTTCTGAGCAATTGTACCGGAAAATAAGCTGTTTTCTTGGGGTACAATGCCAATTTGCTGCCGCAGACTCTTAAGAGTGACTTCCCGAATATTGATACCGTCAAGAAAAATTTCCCCAGCTTGCAGATCGTAGAAGCGGGGCAGTAAATTAACTAAGGTAGTTTTCCCCGCACCAGATGCCCCGACTAAAGCGATCGCCTCACCAGGAAGAGCTAACAAATCGAGGTTTTTTAGCACGGGTTGATCTGCATGGTAAGCAAAGCTAACTTGGCAATACTCTACTTTACCTATGACGGCTGGTAGTTCAATAGCATCTGGCTTTTCCAGTACTGTCGGCTGAATAGCTACTAGCTCAAAAATCCGCTCAACGGACGCTTCACCCTGTTTAAATTCGTTGTAGTTGCTAGTGATGTGGGCAATAGGATCAATCCACAAGGCTACACCAGCCAGATAACTAACAAATTCTGGCCCAGTCAAATTACCTTGAGCAATTTGCCAACCCCCTAAGAAAAACAGAAGTAAAACGCTCATCGCATACATGAACCCTACGATTGGGTACTGAATTGCCTTAAGATGTTCCGCTGCATATTTAGCTTTTAGGTGGCGTTCGGCTTCTGCTGCAAAGCGTTCAATTTCATAATCTTGGGCGGCGAAAGCTTGCACCAAGCGAATCGAGCTAAATACTTCTGTCAACAAAGACGATAAATCGGAGATGCGATTCTGAGAACGGCGGGAAAATTTCAGCATCTGTTCACCGAACCAGCCAATTAAAATGCCCATCAACGGTGCTGTTACTAGGGTTACCGTCGTTAGCTGCCAGTTAAGATAAATCATGTAGCCCAGTACTGCAATTAGCTGCAATACACAGGGGACAAAGTCGTGGAAAAATTTATTAACCACTTCCCCAATGCGGTCAATGTCTTCGGTTAGACGGTAAGTTAAATCCCCTGTCTGGGCCGTTTCAAAGTAGCTGAGGTTGAGAGAGTGTATGTGGGCGTATACTTGCTTACGCAAGTTGAGAGCAATGGCAAGGGCTGCTTTTGCCATCAAAGCATCTTGACCATACATGAGGATTTTTTGCAAGAGGAAAACTAAGACAAGGACTCCCGATAACTGGGCAAGTGCCACTATCTTGCCTTGTCCAATCAAATTGGCAATTTGACCAGCCAAAGCCGCCTGAATTGGCCAGAAAACGGTGACACCTAAAGTGCAGGCAAAAGCCTGAGTAATGGTTCTCCACTGAGGAAATATGTATGGCAGCAGCTGCCAGTAACTAGGGCGTGGTTTCAATTGGTAATGTCCTGCAGCAAAAGTTTACAACAAGTTAGAATAGCTCACTCCTGCTTGAGGACGCATTTTTCCAGATGGTGGAGCCTTCTTACAAGTCCATTAACTGGCAAATTGTTTACCTTAATGGACTATTTAGCTTAGATGTAGCAATTAATTTTAGTTAAATAACTAGTCAAATAATTACAAACTGAATTTAAGAGATAATATAGTCTTAATTGTGAATTTGAACACATAAATAACTAAATACTTATGTTAGTGCTAAAAAAAATAAAGCACCTAATCTGGTCTTGGAGTCTAATTTTTATTCTGGCGATTGCTAGCTTTACCCTGGTATTGCCTCGCACTGTATATGCCGAGTCTACTCAAAAGCTATTGCTAGCTGATGCCTCTGCCGTTTCTGCTAGGGATGCTTTTCGGGCAGCATACGAAAATCGCTATACTTGGGATCAGCAATTTCCTGGCTATACAGCAGAGGTGTCGATTAATCATCAAGGAGAGCTTGACCAAGGAATAGTTCGTATTAGACCAGATTTAAGTGTTGAAGTAAACAATATTGATAAAGAGGAGCTGACTGAGTTAATCACCAACCAGTTAAAAATGGAAATTATTCACCGTAGGAGAGTTCCTTTTGAGCAAATACACGAAGACAATAAATTTGAGTTGGAAGGGATTGAAGAATCAGGTGTCCTGAAGATTAAAGAAACTGGAAGCAGTGATAATGCTCATTATCAAGTCAAAGCTCAAGTAATTACTCAAGTTAATCGCTTATTAAGAGATTTCGCCGTCACCGTTGACACGTTAGGAATAGCCAAAAACCCAGAAGGATATCTGGTAAGTCACTTTCAAACAATCTTTCGCGATGCCTCTACCAATCAGGTACTCCAGCGTCAAGATGTTAGAGATTTCCACAAAAAAAATGGCAGTTACTACCTACTAACTGCACGGGAGATACGAAGTGTCAAACAAGCCAATCCGGAAGATAAATTAGTTGCTGACACCTTTATTCGCTTTAATAATATTCAGTTATTGTAACTATATAGTTACTCGCATTTGTGAGGTACAAATTCCTCAATTTCAAAGAGTCGAGCAGAAAATTAAATGTACCTCTGGATAATTACTAAAAAGAATTGTATTAATTAATTTTAGATTAAATAAGGTTAAACCAGTAAGTATTGCTGCCAATAAATGGTTATAATATTTCCAGTAAAGTAAGATTTACTACTTAAGATAGTGAAAATCAAATACTAGTTATTGAGGCAAAAATTATGCTTGCAAATTGGTATTATCAAAGATGGAAAAAAGTGCTGAACTGCACTCTTTTTGTTGGCGACCGTTGTCTCAAATACTGGACGCACATTTTTAACTGCATCATAAATTTTAATTGCTCTGGGTAGTACCATTAGTTACGACCCAGATTTATTGCTAAATACTTGCATGAAGAGGACGGTAGGTACAGCTTAAATCTGCCTTTCAACTGAAAGAGGGGACATAAAATCTCAGGCTAATACTTAAGATTTTGTGAGGAGACAGTTGGTTATTCTCTAGTTATTTTCTCTATTTATTTAGTAACTGGTAAACAACCTTAAGCGAAGTTAACCGATATAATTGCTTTCCTCTTCTTAAAAGCCAAGAATAACTCATCAGGTTGTGCATGCTCCCAATTGTACGTTCTCTTGTTTAACTCACATCTCTAACTTTAATCAGTGGTAAATATCTGAGAACGTGCAGGACTAGTGAGTTTTATAGTCTTGAGTTGCTTTATGCCATATGCATCGTACCGGAATCCCCAAATTAATACTGCCTGGGTGTTTCCAGGGCAGGGGGTTCAAACCTGTGGGATGGGAAAGGATTTAGTCAAGCTACCTCTTGCCAAAGCAAGGTTTGAGCAAGCTGAGCAAATTTTAGGTTGGTCAATACCTGAAGTATGCCAAAGCAGGGACGGTAAATTATCTCGTACTCTGTACATTCAGCCTTGTCTTTACGTTTTTTCCTGTATTCTTGCTGATTTAATGCGAGAACGACAGTATCAGCCAAACCTTTTGGCCGGCTACAGCTTGGGGGAATATATAGCCCTTTACATCGCAGGAGTATTTGACTTTGAAGTGGGATTAGAGCTAATCAAAAAGCGTGCCCAACTGATGGAACAACTTCCTGTAGGCATGATGGCTGTTCTGAGGGGATTTAATTACGAACAATTAGAACAACAACTCCAACAGCAGCCTAATGTTTGGCGAGCAAACGATGACTTAAATCAGGTAGTTATCTCTGGAACTCCCCAAGCAGTAGAGGCATTGCTGGCTCATGTTAAGACTAATTTTGTTTTCCCAATAAATGTCAGAGTAGCTTTTCACTCCCCTCTGATGGCAACAGCCGTGACAAAGTTTAGACCAATTCTAGAATCTACCCCCTTCTACAGAGCCAAGGTGCCAATCCTATCTAGTACACAGCTAGTACCTACGGTAGAAGCCTTCTGCCTCAAGGAAAATTTAATTAGGCAAATCACAGAACCAGTAAGGTGGCGAGCTATCTCACTGCGGTTAAGAGCAGAGAGGATTAAACAGGTGGTCGAAATCGGCCCTGGTAAAGTATTGACAAGCCAGATGAAGTCAATTTGTCCAGACTTTGTCTTAAAAAACGTCAGAGATGCTGCTTCATTGCCCCTACCGGCTAAAGTATTCCAATCTAGTCGAATTTACCTTTAACGGCATTGGCAAATAGGTATCTCACAGATGGCGAGGTGAAATTGTTCAGGACTGACGCAAAGCAAGTTGTCTGTTGAGATAGGGTGTCTGGTGTGGGGTGTAGTTTCGATTTGGGAAATTTCACCACATCCTACCCCCGATACCCAACGCTAACCCAAGACTTTTTGTTGCACTGCGTAAGTCCTGTTGTTAATACTCTCATTCGTTGGGCAGTGGTTACCAGAATAGTTTAAAGCGAAGGGCGATGAAAAGATTATTCTTTAGCAATTTGCGGGTACGCTTAACAGGTCTAATTTTGTTAGCCGTCGTCCCACCAATGCTGGCCGCTATCTTTTTTCCCAGCTTTCTGGCGGCAAAAAGCTTAGGTAAACATGCTCAAAGGGAATTAACATTAACGGCAGAAGCCCAAGCTCAACAGGCATCCCAATGGGAGGAAATGGCAGTTTTGGCACTGCGTAACCTCAGTGTACAGCCAGCAATTGTCAGCATGAATCCCGAACTGCAAAAACCCATTTTGGAGAAAATGGCTAAGCTTTATAGCCATATGTATCTGATTAGCACAACGGATCTAGATGGTGTTAATGTGGCTCGTCATGATGACCAAGAGCCAATAGATTACTACGATAGAGAATGGTTTAAAGATGCGATCGCAGGTCAAGAAATCAATCGCCAGACACTGATTAGTCGCACCATTGGTGAACCGGCTTTATGCCTCTCAACACCTATCCGTCGGGACCAACCTAGCTTGGTAGTAGAACCAGCATCATCCTCAATTAGCCCCTTAGCTGAATTCTCAACAGGCAAAATTGTTGGTGTGGCGATGCTGTGTACAGATCTGATTGACTTAGCCAAGCAAGTGGGCGCAGTTAATTTAGGAAATACAGGTCTAGCCTTTTTAGTTGATGAACGTGGCAAAGTCCTAGCCCATCCCAATCCTAGCTATTCGGCTCAACTGAAAGACTTGAGTGACTATCCCCCGGTTCGCCGTGTTCTAGAGGGCTATAGTGGACACTTCTCCTTTCAAGACGCAGAAGGTGTTCGCTGGTGGTCCCATACTATTGTTTTGAAGAACAAATGGGGCATAGTTATTTTGCAGCAAGAAGCAGAGGTTCTAGCCCAAGCAAGCTTATTCCAAAAATTGGCAATTACCGTGGCGGTATTAGCATTGCTAGGCATTGGTATGTTAACCTGGCTTACGGCCAACCGTCTGATCGATCCCATTACGGATTTGACCCTTGCTGCTAGCACCATTTCTAGTGGTCACTTAAATCAGAGAGTACCTATCAAGAGTCAGGATGAACTTGGTACTCTAGCAAAAGCTTTTAATTTGATGGCTCAGCAGTTACAGGACTCCTTTAGCACTCTAGCTGCCAAAAATACTGATTTGCAAAGTACTAAAGAGAAATTAGCTGAATACAACCAGACTTTAGAACAAAAAGTAGAGCAACGTACCACTGAACTAGCAGAAGCCATGTATGCAGCTGAAGAAGCAAGGGCTGAGGCCGAAGAAGCTAACAAATCAAAAAGTATGTTTCTCGCCAACATGAGTCATGAACTGCGTACACCGATGAATGCCATCATCGGTTACAGCGAAATTCTTATGGAGGAAGCGACAGAACTTCAACCAGAAGAATTTATACCTGATCTCAAAAAGATTCACAGTTCAGGTCAGCATCTGCTCGGTTTAATTAATGACATTCTCGACCTATCTAAAATTGAAGCGGGTAAGATGAGTCTTTATCTAGAGACTTTTAATCTTACCACTATAGTTAAAGAGGCAAAAGCCACCGTTGAACCGCTAGTACACAAAAAAAATAATAGCTTGATAGTTAACTGCCCAAAGGATATTGGTACGATGCACGCTGATATCACTAAGGTGCGCCAAAATTTGCTAAATCTACTCAGTAATGCCAGCAAATTTACGGAAAATGGTGTTATTCATCTCTCAGTCCATCGCCACCTTGATAATGGTAAGGATTGGATTATCTTTCGAGTGAGTGATACGGGAATTGGCATGAGCAAGGAGCAAACCAGTAAGTTGTTCCAAGCCTTTACCCAAGCCGATGCTTCCACTACTCGCAAGTATGGTGGTACAGGTTTAGGACTGGTCATTACTAAGAGATTTTGCAAGATGATGGGGGGTGACATCAGCGTTGAGAGTGGGTTGGGTAAGGGTTCTACTTTCACTATTCATTTACCAGCTCAAGTTTTAGAAGTCAAAGCTGTTGTACCCAACTTGCCATAGCTCAAATTTAGCTTAAACGCCGGAAGCCACTCGCTATACCTTTACCAATGGATAATTGAAAATTGATAATTGATAATTAATCAGGCTTAAAGCAAGAGCATTTTAAGATGAAATTGCCAACAGTTTCCTGAAGAGGTAATTGTCGATTATTCATGATTAATTATTGAACTAAGGTGGGTTTCAAGCTAGTTTGATTCAAATAAATCTAGTGGCAAATGACCGTACATTTCGTTAATTCCTTCTTCATCTGAGGATTGGCAAGAAACTAAAACTCCTCGGTGAGTACCTATGTATGAGTCGATGTAACAGAGCCCAGTGTTAGGGTTGAATTTTATATAAACTGAGTCTTCGATGGGGTTAAGGTCGAGATTTGCTTCGTAACCTAGAGCTTCTGCATAGGATTTTAGTGCTGATAAACCTTGGTTAGCTGTCTCGGCGCAAATTCCTAAAATTTCGTAATCCGTATGCTCACTTACCAAGAGTAATGCTTCTCGGACTAGTGCTTTTTCTGATTCCGAGTTGACACTTTTACCTTCTAGACAGTTAAACTCTCTCAGCAGTTCTTGTGCTTTAGCAAGGGTAAGATTAGTTGAGTTGTGATTAGACATTAATCTCGTTTTTAATGAGCCATAATTTTATAGTTATTGTCACTCCAAAATCTGAAATTATTCCCTAACTCGCCAAATCTTAATGGTTTTGTCTCTAGAGCCGCTGACAATGGTCTTACGATCAGGACTCATAGCGACGGCAATAACATATCCTGTGTGGCCAGTTAGGGTATTTTTTAGCTCACCTGTACTCAAATCCCAAAGCTGAACTGTATCATTATCACCACCACTGATGATGAGCTTACTATCTGAGCTAATGGTAACGGCTCTAATCCAGTTATCGGGAACGGTGATATTTTTCTTTAATTTGCCGGTTTTTAAGTCCCAAATTTTGATTGTGCCATCAATACTGCCACTCACTATGCTTTTTCCATCTGGACTGATAGCAACGGATTTAACCCAGTCTTGATGACCAGTTAAGGTATTTTTAAGTTCGCCAGTTTTTAGATCCCAAATTTTAACTGTTTTGTCATTGCTAGCACTGACGATATTTTGAGAATCGGGACTAACTGCGACAGAATAAACAAAGCTTTCATGACCTTCTAAAGTCTTTTTTACTTCACCACTTTCTAAATCCCAAATCTTGATGGTACTGTCATTACTGCCACTAACTAGAGTCTTGCCATCTGGAGTAATAGCAATAGAGAAAACATCACTTTTATGACCAGTTAGGATATTCCCCATGTCACCAGTTTCTAAGTTCCAAACCCTGATAGTGTTGTCGTTACTGCCAGTGTAAATTGTTTTACCGTCCGGACTCAGAACAACTGTATAAACTTCCCGACTATGCCCAGTGAGGGTATTTTTTAGCTGGCCGGTTTTCAAATTCCAAACTCTGATTGCTTTATCCCCACCAACACTTACTAATGTCTGACTATCACTAGTAATGGCAAAATCATAAACATAATCTTGGTGTTGCTCGAGAGTATAGAGTACAGGGATATCTGCATAGGAGTTAGTTTCAGTTGAACTGGCAACTTGTTGATCTTTTGGTGGGGGTGAACTGATAGTAATTCCGTCAGATTGCCAATACCAATATGCTCCTAATGCTGCTACAAAGAGAACACCCGCCAGTAAAAATAGTCTTTGGGAAATAATCTTTGGTTGACCTGAAGTTGGAGATGGTGTTGATTCTGTTTGGCGAGGTGAAATTACCGTAGCAGTGGCGGTAGATGATGGTAGGGGAGGTTGAGGTGGTGGGGTAACTGTATTAATTGGAGCGGGATTAAGTTGAGTCGATGGCAGCATGGTTTGAGGAGTAGAGAAGACTGTCTGGGGGAGTTCAGGTGATTGAAAGGGTTGAGGATTTAATTCTTGCAGAACAGCATCGGCTGACTGGTAGCGCTGTTGACGGTTTTCCTGGAGTAATTGATCAAGAATTCGCGCCAATTTTTCGGAAATAGCCTTTTCTGATCCCAAAGCTTGGTTTAAATACTGCCGCCAATTAGCAACCCAGCCATATCCTTGTCTTTTCCAAAGTTCCCAGGGATGAATCCCCGTCAGTAGATGAAAGCAAGTTGCCCCTAAACTATATAAATCACTGGAGGGATAAACTTGCTCACCTTGCATTTGTTCCATTGGTACGTAGCCAAAGGAGCCAATGGTGATTCCCGGTTGAGAGATTGATGTCACCGTCAACTTTTGGGCTATGCCAAAATTGCTCAAGACTAATTGCCCTAAGCCAGGAGCAGATTGAAAAGAGCTGCGGCGGATAATATTGTCTGGCTTAATATCTTGGTGGATACCACCAAGCTGATGGACAAACTTGAGGATACCTAACAATTCGACTAACATCTGCCGGACTTTTGCCTCACTGAAGACTCCTTGCTGCTGCAAATGAGTCAGCAAGTTCTGCCCTTCAACAAACTCCTGTACTAAATATAGGTAGTTGCTTTCTTGGAAATAGGCGAGGAGGGTAGGAATCTGAGGATGTTGTCCTAACTCTCGCAAACGCTGTGCCTCTTGCTCAAACAAACCAATAGCTTGAGCGATCGCCTCTTTACCCTGTACTGGAGGAGCAAATTGCTTAAGAAGGCAGCGTTTGTTTTGCAGTTGCAAATCCTCGGTGAGATAGGTTCTGCCAAATCCACTGCCACCAAGGTTTTGCAGGGGACGGTAGCGGTTTTTTAGCAATACCAATAGTGTGCCGCAACTTTGGCAAAAATCTCTCTGATCGGGATTGACGGGATTGGGACAATTGGGATTGAGACAGCAGAGCATGGCAGAAGGCAATTAGGAGGTTTGCATTTATTTTGCCTTAGTAATCACCTATTTCAGCGTTGGGAAGATGTCAAACTAGGAAATAGTGTAATACTGGCATCTGCGATCGCTACTGCGGCACTTATGGTTGTTACTATCGTCTTCACCCCTGGGTAAGATGTTTTTTCTACATGTTGGTAATGAAGAATAACTTGATAATTAACTGATGAAATACTGGCATGAAACACTGGCTGTGGCCCAGCGGATTTTAATTGAGTTAGGACGACGAAGGCGTAGCTTAGTTTTTTGGTGTATTTTTCCCATTTTTCTGTTGTTGATTAATGGGTTCATTTTGGCAGAACGCGGTGAAATGTCGTCTACTGCAGCGTTTGAAAGCGCGGCCCCCTCTACCTTGGTAGGTGCCGCCTTATTTTTTAGCTGTCTGGGTGGTAGTGTGGCAACCATAGTAGCAGAGAGAGAACAGCAAACCATTAAACGTCTATTTATTTCTCCTTTAAGCGGCACGTCTTATTTTCTCGGTATTTTTTTGGCTCATACTTGCATTGGCACTGGGCAAGCAATTTTGGTTTATAGCGTATCAGCTTTTTGGCAGGGTCGTTTTCGAGGCTCCTTGCTTCTGGGAATTTTGATTATTTTACTGAGCATTCTTGCTTATGTCGGTCTGGGATTTATTCTTGGTACTCAGTTAGCGCGGCGGACTGAGGATGTTAATTCTTTGGTGGCAACTTTTGGTGTACCTCTACTAATTATTGGGGGGGCTTTTCTGCCTACCTCTTTATTTCCAGAGAAGTTGCTAGAGATTGCCAAGTTTAATCCAATTTATCACATGAACGAAGCTTTACTGGGTGTTTCGGCAAAAGGTGAAGGCTTGGCGGAAATTTACCTACATTTCTGGTTTTTGTTTGGGTTTGCCCTAGTCATGGTAGCTGGAGGCTGGTTCTCCTACCAACAGATGTTAAGGGTGGAGAGGAGGCTTTGAAGGACAAGGGGGACAAGGAAGACAAGGGGGACAGAATTTTGATGAAAATTCCTCCCCATCACCCCATCGCCACAACTGAAAGATGACTGCGATAATAAATTGGCAAGGGCATAAGCTTAGGAGCCAAACAGCAGACCAGGGGAGAATACAAAAAAAGGTTTAAGTGCAAGGAAAAACAGATGCTGCAAGCAGGGCAGATTTTACAAGATCGCTATCAACTAGATCGACAATTAGGGCGAACCGGCGCAGGTCGTCAAACTTGGCAAGCCTTAGATTTACAATCGCAAGAGCAGGTCGTTCTCAAGTTGCTGGCATTTAGTCCGCAAATGAAGTGGGAAGAACTAAAACTATTTGAACGGGAAGCCCAGGTTTTACAATCTCTTACCCATCCTCGCATTCCCTGCTACCGAAATTATTTTTCCTTAGATCAGCAATTGGGAGCAGGAATTTCTTGGTTTGGACTGGTACAAGAGTACATTCCCGGTTCTTCTCTTCAAGAATTATTAGAATCAGGTCAGCGCTTGACAGAAAAGCAGGTGCGCAAAGTTGCGAAGGAAGTTTTGCAAATCCTGGTTTATTTGCACACCCTCAGTCCTCCTGTCTTACACCGTGATATTAAACCCAGTAATTTGATTTTAGGAGAAGACAAAAAAATTTACTTAGTGGACTTTGGTGCAGTACAAGCTCAAGCCGCTGTTACAGGAGTTACCTTTACTGTTGTTGGTACTAGTGGTTATGCACCCTTGGAACAGTTTTGGGGAAGGGCTGTTCCTTCTTCGGATTTATACGCTTTAGGCGCTACTTTAATTCATTTGTTAACGGGTACACCTCCTGCTAATTTACCTCAAAAAGATTCTCGCATTCAGTTTGCCGATCGCGTGAGTTTGCAACCTAGCTTAGTTAGTTGGATTGAAAAACTAACAGAAATAGCTCTAGAAAAGCGTTACAGTAATGCTCAACAAGCTCTAGAGGAACTCCACTCTGGGCAAGTACAAATTTCTCCTACTAGCTCAATCCCTGCCCTGAGAAAAATTCCCAAACCGGATGGAACTTACATTAGGCTGAATAAATCAGGGGAACGCTTGGGAATTATTATTCCCGCTCCAGGTATTAGAAGACTAGCAAAGTATGGTTATTTTGGTTTCTTCTTTGGTTTGCATTTTGGGGGTGCAGCTTTACTAGGACTGGTCATAACCTTAATCAATATGATAGTCGAGGGACCGTCAGTTTTATCCGTCTTTGCAGCTGCCCTCTTACTTCTTTTGTTTGCCTTTGTCTCGATGATATTTGGTGAACGTACTCACGTCTACTTTGACCGTCACCATTTTGAGTTAGAGCATAAGACCTTTGATTTTAAGTATGGTCGCACCAGGCTAGATATTACACGAATTTTGCGTGTCATTTTGCAAAAAGAAGGGGAAGTTTACCAGGTAAATGTTCGTGCAGATTCACACACTTTTAAACTAGGTGGTGCTTTAGGGGAAACCGAGGGAGCCTGGTTAGCTCAAGAAATCCAAGATTGGCTGAACTTTCAACGTTAATTGGTCTAGTCAGAGGTCTTATACTGGGTACTAATAAATATTAAAGTAGTGCTAAAAATAGAAAAGCTTTGTAAGTCTTACGGCAAGCGACAAGTTCTCGAAAATTTGAGCCTGCACGTCAAAGGGGGTGAAATTTATGGTTTGCTAGGATCTAATGGAGCTGGTAAAACAACAACTATTAATATTCTTTGTAATTTACTCAGAGCTGATAGTGGAACCATTTTAATTAATGGTCAACCTGTGTCCGAGAAAACAAAGCTATTTGTTGGCATTGTGCCTCAGGAAAACTTGCTTTACAAAACTCTTACTTGTAGAGAAAACCTAGATTTTTATGCTCGTATCTACGGTTTACAAGGTGAGCAACGTCGCAAACAAGTTTATGCTTGCTTGGCAGCAGTAAATCTCTTAGATAGAGCAAACAGTCCTGTGGAAACTTTAAGTGGAGGAATGCAACGACGAGTTAATATTGCTATTGCTTTAGTACATAGACCAAAACTGCTTATTTTAGATGAACCAACTACCGGCTTAGATATTGAGACGCGCTACGAGATTTGGGAATTGATTCGTTCCCTTGTCAGTCAAGGAATTACAATTTTGCTAACAACTCATTTATTAGATGAAGCAGAACGTATTTGTCAAAGGATTGGTATCTTGAAGGCAGGAAATTTAGTAGCTGAAGGTAGTTTACCCCAACTGCAACAACTGATTCCTGCTCAAGAAATTGTCTTAGTACAAACTCCGTCAGAAGCACAAATAATTGTCCGCGCTCAACAACTTGGTTTCAGCTATCGACGCTATGGCAATGAGCTGGCTTTTTGGTTACCTAAGCAGCTAGAACTAAAAGAAATTATTGCTTGCTTTGACGGCATTTCCCTCGACTCAATTACTTGTAGTCGAGTGCGATTAGAACACATCTACGTTGAGGTGACGCGAGTTCAGGGGCATTGCACTCATGGCGAGTAATGACGCAAAGCAGGTTATGAAGTCGAGTACCCCAACGGCTTAGGTCTATGTCAAAGAATTTGGCAGGTGGGGAAGACGCGGTGACGCACAGAGGAAACAACCCATCAGAACTAATGACATGAACCACTAGTCCCTTACTTTAATCTTGACGGAGTACTAGTAAGTGATATATATCACCAAAATTAATATAAAACATCACAACCAGAAAATGATTTAAATCAATTGAAAATATTTAAAGTTGTTAGATGCTTAATAAGCTTATCGGTGAAAAATCTATATTTTCAGGGGTTTGTTGCGACATATCCTGCCAAGGCGAGAACTCAGAGTCGGATATTTTTCCCTGAAAATTAATAATTGTGGCGTTTTGAAAGCTATAGCGAATAAGTTTAATTCCTGGTTTCAACGTCGGTGCGCTTAGGTGTGGAATGCTTTCTTGCACTTCAAGAATTTTGGTCGGATGTGGAGAAGGATATGGGTAAGTGCCGAGTTTTGTTAGTAGAAGACGAAGTAATTATTTCTAGAACGCTCATTGGCTGTCTCAAGGAAATTGGTTATACCGTGACAGCCATAGTTTCTTCCGGCAAACAAGCAATTGCTAAAGCTATTGAAACTAGTCCGGATATGATCTTAATGGATATTTATATCAAAGGCGACATCGATGGCGTAACTACTGCTGCTCAAGTTCGTCAGCTGTTGAATATACCTGTTGTTTTCCTGACTGCTTTTGGTGATGATACAACTATCGAAAGAGCGAAACTCAGCCAACCATATGGCTACATACTCAAACCCTTCAACAAAGATGATTTGCGAGTTGCTATTGAAATGGGTTTGTACCAGCACAAAATGGAACAAGCTCTGCAAGAGAGCCAAGAACAGTTAGCAACCATTTTACGCTCGATGAATGATGCCGTAATTGCCACTGATCAACAAGGGAGAATTAGTTTTATTAATCCGGCTGCTGAAGCAATGACCGGATGGTATCTTTTGGAAGTAGTGGGAAAAGATGTGAGTGAAATTTTCCAGCTTTTCGATGAGACGACGGGTTCTGCTACCCCTAATTCTGCGCTACAAGTTCTTCAGGGTCAATTAGTTGTTCATCAAGAAGATTACAGCGTACTAATTGCCAGGGATGGTAGTCGGATTCCTGTTGGTCATAACGCTTCACCCCTGAAAGAGAAATCAGGACAAGTCAATGGTGCTGTTATTGTTTTCTGGGATGTCAGCGAGCGTCGTCAGACGAAAATCTTAGAACAGGCTTTAGTTAAAGAACAAGAACTAAGTTCTTTTAGATCCCAGTTTATCTCCACCGTTTCCCACGAATTCCGTAATCCCCTCAGTGCTATTCTGACAGCAACTGAGTTACTTGATCGCTATGGAGATAGAGCAACTAAGGAGCAGAAACAGCGCTACTTGGAACGCATAAAAGCTTCTGTAGATCGGATGACAGAACTGATGGAAGATGTACTCCTGATTGGCCAAGCTGAATCAGGTAAGCTAGAATTCTCTCCTGGTCCCCTCCATGTCGAAAAATTCTGCCGCGATTTAATAGAAGAAGTCTCAGTTGGTCAGAACAATTCCCAAATTATTTTTTTTAGCGGCGTTGGAGACTGTAAAGAAGTTTGCTTAGACGAGAGACTGCTACGCTACATTCTCGCCAACCTGCTGCTGAATGCTATTAAATATTCTCCTAAAGGCGGGAATATTAAATTTAGTCTGAAGATAGATACTAAGAAAAAAGTAGTAATTTTCAGCATCAGAGACCAAGGTATTGGTATTTCTCCAGAAGATCAAGCTAAACTTTTTGAATCGTTTTATCGGGGCAAAAATGTTAGTACGATTCCCGGTACGGGTTTAGGATTAGCTATTGTTAAACGCTGCGTTGAGCGACACCGAGGAAGGATCGGCGTAACTAGCAAAGTTGGAGTTGGTACAAATTTTGTCATTAGACTGCCAATATCTTGATACCCTTTTTTTTATCTATTCAGCGTCAAGCAAGCTAACTTTTTATAAAAGCTTACCTATTGTTTTTTGAAAATAGTGTTGTTGCTTCTTTAATTACTAGGTCAACAATTCCTCTCTTGCTCTTCCGTTCCCCCTCAATTGGGTTTTGGTTGATCTGGATTTTTTTTTACAAAATTTTACTTCATTTACAGCTTTAATTAGCAGTTGTTTTAACGCTAACCAGATGAAGGGAGGAATGGTTTCGATATAACGTTTCCAAAGTCGGCGTGGTTCTTGAAGCAAGCGATAGAACCATTCAAGACCTTTATCTCTTACCCAGCGAGGTGCTCGTTTGTGGATGCCTGCATAGACGGGAAACGCTCCCCCTAATCCAATCATCACAGCTTTAATTTTACCTTTTCGTTGAGCCATCCAGCGTTCTTGCTTAGGACATCCTAAAGAAACAAATACTAGACCTGCTCCACTTTCGTTAATCTCGTTAATAATGGCCTGATCTTCGCTAGGTGTCAGGGGACGAAAAGGTAAAGGCTCCATACCGGCAATTTTCAGTTTTGGGAATTCTCCCTCTAAGCGTTTCCTCATCGGTTCTAGAATTTCGGCCGTTGAACCCAGAAAGAAAACGCTCACTCCACGTTCTTGCGCTAATTGGCAGACAGAATCGAGAATATCGAGGCCAGCGACACGCTGTTGGTCAAAGGCTCCCATCAGTCTCATCATCCAGACTAAGGGCATGCCATCAGAGGTAACTAGATCGGCATCTTCTAAAACTCGAGCGAAATCTGATTGGGAATAAGCTTCCATGAGCATGTGTACATTGGCAACGCAGACGGTTTTCGACTCCTTACAACTGGCCCAATTTAAAATTGTCTGTATCTGCTCATCAAAAGTCAAAGCAGTAAGGGAAGAATTAATAACTTTTAAAGTTGGAAGAGAAAGCTGATTTGGCATTTGCTGCACCTAGTTCTAACAAAGGGTATCTACTTGTTGGCTAAGTCATTTAATGAGGATGAAGCACCCAGATAAGCTAACTAACCTCTTAAGTTAAGCTGTCTCAAAAATTGTGAGAACTATTTGAGTGAGTCTAATTGGCAATTTAGACTCACTAGTTTTCTTAGATTCAAACCAAAGATATTAACTGCTTAGTTAAATCGCTCAGATATAACCTCGATTTAAAAAAATGAAAGGTAATCGAGTCCATATATCTCATCTGCATCTTAGGCTATAAATCTAAGAGAATAGTTGAGGACTAAACAAGACTTGCAAAGAAAGTATGGTGTCTAGAAACTGTTTAAATCTCTTGCTTACAGCCCAAATACTATCTAAAGTTCATTAGAACACAAAACAAACTAAGGATTAGGCAAAATTTTTCAGATAAAAACTAATAACAGTAGTTGCACCAACAAAAGTCTGTTAATTAGTGATCAATATTAATTATTGCATGATTTTACCTGACTGACAAGTATCTGTGGCCGCAATTTCTATCTTTTTTTGAAACTTAATGAAATATTTTCATATAAACTAAATTTTGATTAAGCAACTATAAAAATCACTTAAATATATCAGTTGATAACGATTAAACTATTAGACTTGCCCTGCTAGAAAAAGACTATTTTTATGCAGCTTAGTTCTTGGTAAACCTTGTCAATTTTATTTTATTTTATTTTTATGCAAAGTAAAATATATAAAGTAAAGAAACATGTTTTCTCACTATATATTTTTATTTGACTAAAGGAAATTTGGACAGCCAATAAATACTAACTTACTCAAGTTATCTTAAAATAGAAGCATCGTATTAACCTATTTTTGTAATTCAATTATTAGTCGGATTTATTACACTATTATTGATTGATAACCTGGCTTGATTGACCCACTAGTTGAAAAAAGACTATCTTGGCTAGTGGTCGCTTACCTAAGGGAAGTTGCCGAAGCGATGGTAACAGCATCAACTCAGCGAGTGGGTTTAACCTCTCTACAGATGTTAGACTGGGGGATAGTTAGTCTCTTGCTACACTTGATAAACTTACTGCTAATGAGCGGTATTAGCTAGCGATAGGCATTCTGTTACTTTTTGTCTTACATCAGGTTAGATAACGTGCATCTCAGTCTGACCCAAAGACGTTAACAATTACTAACTTAAGTTTTAGTTATTGGGGGTGCTTTTTGCTGAGTTTTTGAGTAATCCCCTTGCTCTTTTTGGGTTGAGCTTCAGTTTGCCTGTACAAAGCAAACTGAACAGAATGGGATCAATTTTGACTATGACAGAAGGTCTAGATGCTTTCTTCAGTGGTAGCTTTAGCGGCTAGGGTGAGGCAGAAGATAATTGCTCTCAAACTAGAGATTATTCACTAGTTATTGAGTTGTAGTTTGATACTAGCGCGTCATGCTCAACACATCTATCCTTTCGGGACTAAAATGAAAGCCGAACAATATCCTCAACCATTGCCAGTAAATAAGGCTGTTCAGTTAAATGAAGATGACGAAGGTGGACTCAACCTAGGTCAAGTTTTAGGCTCTCTTCGTCGCCAAGGGCTTTTAATTGTTGGTGTAACTGCGGTTGTTGCTTCTGCTGCTGTTTTTAAAGCTGTAACTGATACGCCAGTTTATCAAAGCTCGTTTGAGATTTTAGCTAAGCCAGAGACGGTAGAAGCTGAAGTTACCTCTTCTGTTGATAGTTCTGCAGGTAGTCGAACCATGAGAGTGGCGACTATTGACGAAACGACTCTAGAGGTTTTGCGGAGTCCGAGAGTACTTAATCCGATTGTCGAACAGCTTAAGACTCAGCATCCAGATATTAGTTACTTCGAGGTTAATAGTAATCTGGGTATCGAAGTCAGAAATCCCGCAGCTCAAAATGCCAGTATCTTAGTAATTAGCTACAAACATCCAGACCAGCAATTAGTTCAGGATATTTTAGAGTTAGTATCTGAAGCTTACTTAAAATACAGTTTAGAGGAACGTCAAGTCGATGTTCGCCGTGGAATTGAGTTTGTTAATGAACAGCTTGAGCCACTAAGAACACGGGTTGAAAGCTTGCAAGAGCAATTGCAAACCCTTCGACAGCGGTATAACTTGCTTGATCCAGAACAAACAGGTCAACAACTATCTGCTCAGGTTAATAACTTTGAGCAACAGCGCATGGAATTGCAAATGCAACTAGGGGATATTCAATCTCTCTATACTGATTTGCAAAAAGAGTCAGCACAGCAGCCGGCAGATTCAGTAGCAGCTCTAGCGTTAAAAGATAATTCATCCTACCAAAGTTTACGGTCTAGGATTCAGGAAATAGATACTCAGATTGCTCAAAAATCAACTATTTTTCTAGATGAAACTCCAGAAATATCACGGCTACGGGAGGAACGACAAAACTTACTCTCTTTATTAAACCGCGAAGGGGATCGAGTTGAACGAGAGATGACCAAGAATATCCAGCAATTGGAAGTACGAAAAACTGCTGTAAATAAGAATATAGATAGCCTCAATAAGCAGATTCAGCAATTGTCTGTTGTCAATCGTGAGTACACGGACATTCAGCGGGAGTTACAAATTGCCACGGATAACCTAAATCAATTTTTAACCACGCGAGAAGGGTTGCGAATTGAGTTAGCGCAAAAAGAAACACCTTGGGAGTTACTTACTCCCCCTGGTGAACCTGAAGCCTCTTCAGCCAGCACTACGAAAAATTTAATGTTGGGTACAATCGTTGGTTTACTCTTAGGTGTGGGAGCGGCTTTAGTAGTAGACCAAATGAGGAATGTTCTGCACAATTCCAAACAACTTAAGGAACTGACTAAGTTACCATTACTAGGGGTAATTCCTTATGAGAAAGAGCTTGGGGAGTTTGCTCCCGCCATAAATCCAGCCACTTTACTGCCCCAAGCTTCTCAGCAATTGCTCCAAGAGGATAGTAGTCTAACTCAAAGCTACACGTCCTCTTCTTTTCTGGAAGCTTTCCGCTTTTTATCTACCAATATTCGTCTCCTTGGTTCCGATCAACTTATTTGTTCTTTTGTGGTTACCTCATCTGTTCCTGCTGAAGGGAAATCTACGATTTCTTCTCATATCGCTCAAGCAGCAGCAGTTATGGGTCAACGGGTATTAATTGTGGATACCGATTTGCGTCGTCCCCGTGTCCACCGGCGCACAGGGGTGATGAATGTTTGCGGATTAGCTGAAGTAATTGCCACGGATATAGAAGTAGAGAGGGTGATTCAGCAGTCTACGGTAGAGGAGAATTTATTTGTTTTAACAGCAGGTCAAACTCCACCTGACTCAATTCGGCTTTTGGCATCTCAGAAAATGCGGGATTTGATGCATAAACTGCAAGAAAGTTTTGACTTAGTAATTTACGATGCACCACCTTTGTTAGGATTTGTCGATGCATCTTTATTAGCAGCTCATACCAATGGATTAATTTTAGTAGCTGGTTTGGGTACAATCAAACGTTTTCAGCTTGAACAGTTATTTGATGAGTTAAATGTGTCTGGTACTCCTGTTTTAGGGGTAGTAGCTAACGGCGCAAAGGAAGAAATATCTAAGACATCTGATTATTATTACTATTATCGAGAAGGTTCTGGTGAGCAGAAGTCTGGTTTAGGGATAACTGGCAAAATGGCTAAATCAGCGCCTGTCTCAAATTTTCTCAAAAATATCAAACGAAATAATTGAAGCGCACAAAGTGCGCGGGAACAGGGAACAGGGAACAGGCAACGGTGAATTTAAAGGGGGATTGAGCTCCCCCACAAAGACTCTATTAAAAATTGCTGCAATCCGCTGGGCGCTAATCTACTATGCTGCTAACGCTTTGACGGATATAAGCATTATCTTCTGAGGCTTTTGAACCGTCGCTAGAGGGTGAATTGAGCCCCAAGACTTGCAAATCAGCATCCACCATTAAATGGACTAACTCCTCAAAGGTTACTGAGGGTTGCCAACCTAACTTCTGCTTAGCTTTGCTAGGATCTCCAATTAGTAAGTCCACTTCTGTTGGTCGCAGATATCGTGGATCAAACTCCACATAATCATGCCAATCAAGGTTGACGTATTTAAAGGCAATATCCAAAAATTCTTTGATCGAGTGAGTTTCGCCTGTGGCCACGACATAGTCGTCAGCTTCTGCTTGCTGTAGCATCAGCCACATCGCCTGGACATAGTCTTTCGCGTAGCCCCAGTCGCGCTTAGCATCGAGATTGCCCAAGAAGAGTTTCTTCTGCTGGCCAGCGACGATGCGAGCTAGGGCGCGGGTAATCTTGCGGGTGACAAAGGTTTCACCACGACGGGGCGATTCATGGTTAAAGAGAATGCCATTACAAGCGAATAAATTGTAGGACTCCCGATAATTAATGGTTTGCCAGTGGGCGTAAACCTTAGCACAAGAGTAGGGAGAACGGGGATAGAAGGGAGTGGTTTCTTTTTGAGGAACTTCCAGGACTTTACCAAACATCTCGGAAGAGCCAGCTTGATAGTAACGCACGTCAATACCTGTGCGATGGCAATAATCTCGAATCGCCTCCAACAAACGCAACGTTCCCATTGCTACCGAGTCAACGGTATATTCTGGGGAGTCAAAACTGACGCGCACATGGGACTGAGCACCTAGGTTGTAAATTTCCTTGGGGCGGACTTCTTCTAGGATGCGGCGTAAGGTTACACCGTCAGTCAAATCTCCGTAGTGCAAGAATAATTGAGCATCGGCTTTATGGGGATCTTCGTAAATATGGTCAATGCGGTCAGTGTTGAAGGTAGAGGTGCGGCGGATAATGCCATGAACTTCGTAGTCTTTTTCTAACAACAACTCACTTAAATAGGAGCCGTCTTGACCTGTAATGCCGGTAATTAATGCTCTTTTGCGTTGCATTGTTTCTTAATCTTCCTTGAATAAATTAGTTTACGGATCAGGAGTTTCACTCAGAAATAGAACTGGTAATTATTCATCTCCACTCCCTATGACCTGCTTCTTATCTAGACATTGCGGTTTAAACCGCAAGTTACTATGACAGTAAATGCTGTTTGACTTTGGCAATATGTTGGCTGAGCAAGTGGTTGTCAGCTAGCAAACTTTCCCCTGAGTTAAGTTGTAATTTCTGCTGGTACTAAAAGTGGCGCTACAAACTTAGAATTCGTTAAAACCTATGAATCATAGCTACTCTAAGTTTTGTCATATTTCTGGACTTTCACGATCCAAACTTCTCTTTCTGCCTGAAGTCAATTTCTAACTTGGTGGATAAGCTAGCAAATAGTTTAACTCTCAGATGGACAAAATGTATAGAAGCCAAGATATTTTAGGTAAAGTTTTGATAAACCTCTCAAATTTCATTAACACAGCAAAATAGTTCATAACTATTTAGTCAACAAACAATTATATTAATATTCTTAATAGCATCAGCTGTCACTTATGCTGTCACTTATAAAGTTAGCAATGTGTCATAAAGACAACAACATGATTACTTTGTATAAATAAAATTAGGCAAATAAATAACTTAACTATTAAATTTGTCAATATTTTTTATTGAGAGCAAATTTTATACTTTATTAGTCGAATTATCTTTATTGCCTAATCACCAAGCTTCCAGCTCTTTATAGAATCTTTGCAGATACATATTAAAGCAAGTAAAACTCAATTGTCGAGGTAGTTATAGCCAGTTCAGAGGATCTAAAACAAACGTAATTTTTTTAAAAGTCTTTGCACTTTGCCTATTTACTAGATATAGTTGACAAAGAATAATCCGAATGACTGAAGACATTGAACTCAAAACAAAGTATTTAGTATATGCTTAGTCTATCGGTCTAGGGGTCAAGGAGAAGGGTGCCTCCTGATTTTTGCAGAGATATCAGGGAGCAGTATAGGCAAAAGCCCGATTAATTATTTATACCTAGTGCTTGTTCATAGCACTGTAAGGAAGTCTGTTTGTACTAAGTTGAATTTACTAATAACATTGTCAGCTTAGACACAAAGTCTAGCTCTTTCTGTCCTGAGAGTCTTCGTAGTTCTTTTCCAGTTCAGGTGCTATCGGTTTCGTCTACTTAGCTTTTCAAGAGCTATCTACTCAATCCGGATAATTTTGTAAATTAGTTCGGCAAAATTTCTCAAATTAGGAGTACTTGTCGTAGTGATTAACTATATTTCCAGAGTTTTATATATTCTTGGAGAAAAGAAAAAACAACTAATTTTAATTTTATTTTTGTTCATATTTTCCTCTTTACTAGAGGCTTTTGGTATTGGACTAGTAGGTCCATTTATTTCTGTAGCGACCAATCAAAAAATTATCTATCAAAATCATCAGTTAAATTGGGTTTACGAGCAAGTAAACTTTCTTTCTGAAGTTCAGTTTATCTCATTAATTGGATTATTTATTATCTGTATTTTATACTTAAAGTCATTTGTCAGTTTTAGTATTCAGAGGTATATATTTGAATTTGGTTTTAGTCAACAAGCGGATTTACGAGCAAGATTAATGCATGCCTATTTAATCGTGCCCTATATCTTTCACTTGACTCGAAACACAGCAGTTTCAATCCAAACTGTGGTTAATGAAACTAATACATTTGCCAACGGCATTATTATGCCAAGCCTATTTTTAATATCTAATATTACCGTTATATTTGCTCTAACAATATTACTTTTAAAGACAAATTACATAGCTACAGTTCTTATTTTGATAGTTTTATTACTCGTAGCTTCTTTTTTATATCAGTTTAAAGATAAGTTGGCACGGTGGGGTAAAGAAGCTCATGAAGCTAACATCGAGATAATTCGTATTATCAATCATGGATTGGGAGGATTTAAGGAGACAAGAATTATTGGTTGTGAATCTTACTTTGAAAAGCAAATAATTGAGCAATCTGAAAAATTCAAAGTAACTGTGATAGCTTATAATGCCTTTTCACTTCTAGCACGTTACATACTAGAACCACTGCTTATTACTTTTCTCATCGGTTTTACAATCTCCTATTTGGTGACTAATCAAAGTTCAGAAAACTTAACTGCTACTTTGGGTATTTTTGGCATGACTTCAGTTCGCTTATTGCCAGCTGCTAGTGGTTTAATGAAATCGTTTAGTGGCATTAAAAACAATAGTTATGTTGTTGATCGTCTATATCTTGATTGCAAAGAATTAGAAAACACCGAGTTAAAGCTCTTAGATGTAACAGATGTGGCTGATTTATCTAGTTATGCTTCTAACCATAAGCAAACTATGTCTTTTCAGCATGAGGTAGTACTCGATAAAGTGACCTATCGCTATCCTGCTGCCTCAGAACTTTCCCTCAAAGACATTTCACTAGTAATTAACAAAGGCGAATCTATTGGGTTAATCGGCAAATCGGGAGCAGGCAAAACCACATTAGTTGACGTAATTTTGGGACTTCTAGTACCTGAGAGTGGGGAGATTAGAGTTGATGGAATACCTGTAGGTTCTAATTTACGTCCATGGCAGAACTTGCTAGGTTATATTCCTCAAAGTATTTTTCTGACAGATGACACTATTGAGCGGAACATTGCCTTTGGTGTTCCTGATGAACAAATTGATTTACAAAGATTAGAAACGGCAATTAAGTCGGCTCAGCTAACAGAGTTGATAGATGAGCTTCCTGAAGGTCTTAAAACTGTAGTCGGAGAAAGGGGAGTTCGCTTATCTGGGGGTCAACGTCAACGGGTAGGAATTGCTCGAGCCCTCTACCATGAATGTGAAATTTTGATACTCGATGAAGCTACTGCTGCCTTGGATAATGAAACCGAAAGTCTGGTTACAGAAGCAATTAACTCTTTGAGTGGGACAAAAACTATGATTATCATTGCTCACCGTCTTTCTACAATTGAGCATTGCGATCGCATTTACTTACTTGAGAAAGGTAAAGTTGCAAAATCTGGTACTTATCAAGAAGTTGTCTTAGAGAAACAAGTGTCTAGTTAAAGTGGCAGTGTAGGAAAGAGCTTGAAACTTTTTTTTGCTAGCACAAGTAATAAGTAAAAAATGCTGAATCAAACTAACTTAAAACTCATCTAATGATTAAAAATATCATCTATCACAATCAGCTACTTGCCCTGATTATTTCCAACCAATTCAATCAGCCAGGAATTCACTTCTTCACCCCGAATGAATTGTCCCAGCAGCTGGCTTATATGCACCACCCAGTTGGAAAAGCAATTCAACCTCACATTCATAATCCTGTTCCCCGTGAGGTGCAATACACCCAAGAAGTTCTCTTCATTAAAAAAGGGAAATTACGAGTAGATTTCTACAACAACCAACAGCAATACATAGAAAGTCACATTCTCGAAGCTGGTGATGTGATTCTCCTAGTTACTGGTGGTCATGGCTTTGAGGTTCTAGAAGAAATTGAAATGATTGAAGTTAAACAAGGTCCCTACGTGGGAGAGCAAGACAAAACAAGATTTACCGGAATCACCACAGAACAAGCCAAAATTGTTGAGTAAACTATGAACCCAATTCCAGTCAACGAACCACTTCTCGACGGTAAAGAAAAGAAATATCTGAACGAGTGCATTGACACTGGTTGGATTTCGTCAGAAGGACCATTTGTTAAACAATTTGAACAGCAGTTTGCCGCCCAAATGGAACGCAGATATGGCATTGCTGTTAGCAATGGTTCTGTTGCTCTCGATGCTGCCGTTGCAGCCTTAGACATTGGGTCAGGAGATGAGGTTATTCTGCCTACATTCACAATCATTTCCTGTGCGGCGGCAATTGTCCGCGCTGGTGCAGTACCAGTTGTAGTGGATTGTGATCCTGACACCTGGAATATGGATGTCAGCCAAATTGAAGCGAAAATTACATCTAGAACCAAAGCCATAATGGTTGTTCATATCTACGGCTTGCCTGTAGACATGGAACCAGTTCTCGCTTTGGCTGACAAATATGGGCTAAAAATTATTGAAGATGCCGCCGAAATGCATGGCCAAACCTATAATGGTCGTCCTTGTGGGAGTTTCGGCACTATTAGCACCTTCAGTTTCTATCCCAACAAACACATCACTACGGGTGAAGGAGGCATGCTGCTCACAAATGATGAGCATCTAGCCGGACGCTGTTGTTCCCTACGTAACTTGTGCTTCCAACCCCAGCAACGCTTTGTCCATGAAGAACTGGGCTGGAACTTTCGCATGACTAACCTGCAAGCAGCACTGGGTCTTGCTCAACTAGAACGCCTTGACGAATTTGTCACTCGCAAACGTCGCATGGGTCAGCACTACACAGAATTGCTCTCCGATATTCCAGGACTACAACTACCAGTAGCAAAAACCGATTACGCTGCCAATATCTATTGGGTGTACGGAATTGTCCTCAACGACGATGTACACTTCGATGCCAAGGAAGCCATGCGTCGTTTAGGTCAGCACAAAATTGGCACACGGCCATTTTTCTTTCCCATGCATGAACAACCTGTCTTTCAAAAAATGGGTTTATTTGAGGGTGTTTCTTGCCCGGTCGCTGAACGTATTGCTCGTCGGGGTTTCTATATTCCTAGTGGCATGGCATTAACAGATGAGCAAAGGTTGCAGGTAGCTCATACTCTCAAAGAAATAATGGCATGAGGGTATGAGCTACTAAACCTATTACTGAGTAACTGTAGGGTGGGCAAGGTTAATCAACAATAGCATAAGCTTTTTAATCTCTATAGCTTTTTCCCACCTTACCCAAAATAGGCTTGTTGAGAATGGTACAACATCTCAGTTACTGAAGATTGGCTTTACCGCAATAAAGGCTAGGCGAATGGATATATGAAAAAAAAGATTGCTTTTGTGCATTACCCTCACGGACCTAAGAGCGCACGGCTAGAAACTATGCCTTTTGCTCTCAATACAGTTATCAATCTAGCTAATATAGGTTGGGAAATTGACCTTTATTTGTGGGAGCGGCCTTTATTAGGAAAGCCAGCTTCTAATTATGAAGGCTTGCTGCCCAAAAATGTTAACGTTCGATATTTTACAGAGCTGCGATACAGTCCTGTGCAAAACTCGCTCGATAGCTGGCTGAAATTTAGATTTGGACAGAGTAGTAACTATCTTTGTGTCTTTGGATTGGGTCAGAAAGGAACCTTTATTGGTTCAGTAATAGCGCAAGCTAGCCAGTGTCCTTTTATCCAGATAGTTGACGAGTTTCCCAGTAATTGGGGTACAAGTTTGTGGGCAAAACTGGAACGAGTTGCAGCAAAACAAGCTGCCATGCTTGTAGTTCCCGATGCTCAACAATTTCCCTTTTTGTGCAAAGAGCTAGATATTCCCCCGAACAAACCCTACGCAGCTTTACCCAATGTGGCAGCTGTTCATTCTTTAAACGAACAAATTGATTGGCATACCAAGCTAGGATTACCGAAACATTCTATTCCTTTTCTTTACGCTGGTTCGGTCAGTGCTTGGGCACAGGTGCCAGAACTAATGTCTACTGTCCCTCACTGGCCTGAACCAGCTGTTTTAGTAATACATAGTCGTTCCCAGAACGAAATTCAAACATTCCGTCAACAGTATTCTCATCTTGAGTTAGTAAACCGCATTTTCTGGAGTTCTCAACCCTTATCCCAAGACTATTTAAACTCCTTAGTTGCTTACTGTGAAGGTAACTTTGCTCTCTACTGCAATACAGGGCCACACATTGAATATGCTGGCTTTTCATCAGGTAAGTTAATGCGTTCTCTAGCTTGTGGTTCTCCAGTTATTGCTTCTAATTTATTATCTTTTACTTTCGTTACAGAACATCAATTAGGAGTACTGGTAAAAGAGCCGACTGAAATACCAGATGCAGTCAAGCGGATGATGGGAAAACGAAAGGAATACAGAAAAAGATGCCTAGATTTTTGTCATAATCATGCTTCATTTGAAGCACATTGGCCAAAATTCTGTGGAGAAATGGTCAATGTTACTGGCATAGACCTGCAAAAGCCAATTTAATCTTCCTTAATCAGTAGGATTACTTACTCCTGCTCACGCCAATCATGTAAACAAAATACAACAATAGGAGGTTGAGTTTTGAATACCCCATACCAACTTTCACTTATACAAGAACAAAAACTATCCAAAGCAGAAGAATTTTGGCAGCAAGTACTTAGAGGATTCACAGCACCCACACCTCTGGTTGTAGATAAGTCTACTGGTGTAGGTACGACTACCGAGTCAGATTATGCAAGGCAAGAAATTCAACTATCAGAAGCAGTTACCTTAGCCTTACAATCTTTAGCTCAAGACAATGAGTTAACCCTCAATACCCTATTACAGGGCGTATGGGCTTTGCTCCTCAGTCGCTACAGTAGCGAAGAAGAGGTGTTATTTGGAGTGACAAAGGCATGTCATGGGTCAGCTGTAGCAGGAGCAGAGTTCCTGATTAATCCTCTGCCAGTAAGGGTAAGTGTCTCCCCTGAGAGGCCACTTTTACCTTGGCTGAAGGAACTCCAGACTCGGTGGACTACTTGGCAAGACTACGAGCATACTCCCCTGGTCAAAGTGCAAGAATGGAGTGATATCCCCCACGATACACCTTTGTTTGAAAGTATTCTGGTGCTTGAGAATGACCAAGGTGATAGCTGGGAGAACCAAGATTTCCTACTGGCAGAACAGACAAGCTTTCCCCTCAAAGTCCAAGTATCCATTGGCTCAGAGCTGTTATTGACAATTGAATACGACAGTCAGCGCTTTGAGCAAGCAACAATTACTCGGATGCTGGGACATCTCCAGACTTTGTTAGTTGGCATAGTGAACAATCCCCATCAGTGCCTCTCCGAGTTGCCTCTGTTAACAGAACCAGAGCGGCATCAACTGCTGGTGGAGTGGAACAACACCCGGAAAGATTACCCAAAGGATACATGCATCCATCAGTTATTTGAAGCTCAAGTAGAGCGATCGCCTGATGCTGTGGCGGTAGTATTTGAAGACCAGCAGTTAACCTACAGAGAACTTAATAGTCGTGCCAACCAACTGGCTCATCACCTCAGAACGCTGGGGGTAAAGCCAGATGTTTCAGTGGGCATCTGTGTTGAGCGCTCCCTAGAAATGGTGGTGGGACTACTGGGCATCCTCAAAGCTAGCGGAGCTTATGTCCCGTTAGATCCAGCCTATCCCCCAGAGCGTTTGACCTACATGCTACAAGATTCCCAGGTGCCAGTGCTGCTGACTCAGAAGCAGTTAGTAGATGGACTACCTGAACACAAAGCACATGTGCTTTGCTTAGACACAGATTGGGACGTTATCGCTCAGCAGAGTGAAGAGAATCTTGCCAGTGATGTTAAGACCGGGAACCTGGCCTATGTGATTTACACTTCAGGGTCTACAGGAAAGCCCAAGGGGGTAGCAATGAAACAGCTTCCCCTTGTCAATCTACTTTTGTGGCAACTTGACAACTCGACGATTTCTAGTGGAGGCAGAACTGTACAGTTTGCACCGATAAGCTTTGATGTTTCCTTTCAAGAAATCTTCTCTACTTGCTGTTCGGGCGGCACACTAATCTTACTTTCTGAGGAAGTCCGACGAGATCCACTAGCTTTGTTGCACTTGCTCACAGAAGCTAAAATCGAAAGACTTTTTCTGCCCTTCGTTGCCTTACAGCAATTAGCTGAAGGAGCGGTTACGGCCAAACTAGTACCCACAAGTTTGCGCGAAATCATCACTGCTGGTGAGCAGTTGCAGATTTCCCCATTGATTATCAACTTGTTCGGAAAGCTAAAAGATTGTACCTTGCACAATCAGTATGGTCCATCTGAGAGCCACGTTGTCACTGCTTTTGACCTAACAGGTTCCGCGAGTAGTTGGCCCGCACTTCCTCCTATTGGTCGTCCTATTGACAATACCCAGATTTATCTACTGGATCAAAACTTACAGCCAGTTCCTATCGGCGTTCCTGGAGAGTTGTATATCGGTGGCATTTGCTTGGCCCGAGGCTATATCAACCGCCCAGACTTGACGAAGGAGAGATTTATCCCCGATCCATTCAACGATGATCCGGAGGCACGACTTTACAAAACTGGAGACTTGGCTCGCTACCTGCCAGATGGAAACATCGAGTACATTGGTCGCATTGACAATCAAGTAAAGATTCGTGGTTTCCGCATCGAACTTGGGGAAGTCGAAACCGTTCTGGCACAGTGTCCAGCTGTCCAGAAGAATGTGGTCATTGCCCGAGAAGACAATCCTGGCAACAGGCGTTTAGTAGCTTATGTTGTCCCTAATCAGGAGCAAGTTACCACAACGAAAGAATTGCGTCATTTCCTGAGGGAGAGGCTGCCTAACTACATGGTACCCTCCGCTTATGTAATTCTAGATGCCTTACCTCTAACGCCTAGTGGCAAAATAGCTCGTCGCACTTTGCCAGCGCCTAGTCAAACCAAGAGAGAGTTGGAAGAAAACTTTGTCGCTCCTCGGAACGAAGTGGAACTGCAACTAGCAAAAATCTGGGAAGAAGTGTTAGGCATCCAACCAATTGGCGTGAGAGACAACTTCTTTGAACTAGGAGGACACTCACTGCTAGCAACCCAAGTCGTTTCTAGATTGTGCAAAGCTTTCCAAGTAGAAATCCCTCTGCACAGCTTCTTTGAATTACCTACCGTAGCTGAACTAGCCGAGTGCATAGAGACTCTTCGTTGGACAGTACAAGACTTACAGTTTGCAAGGAGTTCAGTCGTCGTCGAAATGGAGGAAATTGAGTTATGAATACACTTGATATGAATACCCTTGAGTTTTTGTCTTACCTTCGTAGCCTAGAAGTCAAGCTCTCTGTAGATGGTGAACGACTGCGTTGCAGTGCTCCTAAAGGTGCTCTGACAAAAACTTTACAAGCGGAGTTGGCTGAGCGCAAAGCGGAAATTCTGGTATTTCTGCGCAATACTAACGCTGCCGCTGATTCTACTCATTTGCCCATACAACCTGTCCCACGGGATCAAGATCTCCCCCTTTCTCCGGCTCAGCTGCCACTGTGGTTTATTTACCAAATGGAGCCTAGCAGCTCAGCATACAACCTAGCCTATGCCTATCGCTTAAAGGGTCAGCTCAATATAACTGCACTTGAGCATAGTTTAGGGGAAATTGTGCGGCGTCATGAAACCCTGCGCACCACTTTTAAGACGGTGAATGGCTCGGTTGTACAGGTAATTTCCCATCCCACCTCCATAACTCTGCCTGTAGTGGATTTGCAGTCTTTGCCAGAAGAGGAGCAATCTGCCCGAGTGCAGCAATTGGTAAACGAAGAGGCTCAGCGACCTTTTGACCTAACTAAGGGGCCATTGTTACGTGTTGCTCTGCTGCGGCTGGAAAAACATTCCCATGTCTTCCTGCTGACGATGCACCACATTATTTCCGACGGTTGGTCAATGGGTGTCTTCTTCCAAGAGCTGGCTACCCTCTACGCAACTTTCTGCGCTAGCAAGCCTTCCCCCTTGCCAGAACTGCCCATACAATATGCCGACTTTTCTGTCTGGCAGCATCAGTGGCTGCAAGGAGAAGTACTAGAAAAGGAACTCAACTACTGGAGGCATCAGTTGGCGGGGACTCCACCACTACTAGAACTTCCCACCGACCGACCGCGCCCCCCAATTCAGACTTCCCGAGGAAGTGTAGAGAAAATTCAGCTCACTGCCGACCTGACTCAGAAGTTAAATAACCTGAGTCAGCAGTCAGGGACAACTTTATTTATGACTGTCCTGGCAGCTTTTGCTACTTTACTCTACCGCTATAGTGGTCAAGAGGATGTTTTAGTTGGCTCTCCGATCGCTAACCGGAAGTACAGTGAAACAAAATCACTAATTGGCTTCTTGCTCAATACCCTAGTGTTGCGTACTAACCTTGAGGGGAATCCCAGTTTCCAAGAGCTGTTGGCAAGAGTAAGAAGAGTAGCCCTTGATGCCTATGCTCACCAGAACGTGCCTTTTGAAAAGTTGACAGAAGTCTTGCAACCAGAACGCAACCCTGGTTACTCTCCCTGGTTTCAGGTCATGTTTGTCTTACAGAATACTCCGGCGGTAACACCGGAACTGTCTGGTTTGACTCTAACGCCTCTTAAAAGCGAACAGAACACAGCCATATTTGACTTGGTTCTAGATCTTACAGAGACTGAGCAGGGACTAGGGGGAGTTTTTGTTTACAATACTGACTTGTTTGACCAAACGACGATTACTAGAATAGCAGGTCATTTTCAGACTTTACTTGAAGGGATTGTCGCCAATCCAGAGCAGCGAATTTCTAAGTTGCCACTGCTGAGCGCGGTCGAGCAACATCAACTGTTGGTGGAGTGGAATCAGACTACAGCTGATTACCCTGATGATTTGTGCTACCAGCAATTGTTTGAAGCTCAGGTGGAGCGCACCCCAAAAGCAACGGCGGTGGTACATCAAGGTCAGGAGCTAAGTTACGAAGAACTCAATAGTCGAGCCAATCAACTGGCCCACTATCTACGCTCCCTGGGAGTCAAACCAGATGTGGTAGTGGGAATTTGTCTAGAGCGCTCCCTGGAAATGGCTGTGGGCTTCCTAGCTATTCTCAAAGCTGGTGGAGCTTATCTACCTCTAGACCCTAATTATCCCAGCGAACGCTTGGCCTTTATGCTCGAAGACTCCCAAGCCCCAATTGTTTTAACTCAGCAGAGGCTGGTAGAGTTTCTCCCACCCCACAACGCCAAGGTGATTTGCCTTGATCACGATTGGCAAGCGATCGCTCAACATAGCCAGTCCAATCTTCTAAACCAGACAACACCGGAGAATCTCGCCTACCTTATTTACACCTCCGGCTCTACAGGCAAGCCCAAAGGGGTAATGATTACTCATCAGGGAATGGTCAATCACAATTTGGCAATTGTCAAGGAGTTTGAACTTGAAGAGCGCGATCGCGTCTTGCAATTCGCTTCCATCAGTTTTGATATCGCTGTCGAAGAAATCTTTCCCACTTGGCTCAGTGGTGCCGCGCTTGTTCTGCGCTCAGAAGATATGCTTTCATCAACTTTAGATTTCCTGCGATTTGTCAATCAAGAGCAAGTGACAATTCTCGACCTGCCTACTGCCTTTTGGCATGAGATAGTCAATGGGATGTCCCCCGACAAACAAGCTTTACTAGAGACGGTGCGTCTAGTCGTGGTTGGCGGAGAAAAAGCCTCCCGCTCTGCCTATACTGCCTGGTCACAAATTGCCGGAGATTGCTGTCGCTGGCTCAACACCTACGGTCCGACAGAAACCACAGTGACAGCAACTGTCTATGAGCCAGCAGCCAACCCTGAAAATGACCGAACTCTGCCAGAAATTCCCATTGGTCGCCCAATTGTTAATGCCAAAATCTATATTTTAGATCGGCAGTTGCAACCAGTACCGATAGGTGTGCCTGGGGAACTACACATCGGCGGAGCTGGTTTAGCGAGGGGCTATCTCAACCGTCCAGACCTGACGGAGCAGAAGTTTATAGCCAACCCCTTTAATAACCAGCCAAGAGCACGACTGTACAAGACTGGTGATCTAGTCCGTTACTTACCAGATGGCAACATTGAGTTCATTGGTCGCATTGACAACCAGGTAAAAATCCGTGGCTTCCGCATCGAACTCGGAGAAATTGAGGCAGTCCTAGAACAACAGCCAGCAGTGCAACAGGCAGTAGTAGTAGTTCAAGAGGACGTGCCTAACCGAAAGCAATTAGTTGCCTATCTGGTCACTCATCAGGAGCAAGAACTAACCACCAGCGAACTGCGTCGCTTTTTGCAGGAGCGTTTGCCTGATTACATGGTACCTTCTCTATTTATGATGTTGGATGCCATGCCGACGACCCCCAATGGCAAAGTAGACCGCCGCGCCTTACCTGCACCAGATCGAAACAGGAGTGAGCTGCAAGAAGACTTTGTCGCTCCTCAGACCCCTACCCAGGAAAGTTTAGCTGCCATGTGGGCTGAAATCTTGGGAGTAGAACAAATAAGCATTCACGATAACTTTTTTGAGTTGGGGGGGCACTCTTTATTGGCTATCCAAGTTATTTCTCGATTGCGCGAAGCCTTCCAAGTAGAACTACCTTTGCGTGGTCTGTTTGAATCACCTACCTTAGCCAAACTAGCTGAGCGAATTGAGACTTTCCGTTGGGCAACGCGAGACTGGCAGGCTTCTAATGCTGTCACAACAATCAACCGAGAAGAAGGAGAACTATGAAGACCGTTGAAGACTTTTTAACTTACCTTCGTACTCTGGACATACAACTTTGGTCTGATGGTGATCGACTACGTTATAGTGCTCCTGAGGGGAAGTTAATACCGTCCTTGCGTACCGAGCTAGCAGATCGCAAAGCTGAAATTCTGGAGTTTTTGCGCAATGCTAATCGTACTAATAGTTCTACTTCCTTACCCCTACAAACTTTCCCACGAACTCAAGACCTTGCCCTCTCCTCTGCTCAGCAGCGCTTGTGGTTTCTCGACCAATTGGAGCCTAGCAGTTCAGCATACAATATGCCCTATGCCTATCGCTTCAAAGGTCAGCTCAATGTAATCGCACTTGAGCAAAGTCTCAGGGAAATTGTGCAACGCCATGAGGTACTGCGAACCACTTTCGCAACTATCAATGGTCAGCCAATTCAAGTCATCGCTACAGATTTGAACTTGACCAGACCAGTAGTAGACCTTCTTGATCTACCTGAAAACGAGCGAGAGGCTGAGGAATGGCGACGAGCCACAGAGCAAGCTCAGCGACCTTTTGACCTAGCTCACGGACCACTGTTAAGACTTGAACTTCTACGTATAGCCACAGAGGAACACCTACTTGTGGTGAACATGCACCACATTATCTCTGATGGCTGGTCTATCGGCGTATTCGAGCAAGAACTAGCAGCACTCTACCAAGCTTTTTGCCAGGGAAAGCCCTCGCCACTCCCTGAACTGCCGATCCAATATGCTGACTTTGCCCAATGGCAGCAGCAGTGGCTGCAAAGTGAGGAGTTCGAGTCTCAACTTGATTACTGGAAGCAGCAACTAGGGGGTAGTCTCCCCGTGCTAGAGTTACCCACTGACCGTCCACGACCACCAGTTCCAACTGACCGGGGTGAGCAGCAATCTTTGTTGCTACCTAAGAACCTGAGTGAAGCTCTCAAAGCGCTGAGTCGTCAGGAGAGAGTTACTTTGGCTATGACGCTGCTGGCAACGTTCAAGGTGTTGCTATACCGTTATACAGGGCAAGAAGACATCCTTGTCGGTTCGCCCATAGCTGGCCGCAACCGAGCTGAACTTGAAGGGCTGATTGGATTCTTCATCAGCACTTTAGTACTGCGCACTAACCTTTCGGGAAACATAAGTTTCCGGGAATTGCTAGGTCGAGTCCGGGAGGTGACTCTAGGAGCCTATGCCAACCAAGACGTACCATTCGAGAAGCTAGTAGAAGAACTACAGCCTGAGCGAGACTTAAGTCGCAACCCCATCTTTCAGGTGTGGTTTAATATGCTCAACTTGGAAGACAAGAAACTCGAGCTACCCGAGCTGAAAGTAGAGGCTGTATCAATCATTGAAGAACGCTCCAAGTTCGATTTAACCCTCTATGTCCAAGAGCAAAAGGAGGGAATCCAACTCAAATTAGTTTACAAGGCAGATCTTTTTGAAACGGAGCGGATGGCGGAGATGCTGGCTCAATTCCAGCATTTGCTCATGCAGATTGTTGAAGACCCAGAAGCAAGAATTACTGAGTTTTCTCTAGTAACTACCAAGGCAAAAGTAATTTTGCCTAATCCTACCCAGATAATTGATTGTCAATGGGAAGGGGCTGTCCATACCCGCTTTACTCAGCAGGCTCAAAGAATTCCAGATAAGGTGGCGGTGGTAGATGCCCACGAATCTTGGAGTTATGCTCAACTTGATGCTCGTAGCAATCAACTCGCCCACTATTTGTTGGCCCATGGCATCAGTAGCCAAGACATTGTTGCCATTTATGGTCACCGCAGTGCTTCGCTGGTCTGGACTATTCTAGGCGTTGCTAAAGCTGGTGCCGCCTTTGTCATTATCGATCCTGCTTATCCAGTTTCTCGTCTGACTGACTGCCTGGATCTTGCCCAGCCTCGTGGCTGGCTACAACTTGAAGCAGCAGGAGAACTGCCTACCTCTCTAGAAAAGTTTGTTGACAATTTATCCTGTTGCTGTCGCCTTCGCCTTCCCCAAAATTCCCCTGCTTGCCAGCAAAACTTCTTGGTTGATTATTCGACTGAAGATCCAGAAGTAGTGGTTGACCCAGATAATTTGCTATATGTGACCTTTACCTCTGGCTCAACTGGTGTGCCTAAGGGAATTCTCGGCACCCACCGACCACTGTCCCATTTTCTCAGCTGGCACTCTCAGAAGTTTGGTCTTAATCAGTCAGACCGCTTCAGCATGCTTTCAGGTCTTTCCCATGACCCCTTACTCCGAGATATCTTTACGCCGCTTTGGTTAGGCGCTACTCTCTGTATTCCCGACCAAAAAGACATAGAAAGGGCTGGTCAACTAGTCAAGTGGATGCAAGAACAGCAAATTAGTATTGCTCATCTGACACCAGCCATGGGACGACTGCTGACCGAAACTATACCAGTAACTGCCAATGCTACTAATGAGACAAGTTCTCTACGTTATGCCTTTTTCGGTGGTGATGTTTTAACGAGGCAAGATGTAACCAATATCAGCAAGTTATCTAAAAAAGTTACTTGCGTGAACTGCTACGGAGCAACCGAAACTCCTCAGGTAATGGGTTATTTCATTGTTCCCAAATTCACCAGCTCAGTTCAGGATAGTCAGATAACTCTCTTAAAAGAGAAGATTGCCCTAGGTCAAGGAATTGCAGATGTTCAATTACTGCTCCTCAATACCAACCAGCAATTGGCGGGAATTGGAGAACTAGGAGAAATCCATGTTCGCACTCCTTACCTAAGCAAAGGGTACGTCGGTAATGAGCAACTGACCAAAGAACGATTTATCATTAATCCATTTACCCAAATCGCCAATGATCGACTTTACAAGACTGGGGACTTAGCCCGCTATCTGCCTGATGGTAACATTGAGTTTCTAGGTCGCGTTGATAATCAAGTAAAGATTCGTGGCTTCCGCATCGAACTAGGGGAAATACAAACTGTTCTAACTCGGCACCCCGATGTGAGGGAGACAGTGGTTATTGCCAGAGAAGACCAACCTGGTGACAAGCGACTTGTAGCTTATGTTGTAGCTGTCCATGAGCAGGCACCTACTACTAAAGAACTGCGCCACTTCCTCGAAGAAAAGCTACCTAATTATATGGTGCCTTCAGCCTTTGTGGTCTTGGATATGCTACCACTGACACCCAACGGTAAAGTAGACTACCGTGCCTTACCTGCACCAGCCCTAAACAGAAATGAGCTAGAAGAAACCTTTGTTGCTCCCCAAGATGAATTGGAACGCCAACTGACCAAAATCTGGGAGAAAGTTTTGGGTATCCAACCCATTGGTAGACAAGACAACTTCTTTGAGCTAGGGGGACACTCCTTGCTAGCAGTGCGCCTGTTCGCAAAAATTGAGGAGTTATTTGGTAAAAATCTACCTCTAGTTACCCTTTTCCAAGCACCAACCATTGAACAATTGGCCAGTACTATTCGTAATAAAAGTTGGTTATCGGCTTGGTCGTCCCTGGTGCCAATTCGAGCTAGCGGTTCCAAGCCACCTCTGTTCTGTATTCATGGTGGTGGCTTCAATGTACTTATCTATCATGATTTGGCAAATTACTTGGGGCCAGACTACCCCGTTTATGGACTACAAGCCCAAGGACTGGATGGAAACACGATTCTCCACGGGCGGTATGAAGATATGGCAGCAGACTATATTAAACACATGCGGACTGTCCAACCCGAAGGTCCTTATTTTCTAGCAGGTGTATCTGCTGGAGGAAACATAGGTTTAGAGATGGCTCACCAACTGCAAGCCCAAGGTCAAAAGGTAGCTCTACTGGCCATGTTTGATACTCATGGTCCGGAAAATTATGCTAAAGTGTTGCCTCCAATCCCCAGACTTTTCTCTGTGCTGAGTTACGTACTACGTTACACCCTACCTCGTTTCGTGGATAAGCACATGCAATTTGGATTTCAGAAGCTACTGACTCAGCTTATGGCAGAGATAGCAAATTTTGCTAAAAGTACGAACAGTGAACCTAACAGTGAGTTTACAACTGAGCTACCCAAAGTTGGAGGAAAAATAACTGAGGGCGACGAGTACTTTCACGGTGAGACGAACAACCTAGAGCGCTGGGTACACAATTTCCACATGCGGATTATAAAACGTTCCCAGTTGGCTTACGGGGCAGAAGTACTCGAAGTACTTGGGCAGGGAGGTTCCTTTGCCGATGTTGTTGAAAAGCTTAAAGAAAATCAGCTCAAAGCTCGATTGAACTACAAATTTAAGCCCTATTCTGGTCGTATAACTGCCTTCCGAGCCAAAGAGCGACTTCCAGGATTTTATCAGGACCCTCAATTTGGCTGGGGCAAGATAGCTGTTGGAGGCTTAGAGATCTACGATATGCCGGGCTACCATGCAGACATCGTCAAATCACGAGCCATTGCTGAACAGATGAGGGTTTGCATAGATAAAGCTTCGTCTTGAAATTTGGTAGGGTGGGCATCGCTCACCAGTCTCAAGTAATAGATAACAAATAATTGAAGAGATTCATCAACAATCAGAAAAAAAGGCATGACTGACTTAGATAGTAATTCCATAAACTTTGGAGAGAAAATCACGCAATCAATTCAAGGAGAGAAAATTCTTCCTTTTGCTGGTGTTTATGATGTCTTTTCTGCTTCTATTGCTGCCAAATATTATGACGGAATTTTTATTAGTGGATTTGGTTTTGCCGCCAGTTACTATGGTTTGCCCGATGTAGGATTTAATACTTGGTCAGATGTCATCGACTTCGTTCAACGGGTTAGAACAATATTGCCAGCTCATCACATCTTGGTAGATATTGATGATGGTTATGGAGATCCAGAAATTGCCTGTCATGTTGTTGCACTCTTAGAGAAGGTTGGAGCCTCCGGAGTCATTATAGAAGATCAAAAAAGACCTCGAAAGTGCGGGCATTTAGATGGAAAACAAATTCTTCCGCTAGAAGATTTTCTGGTCAAACTAGAAAAAGTATTAGCTGCAAGACAATCATTATTCGTCATTGCTAGGACAGATGTAACTGACATAGATGAGATTATTGAACGAGCTAAAGCCTTTGAGCGAGTTGGAGCAGATGCTGTTTTGGCTGACGGTATTTCAGACCTGAAAACGCTAGAATTGCTTAGCGAGCAGATTAGAGTTCCTCTCGCCTTTAACCAAATTGCGGGCGGAAAGTCACCTAAGATCAGTTTGACTGAACTAGCGAAGCTTGGAGTTTCCCTGGTCAACTACAGTACTCCCTGCTTATTTGCTGCCCAAGCAGCACTTAATGATGCACTTCTTGCCTTGAAAGAGGGCGATGGATATTTGGATGTGGGCAAAGTGAGTTTGGCCGATTGTAATGCTCACTTACAAGCCAACTTATTAAAACGGTATCAAAGGTTCTAGAAAACCTCTCAGTCTAGCCTTGTTCAAGAACAGAGAAGTAATGATAAAACCAACGATTTATAACCTTTTAAGCACCCGTACTCAGCAAGGCTTTGGTGATAATATCGCAATTGCAGCACCGTATCGATCTGCACTTTCCTACAATAATCTTCTTCATCATTGCCAGTTGGTGGTAGCTCAACTTAATTATCTCGGTCTCAAACGAGGAGATCGAGTAGCTGTCGCCTTAGCAAATGGTCCAGAAATGGCTGTTACTTTTTTGGCCATCACATCTTGTGTTACCTGTGCCCCTCTTAATTCCAACTACCGAGAGCGAGAGTTTGACTTTTACTTATCTGACTTAGATGCCAAAGCCCTAATTGTCCAACCAGGCATCGCTGAGCCAGCTAGAGTTGTGGCGCGTGCCAAAGGGATTCCCATTCTCGAATTATGTCCTCAACTCGATGCAGCGGCTGGTCTGTTCGCCTTTGACGGTCTAGATATAGAGCCAGATGCCGTCACATCAAGTGTTTGGGCTGAGTCAGGGGATATTGCCTTGATTCTTCATACCTCTGGTACGACCTCCCGCCCCAAAATGGTTCCTCTAACTCACCGTAACCTTTGCACTTCTGCCCAAAATATTGTTAAAGCGCTGGCATTGACCGCAGAGGATCGTTGTCTCAATGTGATGCCTCTGTTTCACATTCATGGGCTGATGGGAGTATTGTTGTCGTCTATTAGTGTTGGAGGAAGCGTAGTCTGTACACCAGGCTTTCAGACCGCCAATTTCTTTGATTGGTTACAAGAATTTTCCCCAACCTGGTATTCAGCTGTACCCACCATTCACCAGACAATTTTGGCTGGTGCTAAAGCCAATCAGACCGTTATTGAGAAGCATAATCTGCGTCTGATCCGCTCCTCCTCAGCTTCCCTGCCTCCCAAGGTTATGAGTGAACTAGAGGAAATTTTCAATGTACCTGTAATTGAATCCTATGGCATGACAGAGGCATCTCACCAGATGGCTAGCAATCCCTTACCGCCCCAAATACGTAAACCTGGGTCAGTTGGCATTGCGGCAGGGCCAAAGGTTGCCATTATGGATGATGCTGGAAACTTTTTGCCAACAGGGCAAGTAGGCGAGATCGTTATCCAAGGCGAGAATGTAACTCAGGGTTATGTCAGTAATCCAGAAGCCAACGCCAAAGCCTTTACCCACGGTTGGTTCCGTACCGGGGACCAGGGACTACTCGATGAAGTCGGCTATTTGTTTATCAAAGGACGCATCAAGGAACTAATTAATCGGGGGGGCGAGAAAATTGCGCCTCGTGAAATTGATGAAGTTTTGCTCGAACACCCTGCCATTGCCCAATCTCTGGCTTTTGCCATGCCTCATCCCCAGTTAGGAGAGGAAGTAGCTGCTGCTGTAGTTTTGCGAGAGGGAGAGAGTGTAAGTGAATCGGTAATACAGACCTTTGTTGCTGAATTTCTTGCAGATTTCAAGGTTCCTCGCCGGATTGTCTTTTTGGACAAGATTCCTAAGGGACCAACTGGTAAGTTGCAGCGGATTGGTCTAGCGGAGAAATTGGGCGTTAGCTTAACGGAATCTAACCAAGCAAACTATGTTGCTCCTCAAAACGAGTTGGAACTGCAACTAACAAAAATCTGGGAAGAGGTCTTAGGCATCCAGCCGATTGGCGTGAAAGACAACTTCTTTGAACTAGGAGGACACTCTCTGTCGGTCACCCAAGTAGTTTCTCGATTGCGCGAAGCCTTGCAGGTGGAACTACCCCTACGAAGTCTGTTTGAACTACCTACCGTGACCGAACTAGCTGAGCGTATTAAGATGCTCCATGCTAATCTTAACAATGCTTCTAGTTCCTTACCCCTACAACCTGTCCCACGGGATAATCACCTCCCCCTCTCCTCTGCTCAGCAGCGCTTGTGGTTTCTCGACCAATTGGAGCCATTCAGCTCAGCCTACAACATACCCTATGCCTATCGCTTCCAAGGTCAGCTCAATGTAACTGCACTCAAGCAAAGTCTGAGGGAAATTGTGCAACGCCATGAGACACTGCGGACTACTTTTGCCACTATCAATGGTCAGCCAATTCAAGTCATCGCTACAGATGGGAACTTGACCCTACCCATCGTAGACCTTCTTGACATACCTGAAACTGAGCGAGAGGCTGAGGCCTGGCGACGGGCGACTGAGGAAGCTCAGCGACCTTTTGACTTGGCTCAGGGGCCTTTGTTACGTCTCGAACTTCTGCGTCTAGCGACAGAGAAATACTTGCTTGTGGTGAATATGCACCACATTATCTCTGATGGCTGGTCCAGGGGCGTGTTCAAGCAGGAATTAGCAGCACTCTACCAAGCCTTTTGTCATGGAAAGCCCTCACCACTGCCTGAACTCCCGCTCCAATATGCTGACTTTGCCCAATGGCAGCAGCAGTGGCTGCAAAGTGAGGAGTTTAAGTCTCAACTTAATTATTGGAAACAAAAGTTAGCAGGGATACCATCCCTCTTGGAACTCCCTACTGACCGACCACGTCCACCCGTCCAGACCTACTCCGGTAGCAGACACCCCCTCGAAATTTCGCCAAAGTTAACAGAGGCAATCAAAACCCTATCGCAGCAAGAAGGTGTTACCCTTTTCATGACCTTGCTAGCAGCCTTCAAAGTCCTCCTCTTTCGCTACTCAGGTCAGGAAAACATGGTTGTCAGTTCTCCTATTGCTGGTCGTAATCAGTCAGAGATTGAGAAACTGATTGGCTTCTTCGTCAACACACTAGCTCTGCGTACTGACTTCTCCGACAATCCCAGTTTCCGAAGCTTGCTGACTCAGGTGCGGGAGGTGGCTTTAGAAGCATATGACCATCAAGATTTACCATTCGATAAGTTGGTTGAAGAGCTTCAGCCGGAGCGCGATCCTAGCTACAGTCCAATTGCTCAGGTAATGTTTGTTCTCCAAAACACTACAATACCTACTCAACAGTTACCTGGGTTGACTCTCAGTTCAATGGAAGTAGAGAATTCAACATCTAAATTTGATTTAACCCTAGAACTCCAAGAGACAGTAGGAGGTCTTCAAGGTTGGTTTGAATACAATACCGACTTGTTTGAAGCGACCACAATTGAGCGAATGGCTGGGCATTTTCAAACCCTGCTCGAGAGCATTGTAGCTAATCCGGAGGAGTCCATTGCACAGCTACCTCTGCTGACTGAGGTGGAGAGGAATCAACTGTTGGTGGAGTGGAATAATACTCAGGTAGACTATCCCCAGGATAAATGCATCCATCAGCTATTTGAAGCTCAGGTGGAGCGATCGCCTGATGCTGTGGCGGTAGTCTTTGAAGACCAGCAGTTGACTTACAAAGAGCTGAATAGTCGTGCGAACCAACTGGCTCATCACCTCAGAACGCTGGGGGTAAAACCAGAGGTTTTAGTGGCCATCTGCGTTGAGCGCTCCCTAGGGATGGTGGTAGGACTACTGGCCATCCTCAAGGCTGGCGGAGCTTATGTTCCCTTAGATCCAGCCTATCCCCCAGAACGGATTGCTTTCAGCATCTCTGATTCTCAGGTAAAAATATTGTTAACCAAAGAGAAGCATTTAGATGAATTACCAGAACATCAGGCAAAAGTAGTCTGCTTAGACCGAGATTGGCAATCAATCGCGGGTTATAGCTCAGAAAATCCCCAGACTGAAGTTAAACCAGCTAATTTGGCTTATGTCATTTACACTTCTGGCTCGACAGGAAAGCCAAAAGGGGTTTTGGTAGCTCATTTTAATGTAGTTCGTTTATTTACTGCTACTCAAGACTGGTATAACTTTGACCATAATGATGTCTGGACGCTATTCCATTCCCATGCTTTTGATTTCTCAGTCTGGGAAATTTGGGGGGCTTTAATCTATGGCGGAAAATTAGTAGTAGTCCCCTATGTAGTAAGTCGTTCTCCCAATGCTTTCTATCAACTGCTTGAAAAAGAGCAAGTCACGGTACTAAATCAAACTCCTTCGGCATTTTTACAGCTAATTCAGGTAGAAGAAAGTACCAATATCGAGCCTAAATTAAATCTGCGTTACGTCATCTTTGGCGGCGAAGCCTTAGAAATTCAGAGTCTCAAACCCTGGTTTAACCGACATGGCGATCGCACTCCCCAGCTAGTAAATATGTACGGAATTACCGAAACTACGGTTCATGTTACTTATCGTCCAATTACCATGGCTGACTTGGAACAGCGCCGCAGTGTAATTGGTTTTCCCATTCCCGACTTGAAACTATATTTAGTCGATAGCTATTTACAAGCAGTCCCCATCGGAGTGGTGGGAGAAATGTATGTTGGAGGTGCTGGTGTCGCGCGGGGTTATCTCAACCGCAAAGAATTGACTAAAGAGAGATTTATCAATAATCCTTTTAGTAACGATCCAGAATCTAAGCTGTATAAATCGGGGGACCTAGCACGTTATTCATCTAACGGAGAGCTAGAATATCTGGGTCGCATTGACCATCAGGTAAAAATTCGTGGTTTCCGCATCGAATTGGGCGAAATTGAAGCCTTATTAGTCAGTCATTCTGATATCGATCAGACAATCGCGATCGCTAGGGAAGATCGACCGGGGGATAAACGCATTGTTGCCTATGTAATTTCAAAACCTCATAAAGTGCTCGACGTTAAGGCAATACGTCAATATCTTCAAGAGCATTTACCGGACTACATGGTGCCATCAGCTTTTGTTTTCTTAGATGTACTGCCGCTCACCCCTAATGGCAAAGTAGATCGTCGCGCCTTGCCAGCGCCGAATCAAACCAAGAGAGAGCTAGAAGAAGACTTTGTCGCCCCTCAGGATGAAGTGGAACTGCAACTAACCAAAATCTGGGAAGAGGTCTTAGGCATCCAGCCGATTGGCGTGAAAGAGAACTTCTTTGAGCTAGGAGGGCACTCTCTGTCGGTCACCCAAGTAGTTTCTCGATTGCGCGAAGCCTTCCAGGTGGAACTACCCCTACGAGATCTGTTTGAATTACCTACCGTGGTCGAACTAGCTGAGCGTATTAAGATGCTCCGTTGGGCAACGCAAGACCTACAGGCTGCAAGCAGTTCCGTAGTTGTCGAAATGGAGGAAATTGAGTTATGAATACCCTCGATATGAATACCCTTGAGTTTTTGTCCTACCTTTGTAGTCTAGAAATCAAGCTCTCTGTAAATGGTGAGCGACTACAGCAATTTAAAGATGAGGTATCAGCAGGATACTTTTGTAAATTGGCAACCTTAAATAATTAACTTATTCGGTTAAGTAAAGACTATTGAATATGAATAAATCTTGTCGGGTAGTCTTCTTCCTTAAGTATATTGGTGGCGGCGGCGCTGAAGGAGCTATGCTTAATCTAGCACGGGGTCTTTCTGAACAGGGATTTGATGTTGAACTCGTCCTCAGCACGGCTAAAAATTCGCACTTATGGCGTGTACCTTCGGGTATAAAGATTGTTGATTTAGATTCACCTCAATTTCTAGGCAATGTTTTTTCTTTAGCGTCTTACATAAGAAAGACTAAGCCTCAAGCTTTACTCTCAGCATTGCACTTTACCAACGAGATAGCTATTCTTGCAAAACTAATTTCAGGTAGATTCACTAAAGTTCTGGTGTGCGAACAAAATACTCTCTCGCAGAGAGCTAAGTATGAGACTAAGTTGATAAAGCGCCTTACTCCTTTTATAGCTAGGTTAACTTACCCTTTTTCAGATGAAATTGTAGCTATTTCGCAGGGTGTAGCTGAAGACTTGATCGAGATAACAGGTTTGTCTCCAGAGCGTATCCATGTTATATACAATCCAGCAATAACTCCAGAAATAAAAGATAAAGCACAACAGAACATAGAATATCCCTGGTTTTCACAAGAGCAGATTCCTATCATTTTAGGTGTAGGAAAGTTAGAGCAACAAAAAGATTTTCCCACTTTGATTAGAGCTTTCTCCAAAGTTCGGCAGGTTAAAAAAGCTCGACTTGTTATTTTGGGCTGGGGGCCAGATCGTTCTAAGTTAGAAGACTTGATTAGTACACTCGGATTAGATGAAGATGTGTCACTCCTGGGTTATGTAGATAATCCGTTTCCTTACATGGCTAAAGCTTCTGTATTTGCCTTGTCTTCAGCTTGGGAAGGATTTGGTAATGTCATTGTCGAAGCAATGTCCGTAGGTACTCCGGTAGTTTCAACTGACTGTAAAAGTGGTCCTGCTGAAATTCTGAATCAGGGGCAATATGGCTGGTTAACTCCAGTCAAAGACGATCAAGCAATGGCGGAAGCTATTTTGAAGGTATTAGAGAGTGAAACCAAAGTAGTCGATCCCGTATGGCTTGATCAATTTTCCTTGCATACTGTGACTAGACAGTACTCTGATGTGCTTGGGCTTGCTTAGAGATGTAGTGTTTAAGAATCTTGCCATTTACCTAATAGTTACGTTCTAATTATTAGTTTTTATTTTTCGAGCTTGATTATGAATCTTTTCCAACTCAGGAGAGCATGTTGACAAAGCAATTGATAACCCACCCCGCCTCTGAGAGGAAATACTCTGATCGCTTGATGCTCTTCGATCTCTCAGTTAGAGGTCATCATCCCAACTACATTAAGCACTTAATCAAGTATTGGTGTGAGCAGCAATTATCAGGATGCCTCGATATCGTTGTCTCACCCAAATTTCTAGAAGAACACGCTGATGTTGTGGAATTAGCTGCTAGTTATAACCAGGAAGATATCAATTTTGTTGCTATCACTCTAGAGGAAGAAACTGCTCTCAACGCGAGGAAGTCTCGTCTGAGGAGAGCTTGGCGTAACTTTCAAGAGTGGCAACTACTCGGGAAATATGCAAGGGCTTTGAATGCAACCCACTGCCTGATTATGTACTTTGATACTTGTATGTTTCCTTTAGCTTTAGGGGGAAAATCTCCCTGTACATTTTCTGGTATTTACTTCAGACCTGCGTTTCATTACGCTCAACTTACCAACTACCAGCCTTCTTGGAAAGACCGACTACAGCAGTGGCGAGAAAGGCTTCTGCTATCTCGTATCCTGCGACATCCTAAGTTACAAACTGTATATTGCCTAGATCCTTTTGCCGTTGAACAGCTTGATAAATTCTCCGGTAATGTAAAAGTAGTAAATCTACCAGATCCAGTAGAGACATCTGGTGATCTTAAACCCATATCAAGCAATATCAAAGGTGATTTAGGAATTGAATCTCAAAGACAAGTATTTCTCTTGTTTGGAGCCTTAACTGAGCGCAAAGGTATTTATCAAGTTTTAGAAGCTATTGAAGCTTTATCACCTGAACTTTGCCAGAAAATCTGCCTGTTACTGGTGGGAGAATCTAACATAGAAGAACAGCTAAAACCTCAAATAAAGGCTCTTTGCCGATCCAAGCCCGTACAAATTATCTGTCGTTATAAGTTTGTTCCTGAACAAGATGTGCAGACATACTTTAATTTAGCAGATGTGATTTTGGCTCTTTACCAAAAACATGTTGGTATGAGTGGAATTCTCTTATTAGCTGCTGCTGCCCAAAAACCAGTTTTAAGTTCAGATTATGGTTTGATGGGAGAAATTGTTCAACGCCACGAGCTAGGTTTAACTATTGACTCAACTAAACCGAGCGAAATTGCTCAAGGATTAACCCAGTTCCTGCTCAAACCTTCAACTAAGTTGTGCAATCCAACCAAAATGAAGGATTTTGCACAACAGAACTCAGCCCAAAATTTTGCCAACACAATTTTACATTTTTGTCTAAAACACTAATTAATTTAGGTATCACTAACTGCCCAGTTTACAACGGCTTTACTGGTTCGTAAAACGTCCTATTTACAATTATGGATAATGGATAATTCCCGTATTGCGTGGCTGCTAACTTCAGCCTTTTATTACTGGCAGCCTCCGATGAGTAGCTTGACCCAACTATTTCCGGAAACGACTGTATTCACGAGTCGTTGGCACGGATTTGCACCTGGATTTGAAGATTCTTTCAGAGTTGAAATCGTTGGGGAAAGAAAAATTATACAAATCACCAAGTCATCGACTGGGGGCTACGGTTCTAACTTTACCTACCTCCCGTTGATCATTGTCAATCGATTGCTCCAATTCAAGCCTCAAATCATTTTTTCTAATTCCTTTGGAATCTGGACGGTTCTGGCTTTGCTCTTTAAACCCCTAGGTAAGTGGAAAGTGGTCATCGCTTATGAGGGTAGTTCACCAAGTGTGGACTATCGCAACTCCGCAGTCCGTTTAGCCATTCGACGGGCAATGGTTAAAGCGGCTGATGCTTGCATTACAAACAGTCAGGCCGGGAAAGCCTATCTCACAGAAGTCCTTGACGCTGAAGATGAGTGGGTTTTTGTTCACCCCTATGAAGTTCCTGCGGCCAACTCACTTTCAGAACAGTCTACAGAAGCTGCTCCTGATATCCCCCAACTACAGCGACCGATTTTTCTCTTTGCGGGAGGGGTCATTCGCCGCAAAGGACTTCATTTTCTACTAGAAGCCTGTGCCATACTTCGCCAGCAGAAGTGTAGCAACTATACAGTACTCATTGTCGGCGATGGTCCGCAGCGGGAAGAACTAGAAGAGTTTTGTCAGAAAAATGACTTGACAAATTGCGTGCAGTGGGTGGGGCGAGTCGACTACGGTCGCATGGGCGATTATTTCCGCAAAGCCGATATTTTTGTGCTTCCTACCCTGGAAGACACCTGGGGTATGGTTGTCCTCGAAGCAATGGTTTTAGGCAAGCCAGTTCTTTGTTCCCAAGGCGCAGGAGCAGCGGAACTTGTCATTGACGGCGAGAATGGCTATTCCTTTGATCCGCATACTCCTGACAAACTGGCCGATTTGATGCGTCGTTTTATCAACGATCCTGATTTAGCTGTATCCATGGGTCAGAAATCAGAGCAGTTGATGACTCAATATACCCCGGAGGCTGCCGCTAAGTTCATGGCCAAAGTAACATCTTGTGTTTTAGGGAGTTAATCCGTGAGCAAATGCGTAACTCACAACCTCACTCAGCGCTTCGAGTTCTCCCAATCTGTCTCTGAGAGACATGGGCAGAGTGGCTGGTGTAAAGAATTGCAGGAGGAAACCGGATGAAATTGAAGGTTTTAGTCTCTGCCTATGCTTGTCGTCCCGGCGAGGGTTCCGAGCCAGGAATCGGCTGGAACTTGGTTCGAGAGTTGGCCAAATATCACCCGATATGGGTAATGACACGGGAAAATAATCGCCCAGCGATTGAAATGGAACTAACCCAAAATCCCATCCCTGACCTTCATATTGTCTACTCTGACCTACCAGTCTGGATACAAAGGTTGAATCGGGGACAACGACTGGTACAACTCCACTACTACCTCTGGCAGATTAAAGCTTACTTCGTTGCTCGGACGCTCCACCAAGACCTAGGCTTTGACCTTGTGCATCATATTACTTATGTCAGGTACTGGGGACCTAGTTTTTTGGCATTGCTGCCCATTCCTTTTATTTGGGGACCCGTTGGAGGCGGAGAATCAGCGCCGAAAGCCTTCTGGAAGGATTTTGGGCGACGGGGCAAAGTTTATGAAATCTTGAGAGACTTGGCTCGCTGGCTCGGTGAAATTGATCCCTTTGTACGGCTAACAGCTCAACGGAGTGTCTTAGCCCAAGCCACAACTGAAGATACAGCAGAGCGCATACGTAAATTGGGAGCCTCCAAGGTAGAGGTGCTTTCTCAGTTAGGTCTGTCAAAGGAAGAGATTGCCCAACTCACCCGACAGCCGCTGCCTTCCCAAAGACCAGTAAAATTCGTCAGTATTGGTCGGCTTTTGCACTGGAAAGGTTTTCACCTAGGGTTGCGGGCTTTCGCTCAAGCAGAACTGCCAGACAAGGCTGAATATTGGATTGTAGGAGATGGCCCGGAACGCTCACGACTTCAAGCTCTGGCTCAGGAATTGGGTATTAGCCACCAGGTCAAATTCTGGAACAAGCTATCTCGAGACGAAACCCTAGAAAAATTGGGAGAATGTCTGGCGCTGCTCCATCCGAGCTTGCATGAGTCTGGAGGATTGGTCTGCTTGGAGGCAATGGCCGCTGGTCGTCCTGTTCTCTGTCTAAATCTTGGAGGTCCTGCAATTCAGGTAACAGAGGAGACAGGTTTTAAGGTGGCAGCCGAGCATCCTGACCAAGTTGTGCGCGACCTAGCAGTGGCGATGACTCAGTTGGCTAAGGATTCAGAGCTTTGGGTGCAAATGAGTCAGGCTGGACAAAAGCGAGTCCGTGAGGTGTATAGCTGGGAGGCCAAAGGTCAGTCCTACGCTCAACTGTATGAAACAGTCCTTGAGAAGCGATCGCACCCTAACCCAGTCGTTTCTATTTAATTTAGCAGTGAGGTCGGGTCGTGGTGAATGTCGTCATCTTCAATAGCCTTCTACTTCCCCCTTCTCAAACCTTTATTCGGGCTCAAGGGGAAAAGTTGCAACAGTTTACTCCCTATTACGTGGGGTCTCGCCGAGTCAAGGGATTGGATTTGCCCCCGGAGCGCACTTTGGTAGTCAATCAAGGTAGTTGGCTGGGTCACGCCAGTGAAGGCTTGTTCAAGCTCTCAGGATTTGCTCCCGAACTATATCAGCAACTCCGACAGCTCAAGCCAGCTTTAATTCATGCCCAATTTGGGCTAAGTGGTGCGCTAGTACTACCTTTAGTCCGGGATTTGAAAATTCCCTTACTGGTTCACTTCCGAGGGGCTGATGCTACCGTCAAAGAGGAGTACGCCCGCTACTCCTCCCTGAACCACTGGATTTACTTCCGCCGTCGCGAGGCTCTCAAGCAGGAAACACGACTGTTTATTACCGTCTCTAAATTTATTAAGGAAAAGTTAATCGAACAAGGGTTCCCTACTGAGAAGATTTTTCCCCATTACCACGGCGTTGATATCGCCAGTTTCTGCCCCGATCCTGCCATTCCTCGTGAGCCAGTGGTACTCTTTGTCGGTCGATTGACAGAAAAGAAGGGCTGTGAGTATCTAATTCAGGCTATGGCTCAGGTACAGTCAGAGTTACCTGAGGTGGAATTGGTGATGATTGGTGATGGCCCTCTCAGAAAGAGTTTGGAAGCCTTGGCAAAAACATCCCTGAAGCGCTATCAATTTCTAGGAATACAACCACCAGAGCAGGTTAGGAGTTGGATGAATCGCGCCCGTTTGTTGGTAGCCCCAAGTGTTACCGCTTCTCAAGGGGATTCTGAAGGACTGCCTAATGTTGTCCTAGAAGCCCAAGCCATGGCCCTCCCTGTTGTTAGCACAATTCATGCAGGAATTCCCGAAGCCGTCATTCATGGAGAAACCGGATTTCTGGCTGCTGAGCGCGATGCTCAAGGACTGGCCAAATACAGCTTAGAGTTGTTAAACAATCCTGAGCTATGGCAACACTTCAGTTTTCAGGGACGGGAGCATGTACAAGCCAATTTTGACCGGGAAAAACAAACCCGTGTATTGGAAGAAATCTATGAACGTGTTTGGCGCGGTGAACTCTAAGAGCGTCACAACATCCAGGTTTTTTGTTCGTAAGGGGAGCAATTTCAGCCATGAAGCTCAAAACAAAATGGTTGGCAGTCATGCTCGTGGTCGGGTTATTAATAGGGTTGCTGAATCATCAAATCGTCAAATCTCTCAGCCCTCGAAATTTATTTTTCAGCTCCTTCCCAAGAGCAACAACATCGATGTTTGTCGCCGAGCCAGCTAAAGCTCAGTCATCGATGGTGCTACCAGCCGATTCAGGCTATGTTAACGTCAAAGACTTTGGTGCCAAGGGCGATGGTCTTACTGACGATACGGAGGCGTTGCAGAAAGTCTTCGGTCGTAACAAGGAAGACCAAGGGGGGGAAATCCGTTCGATTTATATTCCCAACGGCACCTACCTGATTAGCGATACTTTAGAGTGGGGCGACAAAAAGAAAGACGTTCGTGGACAGAGCCGAGACGGCGTAATTATAAAGCTAAAGGACAACTGCCGTGAATTTCAAGATCCCAAAAATCCCAAGAAAGTCCTTCAAATTGAATTTGGCCATGGTGGACAAAACTTTAACCAACGCCTCCGCAACATTACCGTTGACATTGGCAAGGGCAATCCCGGTGCTATTGGCATTGGTTTCCACACCAATAACGGCGGCGGTGTCTACGACGTGATTATCCGTTCCAGTGACCCGCAAAGGCAGGGACATACAGGTTTGATGATGGACAAAGCCTGGCCAGGACCTGGGTTAATTAAGAATGTCTACGTTGACGGCTTCGACAGGGGTATCTTTATCACCCACGATCAGTACAGCATGACGTTTGAACACATCACCCTAACCAATCAGCAGCAGGTGGGCTTCGTTAACTCCTGGAACAGTGTAGCCATCCGTGACCTCAAAAGTAAAAATCGTGTCCCAGCAGTGGAAAATCACGGCAAGATGGCCCTCATGGTGCTAATCGAAGCTGAGCTTACTGGCGGCGATCGCGACTCGCCAGCGATTCTCAACCACAGTGATGGTGTGTTGTTCGCACGGGACATCAAGACACAGGGATACGGGCAGGCAATTGACAACCAGGCTGGTCAGAGCCAGAAGGTTAATACTCCGAACGTCGATGAGTTCGTCTCCCACAGCATTTCCCACCTGTTTCCCAGTGAGCAAAAATCGTTGCGATTACCAATTGAGGAACCACCTGATATCCCCTATGGCAATCCGAGTAGTTGGGTCAGCGTCACTCAGTTTGGTGCCAAGCCAAACGATGAAGAAGATGACGGCCCGGCGCTTCAGCAAGCAATTGATTCGGGGGCTGAAACCATTTACCTTCCGGCTGGTCTATACCGCTCCCAACAAAGCATCCGAGTCCATGGTAATACGCGCCGACTGTTCGGTCTCAATGCCAGGATGATTTTCACAGTACCTAACGAACCCGCATTTATAATCGAGGACGGCAAGTACGACGCCGTAGCTGTGAACGTAGAGAGTACCTATGGCAATCAAAGCAGCTATTGGATCGAGCATGCCTCAAAGCGAACGCTAGTACTCGGCTCTGGCAGCTATAGAAACACAGTTCCGGGTGGCAAGGTGTTCATCGAAGACACTGCCTCAGTTCCCTTAAACTTCGACCACCAAAAGGTCTGGATGCGGCAGATTAACACCGAAAGCTACGAACACAACCCACACATTATCAATAAAGGTGGTGACCTCTGGATCTTAGGTCTTAAGACTGAGAAGGATCGCACGATCATCGGAACCTATGACGGCGGACGCACTGAAGTACTCGGTGGACTGCTTTATAAAAACCGGGAACGCCTTGCTCCCGTGCCAGCGTTCATCAGCGAAGACGCTGCTCTCAGTCTTGTCTACCGCAACAAAGGTATAGCCTACCAGACCCAGGTGCTGGAGAAGCGCGATGGTGTGACCAGAGAATTTCAAGTTCGAGATATGCCTGCATCTAACTGGCGGATGCCACTGTACGTAGGCTCTACGAAGGATGCGCCCTAGATCGCAAAAGTTATGAGAACAACGAGATTAGTTTTAAAGCTTGAGTTAAGATGCAAATCCTAAGCATACATAACAATTATCAGATCCGTGGTGGAGAGGACGAGTCCCGTGAAGCAGAGGAGCGCCTTTTACGGGAAATGGGTCACCGAGTTGAAGTTTATCAAGAGAACAATGATCGTATTGCTGATATGGGTTCGGGACGGCTGGCCCTCAGAACCATTTGGTCTACAGAGGCTTATCAGAAGGTCAAACAGTATCTGACCGGCTCAACTTACAATCTGGTACATGTCCAGAATTTCTTTCCTCTAATTTCTCCTTCGGTCTACTATGCCGCCAAAGCAGCAGGGGTTCCTGTCGTTCAGACTTTGCGGAATTACCGCCTCCTCTGCCCCAATGCTTTGTTTTTTCGGGATGGGCATGTCTGTGAAGACTGCTTAGGTAAGTTTGTTCCCTATCCTGGTGTGCAACACGCCTGCTACCGAAACAGTCGCCCAGCAAGTGGAGTAACTATGGCTATGCTCACGGTACACCGGACCATGGGTACTTGGACACAGATGGTAGATGTGTATATTGCCCTGACTAACTTTGCCCGTGAGAAGCTGATTCAAGGAGGGCTTCCGGCAGAAAAGATTGTGGTCAAACCTAACTTTGTCCATCCCGATCCCGGTATTGGAGAGGGAACTGGTGGTTATGCTCTCTTCGTAGGACGACTCTCTGTAGAGAAGGGACTAGACACACTGCTCAGCGCTTGGCAACAGCTAGATGGGAAAATCCCCCTTAGGATTGTTGGGGACGGTCCCCTAACGAGTCAGGTGAAGGAGGTAGCAGAACGACTTCCTCAAATTGAGTGGCTAGGACGTAGACCAATGGCGGAAGTTCATGCCTTGATGGGCGAAGCTATGTTTTTGGTCTTCCCTTCAAAATGGTATGAAACCTTTGGTCGTGTAGCTGTAGAGGCATTTGCTAAAGGAACTCCAGTTATCGCAGCTAATATTGGTGCGATCGCAGAACTGGTTGATCATGGTCGCACTGGTCTTCACTTTTGCCCTGGCGATCCAGTTGATTTAGCAGCTAAAGTGGAATGGGCTTTGGCACATCCCAAAGAACTAGCTCAAATGCGTCAGGAAGTGCGTGCTGAGTTTGAGGCTAAATATACTGCAAAAGAGAACTATAAGCGAGTTATGGAGATTTATTCTCTAGCCTGTAAGAATTGAAGATATATGTTGATTAAAAGTGTATGTTTTACAAGATTTTAGCTTTAGGCTCGATCTAGTGGACAAGATTTTGGTTACAGGTCCGTGAAGACAAGCATTAGGTCACTTACCGATAAACAATTGCCAAAAGGAAAGAAAGGATATTTTCAACTGTCTAGTTTAGTGCTGTTTGCATTTAGCTCAGCTTTTTTTCCACGCGTTCTCACACTGTTAAAATTTCCGTCAATTGTTAGTTTACTCCATCTTGTATTAGTTCCTTTGGTAGCTGTATTTGCTATTGTAAAAACAAAGGTTAAAGACCGAAAACAAATTGCCATCACCAAAGAACTGCTTGTTGCCATTATTATCTTTTTCGGAGTCAATGTTACCAGCGCTCTTTGGAATAATGCAGGGTTGATTAATGCCTGCTTAAATTTTCTCTTCTTGTGCGAACATTTTCTCCTAATACTGGCAATTGTTAGCCTTCCTCTAACCCCAGAAAAATTAAAAAGATTTCGCGCTTATATTGTATTTTCTTCCTTTACCAACACTATCTTTGCTTATGTTCAGCACTACGTTCTCAAGCTACATCTTCGTCAAGGTCTTGAAGATAATATTAAAGGAGTTTTTATCGGTGCAGGAGCAGGTCACGTTGTAGGAGCTTCCGTAGCACTGACCTTTGGTGTGTACTATTTTTCCGCAGCCAAAAAACTTCCTATTTGGTTCCGCATAGCCGTTGCCCTAGCTACGTTTTGGCATATGAACATGGCTGATGCCAAGCAAGTACTCTTGGCATTTGGAGTAGCTGGGATATTTTTATTGATTACCAAGTTGAAGAACGTTGGAGAAGCATTCAAGTATTTGATCGGTGGTACTTTACTGGTTTACGTATTTCTTTGGTGCATGGCAAATGTCGAAGCATTTGATGCCTTTAACACTTGGATGAGACCAGAAATATATGGTTCTGAAGGGGAAGCGACTCTGCTAAAGTTGGCAACGTTTCGGATCGTTCCAACCTTCTATAAGTCACCAATACATTCTTTAATTGGTCTAGGACCTGGTCATACCGTGGGAAGGTTAGGAGGGTGGATGCTCCGCGAATATGATTCTCTGCTTGAACCCTTAGGTTCTACTACACATCCTGCTAGCATAGCTATTTGGCAAGCAGTAGCAGCAAGTTGGCTAGGTGACCAATCTAGTATGTTCTCTCCACTTTTTGGGTGGGCTGGCATCTGGGGCGATTTAGGATGGCTAGGGTTAGGCTCATTTCTCTATATTTGGTTTGTAGTCTGGCACAGACTGTGCTTTGATGATATTTCCAGATTTTTGGTACTAACCCCATTTGCTTTTGGTCTAATTTTTACCCAGATGGAAGAACCGGGTTACATGCTCTATGTAGCCAGCATAATTGGTCTTCGATGGCAGGAACATCAATGTAAAAAAGTAAATGGTATCAGTGACAAGTTGGAAAGGGAAAAACCAAAAAGTCGTAAATCAATCAAAGCATGGCTCGAATTATTATTGCTAATTAAATGAGGGTACTAATTTACCAAGCCGTGTTTAACCCAATTTTTTTAAAAGATTAGTAGCATCTTGGGCTGGTATTGGACGACTAAAGAAATAGCCCTGCATAACATCACAGTTGAGTGAACGCAAAATTGCAGATTGGCTTTGAGTTTCGACTCCCTCAGCAATCACTTCTAAGTTTAGTCCGTGTCCCAGCGCTAAAATTGCTGTGACGATCGCCGCATCCTCAGAATCAGCACTTAATTCTCGGATAAAGGATTGATCGATTTTCAGTTTATCGAGAGGTAAGTGTTTAAGGGAAGAGAGGCAAGAATAGCCTGTACCAAAATCATCAATGGCAATTTGAATACCTAGACTGCGTAGTTGTTTTAAGATGGAGATTGTTAAATTCACATCTTCCATAGCGATACTTTCCGTAATCTCCAGCTCTAGATAATGGGGTTCAAGCTTGGTTGATTTTAAAATTTGAGCAATGGTTTTCAGCAAATTCTTTTGCTGGAACTGTCGTGCTGAGAGGTTAACCGCTACTCTAATTGGTGGCAAACCCATAGACTGCCAAGCACGATTTTGGCTACAAGCTCTCTTTAATACCCATTCCCCAATACCAGTTATTAAACCCATTTCTTCTGCTAGGGGAATAAACAGATTAGGCGGAATCAATCCTGAATCGCGAGTCTGCCAGCGAATCAAGGCCTCCATACCCACAATCTCACCTGTCTCTGAGTCAATCTGTGCTTGGTAGTGCAATTGGAACTCTTCTCGTTCCAAGGCTTTATAGAGACTGTTTTCTATGGTCAGTCGCTCTTGCACCTTGGAGCCAATGGCTTGGGTGTAGAACTGGTAATTGTTGCGGCCCCGTTGCTTAGCAAGGTACATGGCCGCATCAGCATTTTTCAGCAAAGTTTCGGCATCTTCCCCATCGTAGGGGGCTAGAGCAATACCGAGGCTGGCTTTAATATGTTGTTCTCGACCATCAAATTGTAAGGGAGTATTAAGGGTATTAAGAATCTCTGTGGCGAACTCAATTGCTTCCTCAGCACAGTTAACGGACGAGAGCAAAAAGGTAAATTCATCACCACCCCAGCGAGCCAACAAATCCTGAGGACGTAGACAACTTTTCAGGCGCTGGGCAACACTTCGCAGCAACAGATCACCAGCAGCATGGCCGAGGGTATCATTAACTGTCTTGAAACCATCCAAATCAAGAAATATTACTGCCAGAACTTTCCCCTGGCTGTGACTATGAGCCAGTGCTAGGGAGAGCCGATCATCAAGTAACAGCCGATTGGGCAGACCTGTCAAGCGGTCATGGGATGCCTGATGCTTAAGCATATCTTCGATACGCCTTTGCATGACTGCCATGTAAAGATGAATACCTATAGCTTTTGCTAGGCTAGTTTCCTCTGGCTGCCACTTTTGGGCTTGCCCCCTAGTAACTTCTCGCCAAGCTTGGAAAGAGGTGCGAGGACGCAGATTACGAGTATCTTGATTCCTACGTCCGGCCCAGAGGGTTTCTGTTTCAACTTCGTTACGAAAAAGAGTTAGGCAGCCAACACACTGCTGATGATACTGGAGAGGCACAATTATCAGACTACAGATCGCCGTAGTAGAAAAGGCTGAAATTACTGATTTGAGTAATGGTTCCTGTTCAAGTTCACTAACCTTATAAACAGGGCAAGCCGCACTACCTTTTTCTGGGAAGTTAATAGAATCGAGTAGCTGGTAAGATTCCGACATCAACTTCCCACTATTGAATTCTATTTCACTAGGGTCAGTTCTTCCGAAAGAGTTGAGCAGATGTTGCCAAAGGTCAGTTTCTTCTAGGGAAGTTATGGTCGGTTGGTCGCCCGTAGTATAGAATCGAGCCGTTTTACCTGTGGACTCTGGCATGATATAGAGTCTACCCCCCGAAGCCTGTAATGCCTTGACTGCTTCTTCAAGAACAGCCTGTCGAATTTGTCTTAATGCCAGGGGAGAATGGAGAATACTACTGATTTGATTAATTTTGCCTTCGTTTTCTGCTTGAAGACGCGCCCTCTGGAGCAACTCAGATTGGGCAATGGCAATTGAAACCTGATCCACCAACAGCTGGACAATTTGCAATTCCCTCTCATCAAACTGTCGCGGCTGTCGATGGTGAGAAACTAACAAACCCCACAACTGGTTTTGATGCAAAATTGGCACAACGAGAGAAGAGGAAACCCCCATTGCCATCAGATATTCCTGGTGACAGGGGTCTACCGGATAATGACGGATATCTGGTGTGACCAAGCCTTTGCCTGTTTCTGGGCAGTCTAACTGGTTGAGAGTCTTGCGCCCGGATGCCACATCGACAATTACTCGTTGGCGAGCCTTGACAAATAACTCAC
>JBAUJE010000117.1:0-7398 GCA_049683475.1 Coleofasciculaceae cyanobacterium | reverse complement strand
TTTTGCATATTCCTGCTACCAACTTGCAGCATATCAGCATGGGCTGCAACTAAGGGAATTTGGGTAACTGACATTACCTCTGTAACTACTGGTATGTTGTGGCGCGATCGCACTTCTGATAGTATTTCTAGTCCTTCTAATCCTAATCCTTGGAAGGAGTAGGGAGAGGTACGGGGTTTGAAAGCACCACCTCGTAAAGCTTGTACTGGTGCTGCTTGCAAATGAGTGGCTACCGTTTCCATCTGCGTTCGGCTTTCCACCGTACAGGGGCCAGCAATAATTACCAGTTCTCTACCACCGAAAGCTACTCTTTCCGAGAGTTTAACGACTGTCTGATGACTGGGATGAGACTGGCTAGCAAGTTTGGCATTTAACATGGTTCGACTCCTTGAGAAAATATGGGGTACAAAAAAACCCGGTTCCCTAGGGGTTCCGGGTTGGGGCAAAAATTGGCGTGACTTTACCTACCCGGAATTAGTTCTGGGCCAAAAAAAGTAAAAACCGTAAAATAAACTGCCAAGATAGGTTGTCATCGTTTGTCTGAGTGAATTAGTTGCCTTAAAAAACAAAAAAACCGCAGATTTTGTTCTGCGGTTCACCGGGGGGTTCCATGAGGAACTCTCTTCACCTCCGGTGAACCTCCCTAAACCAAAAATAAAAGTAAGAACTGTTGCCGTACATTGTTGGGGCGCTGGTAAAAATAATTGCTTGATTTCTCGATGCGTCCACCCTAGCAAGCTTGCTAGGGAGAAGTCAATGTTTTTGGTAGTTAAATTTTTGCTAAGTGCTGGGAATTAGCTTTTGGTAAGTATCCTGGGTTTTTAATTCTTTGTCTCAGTTCACTAATACTAGCTGAAAAGCTAACAATCTGTAACTCGGCTAGTTGTAGCTTTTGGGGAACGGCTAGATTGGAAAAACAGGTTTTGGAAAAAGTAATGATCATTCCTAAGTCTTTGCTTAAACTGACTGCCATTTTCGCCTTGTCTAGCTTGTCCTTCGCCTGCACAGCTTTGCGTAAAAACAATAATGAGCAAGTACTCGCCCAAAGTTCAGAACCCAAGATAGTCTACGGAAATCTAATTATTAATGAGAAATCTGACTATGTGATGATTCCTGTTTTAGCAGAGGAAGAGACGGAACGAGGTTTTTCTTATCCCAGCTCAGGAACTAAATCTGATTCATATCACAACTTCATTTTTTACAACAAGTCGGCTCAACAATCTTATCTCTTATTGGATAAATACTCTCTGATCACCTTGTTTGAAACTATCGGTGTAGTCGAAGGGGGTAAGCAGTCGGATTTTAAGGCTTTTCTCTTCGGTATTGTTGAAAATGACACTAACGGAGATGGTAAGCTCAACCGAGATGATGCGATCGTCGCATATCTATCAGATATATCCGGTAAGAAATTACAGCAGATAACTCCTCCAAACACTCAGCTAGTGAGTTGGCAATTTGACAAAGCTAGCAGCAAACTATTTGTCAAGATTAGACAAGATAGTAACAAAGACAAAAAATTTACTGGCGAAGACGAGACGACATTTTTTGTCGTTGATATTAAGCAAACGTCTATGGGCACTGATATTATTGGCAGTGAACTTCAGGAAAAACTTAAGTCAATCAGGTTTAAGGAAGCTAAGTGATACTTTTAGAGTATATAATGTATATTTATGTCTTTACCACGATTTTTCTCAACTAACAGAAGAAAACTAAGTCGATTAACTAGTAGTATCGCTCTCGTCGTAGCAGTTTCATTTACTAGCGGTTCGACAGCTATTACTTCCAAGATAGAGGAAGGAAGTTTCCAACTAAGTCAAGTACTAAGTCAAAATCAAGCCCAGCAATGGCGGCGTATGACGGCTGAAGAGCGTTCCCAAGCTTGGGAATATATCTTAAACAGTCCGATGGGTGTCGCCGCCCTTAATCAACTGGCGGTTGAAGGCTTTATTAGTCCAAGTTGTCCCAAAACATTCTATCTCAACGAGGAGTTTGGTGGGTTTCAAACCTTATTACGGGTTAAGTGTCCCGACGCAAGAGGAGTTTCAGCAGCAGTAGGATACGACGAGATACGTGTTATTTTCAACCGTTTTGAATCTAACATTGAAAATTTTGAGATTGAGCGAGTTTATCCCCAAGAAGGACGACCACCCAAAACCAATTTGCCAGATTAGAAAAGTAGGTCAACTCGATTTCGAATTTTAGATGAAGGGATTTTCCTCTATACACTCAGCACCCTCATTACTCGCTTTATTAACTGCCTTACTCACCGGATAAGCCATCATTTTTTCCGTCGGGTAAGGAGATAGCAAAGGCTGCAATAACTCCGTATTTTTCTCCTCAGTATCTAACCACAAATCATAATTTTTCTCTTCAAGAATCACTGGCATTCTCTCATGGATGGGACGGCTTAAGTTGTTCGCCTCTGTGGTTAAAATAGTGCAAGAATTAATTTCCTCTCCATTCGGATTGTGCCAGTGTTCCCACAAACCAGCAAATGCAAAAGGTTTCTTATCCCTCATCTGAAAATAAAATGGTTGCTTTTGCTTTTTCCCTTCAAGCTTTTGCCACTCATAAAAGCCATCAGCTACTACTAAACAACGCCGATGTCGGAATGCACTGCGAAAAGACGGTTTTTCCGCTACAGTCTCTGCTCTAGCGTTTATTAACCGCACTCCTATTTTCTCATCTTTTGCCCAGCTAGGAATCAAACCCCAACGCAACATTTTAAATTCTCTTTTCTGCTCTTCTGGTGTTAGTAAAATCGTACCTACAGTCTGAGTTGGTGCAATATTGTAACGAGCTTTTAAGGGAGGAACCTCTACCTGAAATGCTTTAGCGATCGCTTCTGCTGGTTGACTTTGACTAAATCTTCCACACATAATTTTATCCTTTTTTAAAGAAGACAGTTTGTAAGGTGAGGTGCTATTCTCTAGTTTGCGACTCACATGTACCACAGAAAGCAGTACATATCGTAAATCATTGCTGTATAGTACAATTGTACTATTGTGTGTAAACTAAGTCACTGACTTGCTCTGTGGTAGACGAGGTGTTTCTGTGAAAGAAAATAAGATAGTAAGACCTTTTTTGAAGTGGGCAGGAGGAAAAAGACAGCTATTACCTGAAATCAAAAAATATGTTCCTAGTAAATACAAAACCTACTATGAACCTTTTTTAGGGGGAGGTGCAGTATTCTTTGGCTTACAACCCAAGAAAGCCGTTATTAATGATAGTAATTCAGAGCTAATAAATTGCTACGAAGTTATTAAAGATTCATTAGATGAATTAATTGATGAATTAAGGATACATAAAGGGAAACACGAAGAGATTTATTACTATGCATTGAGAGAGCTTGATCGTTCTAGAACATATACAAAAAAATATAATAAAGTACAAAGAGCAGCTAGAATTATTTACTTAAATAAAACTTGTTTTAATGGTTTGTTTAGAGTCAATTCACACGGGCAGTTTAATGTTCCTTTTGGCAGATATAAAAACCCAAATATTCTTGATGAAGCAGTACTAAAAGCAGTAAATAAATATTTGAATAGCAACAAAATTAGTATTTTCAACAAGGACTTTGAACAAGTAACTGTTGACGCTCAAGAAGGAGATTTTATATATTTCGATCCTCCTTATGATCCTATTTCGAGTACAGCTTCTTTCACTGGCTATGATGTTAATTGTTTTGATAGAGAAGAACAAAAACGTTTAAAAGATCTTGTTGATGAATTGACTCGGCGTAGTTGTAAGATTTTATTAAGTAATGCTTGCACTGACTTCATTTTAGAATTATATAGCGCTTATAAAATTGAAGAAGTTTCTGCAAAAAGATCAATAAACTCAAACGCTTTGAGAAGAGGAAAGATTACTGAAGTTTTAGTAAGAAACTACAAATCATGAGTAAGTTGCAAAGAAAAACCAAGAATGATATTGCATGGGAAGACTTATTTGAACAGTACAAAATTTTGGATGAAGTCTCTCTTAATGAGACCTTTGAGATTGATTCAAGTCAAATCAATGAAGTGAGAGAAAGCCGCTTAATGGCAAAGTTTGATCATTCTGTGAATTTGCCTTTAATTTTTCGGAATAATAGACTGTCTATTTTGCCAATATCTCGTTCTAGGTATGTAATTGGGAAATTTGAAACTTATTGTCGTGTGGATTACAACAGTAATATTGAAGAAATATCTACTGAATTTCCAGATTCTTTAGAGAGTATAGATTATACAAATTTGTATTCAGAAAGCTCAGCATTAAACTGTGCTTTTAATGCTGGTATTATAGATGATTTAATAGGAGAGACTAGCTTTCATACTCTTTCAGGTAGAATGTCTACTGGGACTTTCAGCTTTTCTATCAGAAACATAATAGGAAAAGAGTCTGAAATTAATGTGATCAATTCACAATGTGAGATAGATGCTGGATTTGAAAGTAAAAATTATTTAGTATTAATTGAAGCTAAAAACTATACAGTAGATGATTTTTTGATAAGACAACTTTATTATCCATATAGATTGTGGAAAGATAAGGTAACAAAGATAGTTGTTCCTGTATTAATGACCTATTCAAATGATAAGTTTAGTTTTTTTGTTTATAAATTTGAAAATGATCTTGACTACAATTCTCTAAGTTTGATCAAACAAAAGGATTATATAATTGATTCTGAAGAAATAAACTTAAGTGATGTCAACAATATTTTTGACACAGTGAATATAGTAAATGCTCCTTATAATGTACCCTTTCCTCAAGCAGACAAACTTGAAAGAGTTGTAGACTTATTGTCACTACTAGTAGAGAAAAATCTAACCAAAGATGAAATTACTGAAAATTATCAATTTGATGTTAGACAAACTAGCTACTATACTGATGCGGGAAGATATTTACGCTTGATAGATAAATATAGAAACTGTTTAACAAAAGAAATAACTTTTTCTTTGACGAAAGAAGGAAATGCTCTTCTAAAAAAAAGACCTAAACTTAAGTATCTTGAGTTAATAAGAAAAATTTTAGAACATGAAGTTTTTTACAAAGTATTTGAACTCGCTGCCCTTGAGGGAGAAATACCGGATAAATCAAAGATTCGCCAAGTAATGTCAGAGAGTGACTTAAACTTAAGTGAAACAACTATAGAGCGGCGTTCTACAACCGTTCTTAGGTGGATAGAATGGATATGGTTACAAATAGACTAATGTTGACACCTCAAAAAGGAAAACCACTCTTAGTAAACTTGTCGAACTCTCCCATAAGTGCTAACAGTGAAACTATACTGACTACCACTTTACCTATCGGCAGCTCTACTCATGTTTGAAGGCTTTTGGGAAAACGTCTCTCGCTATCCACGCTATCTGATTAGCTTTAGCTTAGGTGTATTCTATTCCGTATTCTTGTTTTTTAAACCTTTACTACAGCGCCCTGTAACAGCGATCGCCTTACTCGGCATAGTAGTAGGTGGCTTTCTGTTCGTCACCTTTACCCTACAGGCCATGCTGGGCTTGAACGGGGTGTAGGCAAAATTAGCAAAATCTCAAGCTAAAACCAGATTTTGAGCAGTAGGGAGTATGTCACACTAGTAAGCGTTGGAAACAACTGCCCATACTGTATCAAAGGGGGCTTTATGGCTACAAATCGCCGTGTTTCTCGCGTCTCCTCGCTGATTAAGCAGGAAGTTAGTCAGATGTTGCTCAATGACATCAAAGACGATCGCGTAGGTGCTGGGATGGCTAGCGTCACTGATGTAGAAGTTTCTGGGGACTTACAACACGCCAAAATCTATGTAAGTATCTATGGCTCGGAGGAGGCAAAAGCTGAAACCATGGCTGGGTTAAAATCAGCCACGGGCTATGTTCGTCGTGAATTAGGCAGACGAGTTAGACTACGTCGTACACCAGAGGTGAAATTTATCGAAGACCGAGGTTTAGAGCGAAGCGCTCACATGCTATCACTCCTCAACGAACTCTCTCAAGAACGTCAAACCAGAGAAGGGGAAGAGGGGATTGAGGAGTAAGAAGGAAGTAAGTTCACTGCCCAATTGGGAAAACTTCTCCCTAGAAGAACAGGTAGCTCAGATGATCGTTGTACGCGCCTCTGGCTACTTGTTCGACCAGCAAATTCAGTATCCCGTTTGGGAACCTCCTGCCCAGCAGTTACAGTATTGGTTGCAAGAATTGGCTGTTGGTGGCGTAATTTTACTAGGAGGAAGTGCCGCAGAACTTAGTCTGAGATCGCAACAACTGCAAGACTGGGCAAAATACCCCCTGCTAATTGCAGCTGACATTGAGGAAGGCGTTGGTCAGCGTTTTTCTGGCGCTACCTGGTTTCCACCGCCTATGGCAATTGGGGCAGTTGCCCTTAAAGACGGGGAAAAAGCACAACTCTATGCCCAGCAAATGGGGGCTATCACAGCCCAAGAAGCCCTATCTGTCGGTATTAACTGGCTATTGGCCCCCGTTGTTGATGTCAACAATAATCCTGACAACCCGGTAATCAACGTTAGAGCCTTTGCTGACACTCGAGAGGTGGTTAGTCAGTTAGCCTGCTCTTTCATTCAAGGTGCGCAGCAGTATCCTATCCTAACTACTGCCAAACATTTCCCTGGCCACGGTGACACAGCCATCGATTCTCATTTAGAACTGCCAGTATTGTCCCACTCGGAGTCTAGACTAGAGGAAGTGGAATTGCCTCCCTTCAGTGCAGCCATATCCTCTGGTGTAGATGCCGTGATGAGTGCCCATCTGCTCATTCCGGCTTGGGACCAACAATACCCAGCCACCTTGTCCAAGCGAGTTTTGACTAACTTGCTACGAGATAAATTAGGATTTGATGGTCTAATTGTTACAGATGCCTTGGTGATGGGAGCGATCGCCAATCGCTACGGTGCTGAGGAGGCACCAGTCCTCGCCTTAGAAGCTGGGGCTGATATTTTGCTAATGCCCGTTAACCCCGAAGCTACAATTCAGGCAGTGTGTGCAGCTGTCCGTGCAGGACGCATCCCCCTAGAGAGCATTCTCTCTTCAGTAAAGCGTATCTGGAAAGCCAAGGCAAAAGTTAGAGGACAAGAGGCTTCTGCACCAAAATCGGCATCTCAAGACTTGTTCCAAGCAATAGCACAACCGAAAGCCCTGACGACGGCGGCCAATATCATGGTAGACTCCCAGCTAGTTGGCGGTGCTCTCCCCCTAGTCCCAACCTCTAGCAATAGTGGCACGTCACGCAACTTAATCGTAGTAGATGATTCCTTGGTCTGTGAATTTTTAGGACGACATACTCCTGCAGTAGCAAAACCGAGAGAGCTAGGTTATCAACTGCAACTCATTGATCGCCACACACCCCTGACACCGGAACAAGTAGGGGAAGTAGTTGCTACCCAACCAACTTTGCTACAGTTATTTATTAGGGGTA
>JBAUJE010000116.1:0-2340 GCA_049683475.1 Coleofasciculaceae cyanobacterium | reverse complement strand
ATGCCGTGTTGGTCGAGTTGGGTCAGCCTTTACCCGATGACGATGAGCTCACTTTTGATGCCACTTTCGCGGATGCGGTGCAGCGCCTGAATGGCCTCATTGCTGATGAACAACGGCCACGTCTGTTGGAGATTGCGGCAGAGGCAGCGGCACACGATGTGGCATTTCTTTGGGATGATGATGTGGTCTCTGTCGGGCTGGGTCGCGGCTCCCAATGCTGGCCAGCCGAGGCTTTGCCCGCCAGCATTGAATGGTCGGGTGTTGCCGATGTGCCAGTCGGTCTTGTGACCGGCACGAATGGCAAGACGACCACCGTTCGCCTGTGTGCGCGTATTTTTCGTGCGGCCAGTCTGCGGGTGGGATTCAGTTCCACTGACTGGATTGCTGTTGACGATCAGATTATTGACAGGGGCGATTATTCTGGCCCGGGCGGCGCGCGCACCGTGCTCCGTCAGCCGAGCGTGGATGTGGCCGTGCTCGAATCCGCTCGCGGAGGGCTGTTGCGTCGTGGCCTCGGTGTGGCGCGTGCGGATGCAGCGTTGATAACCAATGTGACTGAAGACCACTTGGGCGATTTCGGTTCACAGGACCTTGATGAGTTGCTCGAGTTGAAATGGCTGGTCATGAAAGCACTCGACGCAAAGTCGGTGGCAGTGCTGAATGCGGACGACCACCGTCTGGTTGCCAAGTCGAGCGAGCTTGATTGCGCAATTATCTGGTTTTCACTCGATTCCGATAACGCCGTGTTGGGCGCGCACGTTGCGGCAGGCGGGCAGGCCGTCACGGTGCGTGGCGAGATGCTGTCGCGTTTCGATGGTGAACAATGGCGCGCCATTTGTTCGGTTAAGGACGTGCCTATTACGCTCGACGGTATTGCGCGCCACAATGTCGCCAACGCGCTGGCTGCCGCGGCGCTGTGTCATGCATTGGATGCGTCGGATGAGGCGATATCTCAGGGACTGCAATCCATGCAGGTTAACGACAATGCCGGGCGCTGCAATATCTTCGATATCGACGGTGTCCAGGTGCTCCTCGATTTTGCCCACAACCCCGATGCGATGGCCGCGTTATTTCAGATTGCCAGTCATCACCCAGGCAAACGTCGTGCACTGTGTTTCGGCCAGGCTGGCGATCGCACCGATCGTGAGATTCGAGGGCTTGCGACCCAGGCTTGGGCCATCGGACTCGATCGGGTGATGATTTCGGAGCTGGCTGATTATCGGCGTGGCAGAGCGTCTGGAGAGGTTTTTGGCCTGTTGAGCGGTGCGCTGCAAGAGGCTGGCGCGGCGCCGACACAAATCTCACATCACGACGCGGAGGCTGATCCCTTGCACGCGGCTTTGGCATGGGCACAACCCGGCGTTCTCATCATCATGCTCGCACTCAGCGATGCACGGCGTTTATTAACTCAGCTTAACGAGCTGGCCAAATAGGGCCATTTTGCATACTCTTCTACTTCGCGCATTTTGTGACGGAGCTCACGTGTTTTGCACTGCAGCAACCAAATATGGTTGTTCGCGGCTATCTAACTGACTCAGCAGTTTCTTTTGAGCTTGTCATTGGTTTGTCGATGTCAGCTCAGGACGCAAGCCGGCGCTTACCTATCACTTTCACTTGCAACAGCTTCCCAGTTACGAAAAACTCGGGGAGTCGGGCCGCGTGTCGTCGGCTTGCGATAATACGATGACTTAACAGGATCAGCGATGGTCCCGTGACAGTTATTGGCTGGTTCACGGCTTTGTCCCCAGAAGATGGACTGTGACGCAAAAAACGAAATAAACGGGAGATCCAACATGATCAGAATGATCAGTGCCCTGGCGCTGCTATTTGCAGTTGCCACTACGGCGAATGCCGTCGATTTGCAGCCTGCAAATCCGGCGCTAGCGTCTACGCAATTAGTCGATGTCACGCCGAATGCAGAAATTCGCAACTATGCGCGTACGTACGTAGTGCAGCTTCGCGATCGCCCTGCCATCAGCTATGACGGGCGTATTCCCGGTTTCGTCGCCACGGCCCCAGGCCAGGGCCAGACGTACAATGCTGAGGCCAGCCACGTTCAGGCCTACACCAATCACTTGCTGGCTTCGCATGACCAGGCGCTGGCAGAAGTAGGGGCTACCGACAAGATCTATAGTTACTGCCACACCATGAACGGTTTTGCCGCGCGTTTGACGCCAGAGCAAGCCGAGGCGCTGACGGCGCACGACGGTGTCCTGAATGTCTGGGAAGACTATTCGGTTGAGATCAACACCAATGACACGCCGGAGTTTCTGGGTCTGACGGATCGTCGTGAGGGCCTTCGGTCTCGCCTTGGCCTGAAAGGTGAAGACATTATTATTG
>JBAUJE010000115.1:0-12168 GCA_049683475.1 Coleofasciculaceae cyanobacterium | reverse complement strand
ACAATGTCTCCTCCCCAACCCTCGGCTCCCTGACCGACTTGGTTGGCAATTACACTCTCTGTCATGTTAACTGCCCCTGTGGTGGTAATTTCTATATCCCCTGCTTGAGCAGTTGGGGAGCCTTGACCTTGTCGGATACCTGCAACCAGGACACTTCCCGGAGAAGTTTCTAAATTGGTGGCATTGATTTTAATGCCACCACCACCAGCACCTCTGACTCTAATATCAGCACCGTTAACTAGGCTCAGATCATTTCTGGCATCAATAAAGACTTCGCCACCTGGTCCACCTAGACCGGGGGCATTAATACCAAGAGCAAAAAAGCCATTTCCAGTGATGCTGATGTTTCCTCCGGGTAAGGCAGTATTGGGTTGGTACTGGTTAGTCAGCAAAACTAGACCGTTGGAAACAGCACCATTGGCATTTGTAAAGGAAACATCGCCAATAGTAATATCCGCGCTCGTTGGTGTCGCTGTTATCTGTGGTTGTTCTAAGTCGTTAAAGGCCGCATTGGCGAATACATCGATGGGGAAGCCACTACTACCAGTGATACCCGGTATACCAACTGCCTCGGCTCTCATTCCTGCTCTAACATCAAGGGTTGGTCGCACAGAGCCATCAATGGAGACTTCTGTGCCATCAGATAGCTGAATATTTTCTTGAAGATAATCGACTCCGACAGCACCTGTTTCTGGACCTGTAATAACAGCAGTACCAATACTGACCGAACCAGCTGCCAGGATGTGTAGAGATGTGCCCTGGTAGCCATTGAAACTCACATCACCTTGGGAACGAATTACTGGATCATAAGGACTAAAGAGATTACCCAAAGTTCCATCTAATTGCTCAATGCCGAAATTGCCACCACTCCAGTAGTGAGCATCCCCTCCCACCGCACTAGCTGAGCGGAACACCATATTTCCTAGGGAGAAAAAGCCACTATTGGCATGGTTGAGGGCAAAAATATCTACTGCTCGATTGCCTTGGAGCAACAACTGTTCGCCAGCAGAGGCAAGGAAGGGACTAACTTGACTATCACGCACCCTAACCGTATTTTCAGCCAAGAGGTTTAAATTAGCTCCGGCATGCAACTGACCCTGTAGATCGAGATTACCCGCTGCTAGGGTTAAATCTTTACCTACTACTAGCTGACCGGCATTACTGATACCTGCTTGCTGTGCCGCTAGGGCATTGCTAAACAGGGCACCTGGCTCAACCGAGAGTAACTGGCTACCTGCTAACTGCTTAGCACTAAATAGACCGTTTTCTCCTAGCCGGATGCCATCAGCTGTAGTTGCTAAAAATGAGCCACTAATCTCCAAACTGGCATTTTCCCCAAAATGGATGCCATTGGGGTTAACTAAAAACAAATTTGCCTCGCCCAATACCCCTAATTTGCCCAAAATATCGGAAGCGTTGCCTCCTGTTACTCTGCTCAGGATATTCTCAATTCCTGTAGGATTGCCAAAAAAGACCCCCCTGCCTTCACCAACATTAAAGTCCTGGAAAGAGTGAAATAAGTTTGTGCCTCTGGTTGCACCGCCATCAATTCGCTCATTGAGTTGATCCAAGGGGGTGACTACTGAACTTTCGGCTCCCAGGCTGTTATCTGGTGACAGCTGCGCCTTGACTTGAGCCATTGGCGAGAGGGAGAGTACTACGGACACAATAGGTAGAAGGCGGCGGAGGTTCATAGTTACTAGGTTGCTAACTGCTAGTCTTTGATAAGTTTGTTAGCTAAGTGCTAATTATCCTTAAAAGATTATTTTTAACATTAGTTATTATCTCTAATTGATTTTTTATAAAGTTGATTTATCTTAGTTGCTACTAAATCAGGTAGGAAGGTGAAATGGATATAAAAAGTTCTTTGCGAGGCTGTTTTCTCCAAAACCTTAGCATATATATCTTCACTTAGTTCTGCCTTATCGTCCAATTTTAGTAACTTGATTTTTATGTTACTTAAAGGAGATGGCATTGAGTCTACTTGACCCTTTTCCGCTCTCACCTCTGCTCCTTTAACAGAAAGTTTTACTAAGCTTCCTTTGAAAATCAGGTCACTGACTTGTTTGTCATCTACCCCTTGATAGAGCAGGGGTATTTCTTCAGTAATTGGTAAAAATACTTCCTCTTCTTTGGAAAGAAATAGATTGTATTCCCCATTTATACCTCCAATTTCATAGATATTAATTGGCTGTTTAACTCCTTTCGGTTTTACTTGCTTTTGCCCATCGATTCTGAGCAATGATGAATCGATCTCTTCTAAAGTCCGCTCGGAGATAAGAATTTGATTACCTGTTGTATAAGTTTCGATACGAAAAGCTAAGTTTATTTCGTTACCAATGACTGTATACTCAGTGTGTTTTTCTGAGCCAATATTGCCAACGACCACTTCCCCTGTATTAATACCTATGCCCATTTCTATAGTAGGTAAACCCGATAAACTCATTTTTTTGTTAACTGCTGTCATTGCTAACTGCATAGCTACGGCACAAGCCACAGCCCTTTCAGCATCATTTTCTCTAGTGGTCGGGGCACCAAAGAGAACCAAAATGCCGTCCCCCATAAATTTATCTATAGTTCCTTTGTACAGTGCAATGACATCTAACATGTGTTCTAAATAAATATTGAGAATTTGAACTACATGTTCAGGTGACAATTTTTCTGACAGGGCTGTAAATCCCCTTAAATCGGAGGTAACAATAGTTATTTTTTGCCTTTTGCCACCAATTTTTAATCCTTCTGGATTTTCTAGGAGGTTGGTGACAACTTGATCAGTTAAGTAACGCCCAAAAGTCTTGCGAATCGATTCTGCCGTGTAGGCAACATAAGCGGTGATGGCGCTAGAAGAACCAACTAGCGCCAAGAAAGGTGGTATGACAGGTAGCCACCAGCCCCAAATAAAAGCAAGATAGGTGCTACCGAGCAAAACACCTCCCACCAGAAAAGGAGCAGCTGTTCGACCAAAGGAGAGGGATTTTACCCCACCGGCGTAGCGCCATTGCCAAGTTAGGGTAGCTCCTACTGTAGACCAAAACAAAATCCACAGCCATTCAACAGGTTCTGACCAAGCTTCAATTAAGGGGCGTTCACCTTTAGCCGCAGAGATAAATTGGCTGATCATATTGGCTTGAATTTCTACCCCTGCCATTGTTTCTGGGAGAGAGAGCAACCCACCACTGTAGGGAGTCAAGAAGCGATCATTGAAACTAGCACCGACAGCACCAATTAAGATGATGCGATCGCGCCCCCAGTCAGCTGGTACTTTGTCATTAAGAATATCTGTCAGGGAGACAGTCTCAAAGTGACCAGCTCCTCCTCGGTAGTTCAAGAGTAACTGGTAACCAGCATCATCAGCTCTCACGTAGCCTCCCTCATTGGTCTGTAAGGGAGAGAATACCGTCTTACCCAATCGAAACTGATCTATCACTCCAGTTTCTTCTAGCATTTCAGGCGCAAGATAGAACAAGGCTAGGTACAGGCCAAAGCTATAGACAATTTCTCCTTCAGCAGAACTCAGGTAAATAAAACCCCGCCGCACTTTGTTATCTGCATCGGCGATCATGTCATTTGCTCCTACTTGCCCTGATGCGGCGAGGGTTGGTGGCGGAGGAACTGCTTCAAAATCACTGTTGCCGATTACTTTCCGGATACCGACAAGATTGGGTGTAGATTGAAATATATCAACTAATTCCTGATGACCTGGTGGCACTGGTAAATCCCTATAGATGTCCAGACCAATGGCTCTCGGTTGTCTTGCTTTCAGTTTCTTAAGCAACTCAGCATAGACCTGATCAGGAATAACTGCCTGTCCGATGTTGCGCAAATCTGCTTCTTCAATACCAACGATGACGATTCTGTCATCTGGGGGTAGCTGAGGTCGCCAACGCATATATTGGTCAAAAGCTGCCCATTCCCAGGCTTGCAAAAGACCACTCAAGCGGAGTAATATCACAAACCCCGTCATTGTCGGAGCAGTCAACCAAACACCACGCCATTGCCAAAGAAGAAGTTTTAGCCTTGCTTTTGCCTGTCTAAGTAGCGTCATTGCATTAGCCGTTGTTCGTCCTTGCGGGGTTATTTTTCATTCACAGGTCATAGCTTGGGTAACTAATTTCCTTGGGTGAGGCTTTGGCCTCTTCCCCCCTCAATAAAATTCGGGTTGCACCACCTCTTTAATTCAGACGGGGATTCCAACATCGCTGTTAGAGTTTCCTGAATAAGTAAACAGGAATATACCACTTTTCTAATTCAGTTTTATTTCTGGGCTTGGTTGTCCAATTTACAGCAATCAAAAATCGGATTGGGAGCAATCTCTTCTAAATCGACTGAGTTTAAAAGCTCTTCCCACGCTTTCGGATTAGACTCACGCAACTGGGCAATAATAGTCAATGTCTCACTCCAAACTCCAGCTGTGGCATACACCTTTGCTTGTTCTAGGGGTTCGTCTGCCTCTTCAAGTTGAAGTTCTTGCTCCTTAGAAAGGGTTGTTCGCTCCAAAAAACCTTGAAGAACCTTATTTTTTGATTGGTCTTGAGGATCACAAATTACGCCGAAGTGCCACTGATAATGGCTACCCGGTTTCAGTTCGACGGTTTTCGGTAAGGTTAGCTTAATAATACCGGGGGTACCACTGAGTTGAAAGGTTGTTTCATACAGAAATCTTCTGTTGGTCAAGTCAACCAAGACGAATTCTGCTTGCTTGTCACTAGTTTCGGGTACATACAGGTAAACTGTTGGATTTGGTCCAACGCTTGTCCCTACATTATTTTTCGGCATTAATGCCGTCAATGGTGGTCTAACTAACTCATCATCGCAGATAGGACCACGGGAACCTGTCCCGAAACTTCTAGCTGGTGCTCCGCGATCCCTACCTCGGGGGAAGGAAATACTAACTTGCTGTTTGGGACGAGGCTGGGCCTCAACAAGGGTTGGCAAGCCCGAGAAAACTATAACTGTTGGGGTGAGAAGGAAAGCAAGGATTTTTCTCCAACCAAGAGATTTGTTCACAACCATGGTCATTATTCCTTATTTAAAAAAGTTGTGGTTCATCCTCAGGACTTACACATTGTTCGAGAGACTTAAAATCTCTGGTGAATTGGCTCAAAAGACCTGGAATAAGCTCAGGTAGAGACTGAGTGAGAATTCGGCAACTATAACCTTTGAGCTTTTTCCCTATTTGACTTCAATTCCTTTGAATATGATTCCGGTTTAAATCATTAAAGTTATGTAAATTAAATGTCGGAAAAATTGAAAATCGCGATTTAGAAGATTTATTTTCTCTCGATGAAGTATTCTAGAAGAGTTAATCTTATTGCGGTACTTGGGGTAGGTTACCCGGTGCAGATGCTTGAGCCAGGATGCCAGGAAAACTCCTGTACTTTAAATAAAAGCCTCCCAAGACTAAGAATGTAATCACGATCGCACCAATACCTAGGGGACTAGGAAGCCAGAAGACAGCCTCGATGTGGTTTATCTGACCCGGTTGTAGCTGCCAGACGAGTTTATGGCCCCCAAAGTAGACTTGGGGAGTGAGGGCATTATCTGTTCTTTGAATACTTTTTGCTCCCCAAGGAGTCTCTAAGCTAAATTGCAAGTCTAAGAGAGAGCCGGGACTGACAATCATGTTGCCGTTTGCCGAAATAACACCGAGTCCTTGTAGATCTAAATCATAGCTTAATCTCTCGCGCTGAATGAGAAAAAAGTTTTTCTGTACTAGGCTTAAGTTAGATTGGAAAGTAGGTAGGTTTTCTGTCTCGATGTCTTGAGAGATGGAATCTGTCTTCTTAACGGGGTTAAAAAATTGATCGAACTTGGACACCAGCTCTTTGCCATTAGCAAAGGGAATTTCTACAAGCATTTCTGTCTCAGAAAGGCGTTCTGTTGTACCCCCTAACTGCTTTGTCCGACGTCCAATACTTCTGAGCCATTGCTGCGCTTCAGAATTACTAAAGTTAGTCAACTGTTGCCCTAACTTAATTTTTTGCACAATTGCGCCGTGATGCTGACCCTTAAAATTAAGCCCCAGATCGTATTTAACACAGCCAGACAGTAATAGGCAACTTAGCATAACAACTCCAGCCAGGCGCAAAGAACCTAGTGACCGTTGGATCAATTGCCACACATTAATAATAGCTAGTTTGAGCAACCTCTTCTCCTTCCTCTTTTCCCATCTGCCTAAAAGGCTATTGACTCTGATACTTACTAGCATATCAAGGTCTTCAAACTGAATCTTCCCACTTAGGGTAAATATAGGAAGAATAAGTTTTATTTTCCTTTTGCTGGAGTAAATATGATTATAAATAGCTTCGATTTAATTATCATTCTGGTGCAGGCAAGTGGGTGTAACTTAGACAAGGTTCAAGTACCAAACCAAATTAATCCACCTAATGTTAAACCCAGGACAATCAAACTTACCCAGACAAATTTATTATCTTTATTATTAATTTGACTGGGGTCAAGGGGTTCTGGCTCTAATTTTTGTTTAGTTTTAGGGTTGCTGCTAGTAAAAGTACAACTACCGCGACGATATGCAGGATCACTCTCAGCAATTTCTGCTAAATCAGGGATTGTCGTCATCCATTCGGCTGGCCTTTTCAGCTGAGGTGCTTGTAAAATATAGAGTAAGTTTTTACCCTGTTTGCGAGTTTCTAGGTCTGGATGTTTACTCAGCTGCTGACAGAGGGCGACCGCTTCCTCTTTTTGTCCAGCTGCTTCATAAGCTGTCACTAGCCAAATTTGCGTTTCTCCCCCAATGGGAGAATTTCGATTGACTAGAGCAATTGCTTGTACTAAGTACTTTACCGAGGCGCGGTAGTCACCTCGTTCAAAGGCTGCTTTTCCTGCTTGATACTTAAGACGGAATTGTTCTTTGTTTTCTGAACTCACGTTTAGACTTCATCAGTATAGTGCGACTACTTTAATCCTAAAAGTTGACTACCTTCAAAACAAGCCTAATTTACTAGACAAATTCTCGTGCAAGTTAGGTAGATTTAACTGTCTTACCTATTCCTTGTCTCTAAAACATCTCCCCCAACTCCCTACTCTTGTTCAAGCCATTCCTCAAGAACAGCAATCCCTGAACTGAGGTAAGAGTGTTCTAGGAATTCTTTAAGTAGTTCTTTCCAACCTGCTTGCAAAGCACCTAAGAACTTTTCTCGGCGGTTAGGAGCAATTGCAGCAGTAATAAAAGCCTTTTTCTCTATCTCAGTGGCAGCCGGTTTTTTTTCTTCAATTTGCTTGAGCAGTTGCTGAATCTCTACGGCGGCTTCAGCTATAGTTTTCTTTTGCCAAGTTAATGCTAGTTGTAGTTCCTCTAACAACTGGTTTGCTAAAGCCTTGGTATCAGGTTCTGGTAAGATTTCCGGAGTGTGCAGATTCTGACAGGAAGTTTGATGGAAAGAGTTAAAATTGCTAAAACTCATGGTATGGCACCTAAAGACTACAGTCACCAAACTCAAATACTGGTAAGGTAATTGTTTTGGTGAGTACCGTTGACCAGGTTGACTATCTGGTATCTCTCTTGGTTCGACTGTAGACGAGTCATCTCCTCCGGCTAGGAAATATTAGTAAAGTTCCTGAACTGCCACCATCTACTCAGAAACCCCCTTAGATAGTTTTTGATAAGATATATTGGCGTAAGCTCTTGTCTTATCTAGACTTAAGCAGTTTTAAGCAGAATAAATTCCTGAGTTCTTGAGTACCTACTTGACTGGGACAGTTGAAAAACTAGGTAATTTAATCTTGACAAATTATAGAAGTTATGAATAAGTCGCGTCTCTATTTGTTAGGTATCAAACCCTGGAAAATAGGGAGTAGGAGAGGAAGATAAACATTTGCCAATTCTCAATTTAACCATTTGCAATTTTCAATTCACCTTTACGTTGAGAGTTGGCCATTAATTTTGCCGTTGAAGCCGTAAACCTGACGGCTACCTCCATAAGTTACTAAGGTTACTTCCAAATCATCTCCTGGTTCAAAACGTACTGCCGTACCAGCGGGAATATCTAGCCGCATACCCTTGGCTTGCTCCCGTTCAAAATCGAGAGCTTCATTAACTTCATAAAAATGGAAGTGGGAACCAACTTGAATCGGGCGATCGCCTGTATTGGCTACTAGTACCTGCCTAGACGAACGATCCGCATTTAGTTCAATGTCTCCTTCTGCTACAACTATTTCCCCTGGAATCATTTCGAGTTGTCCTGTAAGTCCTGATTTAAAACCCAACCCTGGGTTGATACATTTTATCCTTTAACTTCAAAAGTTAGCGAATTGGGTCATGAACTGTAACTAACTTGGTGCCATCGGGAAATGTCGCCTCTACCTGCACTTCCTGTACCATCTCTGCAATGCCTTCCATCACATCCTCTCGCTTGAGTAAAGTTGTGCCGTAGCTCATTAAATCTGCGACAGTACGACCTTCCCTTGCTCCTTCTAAAATGGCGGCGGAAATGTAGGCAATCGCTTCTGGATAGTTAAGTTTTATGCCTCTTTCTTTGCGTCTTTCCGCTAATAAAGCAGCAGTAAAAACTAGTAATTTGTCTTTTTCTTGAGGTGATAGTTGCATAGTTGTAGTTAAAAGTTAGTAGTTAGTAAAAACAATGCCGGATAATTGATTTATTCAGCATAATATCACTATTTTTTACTCTTTCCACACTTGTAGCATTTGATTGCCGCCTTTTTGAAACTCGTAAGGTACTTTCCTAATTTCCAGCCTACACCCTTGCCTCTTTAACTCATTGATTACTGACGGGAGTAAAATTGATTTTTCTCCTGACACATTCAATAAAGGAAAAACACGCACATTACTAGCAACGCGGCATAGTTCAATAATTGATTTAATGTGAAATTCCAGTGAGAGTAAATCAGAATAAGTAAACAAAAAGTGAGAACAAAGAGCTAAATCAAAATTTTCATTGGGGAGAGCAAGTATTGGCAACTCACCAGTAATATAGCGCTTCTCTTCAGTTCCTTTCGGCAAATCTTGCAAAAATTTATGCATAGCAGACATGCGGATTTGCCCCATTTCTTCTGGTGATTTGACATTTTTCCAAACATAGTTATCTTTGTTGTCTCTAACACCATTTACTACTGTTTGGTAAGTGTCTTGGATTCGTTGGGCAATTTCTTTTGCTCTAAATTGGTAAATTGGATCACAGGAAACAACTTCGTATCCAAGACATGTCATTTCAGCATTAAAGCTAGCAGGACCACCGGCACAATCAAGAATCTTTAGTTTTAATTCGTCAGTCTTTAGGTCAAACATACTGACGTACTCTGTGAATGAGCGTCCCCAAGGAATGACTTTTTCTAGTTTGAAGCCCATTTATTTTGACTTTTAGAAGATAGTAGGTTTATGGTGGCTTTTTAGAAAGGTAATCAAAATGCCGTGAGTTACTAACTCGCTCGTATACTTTGGCAACAAATTTAACTTAGGCGTTTTCCAGAAATGAAAATACCATGCTAACGGTGTGTTACGCTTTGCTAACGACACCCTACATCAGGTAAATTCTTTCCCAGAAATCTCCTTATTAGCATCCCAACTGCTGCAAAATTTCGATTACTTCACCTGATGACTGATATCTTTCCGAAGGATTGAAGCGTATCATCTTATCTAAAACATAAGCTAGCTCATCACTTACAGTTGCTAAATCACGCCAGCTTACTTCTTGAGCTTCAGAACGCTCTAGTCGGTAGGGTACAATGCCTGTCAGGGCTTGAATGCCAATCATCCCTAGTGCATAAATATCACTAGCAAAACTAGGATTACCAGCAAATTGCTCAGGTGGAGCATAGCCACGAGAGCCGATGGCAATTGTACCTTCCTTTTGAGTTTGTTCCGGTGGCTGAATCTGTTTTACTGCACCAAAATCAATTAGGACAAGTTTATTATCTTGCTCTCGTCGCATGATATTACCTGGTTTAATATCTCGATGGATAACACGGTACTCATGGATAAAAAGCAGAATTTCCAAAACTCCCTTAAGGATATCTAATACTTCCCCTTCTGGGAGTTTCTTATCCAATTTAAGCTCTTCGTTCAAAGGATGACCTTGAATATATTCTTGAACCAAATAGAATTCCTGACGTTCTTCAAAATAAGCTAAAAGTTGGGGAATCTGAGGGTGTTTACCCAATTTTTGCAATATTTCTGCCTCGGTGTTAAACAATCGTCTGGCAACTTCTAAAAATTTTGCGTCGCGGCTAGCTGGCCTCAGTTCCTTGACGACACACTGAGGACTACCAGGTAACTGGGTATCTTCTGATAAATAGGTATAACCAAAGCCACCAGAACCCAAACTCCTAATTTTTTTGTAGCGTCCTTTCAGTAGATGAATAGATTTTGGCGGTAATCTTATTGATGGTTCATCGTCTGGGTTATAAATTTCAGTGTTGTCTGAATCTTCTGATTCCTGTTCAAATACTACGGTCGTTCCTTCAGGTAATGCTGCTGTCTCAGTTAGAGATGATGGCTCAAAAATTGATGTAATATTGGTTCCTTCCCTTAGCAAAGATTGCAATTGGGCAAGATTAAATTCTTGTTCCCGGACTTTACCTTTGACAAATTCAATTTCTTTTTCTGCCTCTTGGCGCTTTCTATAATCATCGAAGGCATTGTAGCCAAGCATTCCTACACTAGCGCTAATTAATCCTATAACTGGAGCGGCGACAGGTATCCATCCTGAATAAAGAAAAAATACCCAAGATATTCCTAATAAAATAATAATCGTTGTAATTTCTGCTAGCACCATCTGTCCGGGACGACGGACAATTCTCACCAGAACAGCACCAGTTAGTGACCATACCCAAATCCAGAGTATTTCTCCCCAGTCTGGCCAGAACCAAAATAGTTGCCGTCCATTACCTAGTACGCTACCCAGAACTTGACTTACTAGTTGACCATGTATTTCAACTCCCGCTATACCTTCAATGCGTTTTTGACCAGAACTATAGGGAGTGAGAAAAATATCTTTGAGACTAGGAGCAGTCGAACCAATTAGGACAATACGGTCTTTAACCCAATCTGGCTCAATCTTATTCTCTAGAACTTGTGTGAGGGTAACGCGACGAGCCAACTCATCAGGAGAGCGGTAATTTAATAAAATCTGGTAGCCATCGTAGTCTGCTTTCTGGTAGCCACCTTTTGTTTGCAGTAGAGGTTCAAAGACAACTTTACCTAGCTTGAGGTAACCCTGTTTATCTAACCCGATCTGAACTCCTTTTTTTTCAAGATAGCGTTGTGCAAGCCTAAAGCTAAAGGAAGACGTGGTAGTGCAGGGAGCAAAAGGAGTTGGCCCTGTAAACAAAAGACCCCGTCGGACAATATTATTGGAATCGATGGCAATATCGATAAAGCCAACCTGGGACTCTGGTACTTTTGGCGGAGGGGGAACGCCTGGGTCTGAGAGGTCTGCCATTTTGCAGACTGTGATGATGCGATCGCTCTTTTGCAATGTCTTAGACAGCTCAGCGTTACCTGGTGGCTGGGGAAAATCCCGAAAGATATCCAAACCAATTACTACAGGTTGGTGTTGCTCTAGATTTGTGAGCAGCTGATTAATTACTGCGTCACTTAAAGGCCAATCTTTCTGAGCCTGAAGGTCTTCTTCGGTAATAGTCACTACCAGCAAGCGTGGATCTGGTGGGAGTGCCGGTCGCAGGCGCATCATCTGGTCATAGGCGCTTAGTTCTAAAGGCTCTAATACAGCTAGGTATCGTACTCCAAACAGCAAGCTAGTTACCGCCAAACTTGCTACTAAGGCAGGACGTCTTAAAACGGAGCCGCTAAGACGTTTCACACGGGAAAATATCCCAGAGAGATTTTTCAGGACTGGGTTTCTAGTTTTGCCCTGCGTTGTTAGTTTTGTGTTTTGATTTGACTCCCGACTTGCCACTTTCTCAAGCTGACCACTCACCAATCATAACTAATAAATTAGTAATATAACGCCCTTGTCATCTATCTCGCTGCTAAAAACAAGATAATCTTAGTCCTCTTACCCTACCTATTTTAGATTTTGGATTAAACCGTCGGTCACGGTGAATGATATAGCGCTACGCGCTAGGGAACAGGCAATAGGCAACAGGCAACAGTAAGCTGTGATTGGGTTTCAAGATGTAAAAACGTCCTAACTTTAACGCGTAGTGCTACATGTAGAAGGTTTTTCCGTCTCC
>JBAUJE010000114.1:0-3645 GCA_049683475.1 Coleofasciculaceae cyanobacterium | reverse complement strand
CTTTTCTGCTAAATGTGCTGTCACGATTTTTTCTCGCAAATCGACTGAATATGCTTTCATTCGTTATATCGCCCTTGTCCAAAACTCAAATTAACTGTGCCGCATAACAGCGGGAACCGCTGTATTTTACGTTGAATGCACAAATATTCTCTGGAAATACGTCAGGTGGTCTTCTTCTCCTTATTCTGCTACGGATGCAGAGAAAGACCTAGCCAACTTGTCTGCTTTATCTCTACAACGAACTTCGACAGCTGAACTCATGATTGATGCTTTGAGGATTGGTTTAGCTCATGAAATCTCTGCCTATGATGCTTGCTATGTAGCACTTTCCCAGAGACTGGTTGTACCGATGTTGACAGCAGATCAAAAGTTGGTACGTAAGCTAGCCAATACATCCTACATGGTTTGTTACTTGGAAGATTTTGCTATTCCAGAATTGCCTTAACTTTACTGGGCTTTTTATACTTACATCTAATCATCTTTGTTCCCATACTGATTAAAGAGTCTTTTTTACTCTCTAGAGAGTCTCCGATACTGATTAGAGAGTCTTTTTTATTCTCTAGAGAGTCACCGATACTCTTTAATGAGATTTTTCCCTAGAACTGAGTTCTTGCATCATTTTTTTCCAAAAAAATTTGAAAAGTGCGATCGCATTTCGCCTCTGCAACTGCTGCATCAATTAGCTGCTGAATCTTTTGCCCTAATATTTGATATAGCTTACGCCCAAGAGTAGCCAAGTATCCAGGCTCAATCGTTGTATCAAATCAACTATGGCATAGGCCAATGGGCATTAATTTGGGTATCCTTTTAGCTCAAATCCGGGTCAGATCAATTTTAGATTTTGGATTTTGGATTTTGGATTTTCCTCTTCTTTCAAGAGGAGGCTTGCTGATTTAAGTTATCTTAAGAGTATTGAGTCAGTCTATTCACTTCCATGATCACTGCTCCCCTAAGCTGGCCAGAACTAGAAGCCCTCACTAACTTTCAAATTGATACCATCAATGGCCCAACCAATTCTCAGGCCAGGTTGCGTCTGTTTGGTCATGCCGAATCCGATGTCCGAGTGACCCTATACCGCGATAATCATGCTTGGTGTCCCTACTGTCAGAAAGTTTGGCTGTGGCTCGAAGAAAAGCAGATTCCTTATCGTATTGAAAAAGTTACCATGTTCTGTTACGGGACAAAAGAGAGCTGGTATAAGCGCAAAGTGCCATCGGGAATGCTTCCCGCCCTAGAGCTAGATGGTCGCATGATTACGGAAAGCGATGATATTTTAATCGCCCTGGAAGAGGTTTTTGGTCCCTTATCTCTGGGTATGAAAGACCCTAGAGTACTCCCCCTAAGAAGGCTAGAGCGACTGCTATTTAGAGCCTGGTGCGGTTGGCTTTGCTACCCAACCCGTTCGTCTCGGGAAGAGCAGCGTAACCGAGAGCAATTTATTGGTGTGGTGGCTAAGGTGGAGGATGCTTTGGCTAGCACATCCGGGCCTTACTTCCTGGAGGAGTTCAGCAGTGCTGATGTAATTTTCACGCCCTATGTAGAACGAATGAATGCCAGCCTTTACTACTACAAGGGCTACTCCCTGCGAGAAGATAACCCGCGTTTTGGAGACTGGTTTGATGCCATGGAAAGCCGCCCCACCTATCGCGGTACTCAAAGCGACTTCCACACCCACGCTCACGACTTACCACCTCAGATGGGAGGCTGCTGGGAGAACGGTGAACCCCAAATGCTCCAGAATAAAGCACGGGTAGATAATGGCCCTTGGTTCGGACTGCCAGATGTAACCTATCCAGAACCGGAAACTTCCCGCGCTGAAGCACTTCAGAGGGTAATCAAGCACCGCGCCAATATTATTCGAGTCAATCCTGCTGAAGATAGGTTGTTTGATGAAGCGTTACGGTGTGCTCTTACTGAGATGATGACGGGGGAAGTTTGTACCCCACCACCAGATACTGATGTGGCTTTGCGTTATTTGCGCGATCGCATTAATGTACCCAGAGACATGTCTATTTACGCGGCCAAGCGGCTACGGGAATCTTTGGAAAAAACAGCTGCTTTAGTAGGCGATCGCCAAGGACCTGACATTCCTCTTAGACATCGACGAGATCAAGATCCGGCTAACTTTGCCAGGGTTTAGGATTAAGCCTTACAACGGTAAGCTTTCCGAACTTTCTTAGTGTTACCTTCCAGTTTTTGCGGGAGTAAAATTGTAACGTAGTTGCAGGCGTAGGACTTCTCAATGAAATCTGGTTTGGGTAGAGGAGAACTCACAACGTGGAAAGATGAGCGAGGAAAAAGCTTTTATCTGAACGTCCTGAGAAGACCCTCACTTTTAGTGACGGGACGGGGCGAATAAATCGGCCGAAGTGAATTTGGCACGCAGCCCCTACTCGCTACGCTGCGTCCGCTTCGCTATCATGAATCAGGACAATCCTGTTGCCTGACATAAACCTTGAGCTGTTCAATGGTAACTCCACCACAACTAGCAACAAAGTAAGAACCCGTCCAAAAAACTCTTTTACCGTAAACACTACTCAAATCAGACTCAAATTCTCGCCACATTGTCTTAGATGATGTGGCTTTTAGGTTTGCTATTAAGCTACTTAAAAGCTTGTGTGGAGGATAGGAAACTAGTAAATGAACATGGTCGGGTTCTCCATTGAACTCTAGTAGCTCAGAATCCCAGCTTTTTGTTACAGACTTAAAGACCGATTCTAGTCTCTCTAACATCTTCTTTGAAATGACTCAGCGGCGATATTTTGCAACAAAAACTATGTGTACGGTTAGATTAAATATTGCCCTGCGAGTGCTTTTGTAAGGAGAGCTTAACTTTTTAGTCATAACGATAGCTAAAATGCTATGCTAATTCTAGCAGTGTTACCTGGTCGTAGTAATGCTTGTTTACGAGTTTAAATTAAAAGCAAATAAAACTCAGTTCTTAGCCCTAGATGAAGCTATCAGGATTGGTCAGTTCATCCGCAATAAGTGCTTGCGGTATTGGATGGATGCTTCTAGGGAAGAAAAAGTTAATTGTTACTCTCTCAACAAATACACCAAAGTCTTAGCTGATAATCCTGAATACCCATTTGCGGCTAAGTTAAACTCGCAAGCGCGACAGTCAATGGCTGAGCGTGCTTGGTCAAGCATTTCTCGATTCTTTGATAACTGCAAAAAGAAAGTTTCAGGTACAAAGGGTTTTCCTCGGTTCAAGAAGTTCAGTCGTTCTGTCGAATACAAAACCACAGGATGGAAACTTTCAGATGACTGCAAATATCTAACAATTACTGATAAAACAGGCATCGGAAAACTTAAGCTAATCGGTTCTCGTGACTTGCATTTTTATCAGAAAAATCAGGTTAAAAGAGTGCGTTTAGTTAGGCGTGCTGATGGGTATTATTCCCAGTTTTGTCTTGACGTAGAGAGGAAGGAAGATACTGTCTCTACAGGTAAATCCTTGGGTATTGATGTTGGTTTAGAGTCTTTCTATACCGACTCTAACGGAGACAAAGTAGCTAATCCACCGGAAATCGGGGTTCGGAAGGGGGAGTCGGGGAGCCTCTGGCTTTAAGACATGAGGGGGAACGACTCCCCCTTGCATAGACAACCGAGCCTAACAGCGAGTCATTTGACTCATTCATGCTA
>JBAUJE010000113.1:0-2616 GCA_049683475.1 Coleofasciculaceae cyanobacterium | reverse complement strand
GAGTCTGTTCCTGGTCCATAGAGATTGAGGGGTTTGTCTGGCCAAGATGCTTTAACCTGATTCCAGTTGGTGATTTTTCCCTGAGCTTGGGGTTGCCAAATTTTTTCTAACTCAGCAACAGTAATCTCTTTAGCCCAGTTATTTTGGGAATTAACCACTACCGTAATGCCATCAAAGGCAATGGGAAGTTCGATGTAGGCTACACCTGCTTCCTTGCAATCAGCCATCTCGTCAGTTTGGATGGGACGTGAGGCATTGTTGATATCCGTTGCGCCAGCGCAGAATTTTTCAAATCCGCCACCCGTTCCAGAGAAGGCAGTCTCTATTTCTACTGGCACAACATCTTTTTTATTAAATTCCTCAGTAACTGCCTGGGTAATGGGATAGACAGTACTTGAGCCATCGATTTTAACTGTCTCTAGCTGACCGGACCCGGCTTGAGAGCAGGAACTCAGCAGCGCTGCCACACTGGCACACAGAACAACTTTTGTTGTTTCTGATACACTTTGACTGTTAATACATTTCATTGACCTCACCTCTATTTACAGGCGTTATAAAGGTTTAATTCTAACATCAATATCACTGTAAAAGTTGAATTGTCAATCTTTATAACAAGAGATGAGGTTAATGAAGGTATAAGGGAGTCTGATCAATGTGAGTTAGTTACTAACAAGAGCGAGAAGGTAGAATCGGGCTGAAACGGCGGTACTCTGCCAGATACTGTTCCAGAACTACAAACTGAGAAAGATTGAGACTGTAATATATCCAGCGACCTTCCTGTCGTGCCTTTACTAAGTCTGCCTGCTTCAAGTTTTTTAGGTGAAATGAGAGCTTAGACTGAGTTACCCCCAGTTGCTGACACAACTCACAAACGCACAATTCTTGAGTGCGCAGGAGTTCAAGAACCTTGACCCTGAGGGGGTCAGAGAGGGCGTGAAATCCAGAGATAAGAGAATTTGGATTGAGTGTTGTTAACTGTCCCATCAAACTTTATAGAAACGTCACTTCCATTTTAATCTAGACAAGATACAGGAAAAGTATTAAGTAAAGCACTTCTATTAATCCTTATGGTTATAGTAGGTATTCTTACTTGGTTTTCCTGATAAATCTTTAGTCTATTTACTGGTAGAGCGTCTGGAAGAAAACTAATACCTCCTTAGGCACGGAAGATTATTCTTGCCAGACTCTAACCTCCGATAATAATTCATTGTAACTTGTTCTTTTGATGATTCTACCTTACTTGAAGACTAATTTTTTCTTGAGAAGATCCGTCTTTAGGTAAGGGTCAAAACTTCAGTTCTTTGTATACCCAGGCATCGAGTCTGATAATTCCTATTTTTTGTAATCAAGAAAACAAAAAAATGATTCTTTTTTAACTGCTTTCAAAAAATAAAACAATAGATGTGCTGTTATTCTACTTCTTATTCCCTAAAAGTCTCAATTTAGTTAACCGTCTTATTTCCGATTGAGCTAATTAAATTGTGTCATCAGAATCCTTGCAAGGAAAGGTTTTCACCTGCCTATGCTACCATCGTTGTCTGTAATTAGCTAGTCAGATTCAAATACAGTTATCAGAAACATGGTTGAGGGGTAAAACCCCCTACTAACTTATGAGCACCATTCTAAACTTTTATGCTTTTACATCTAAAAGTTAGACTTTGTTCTGGTAAAAGGGATGAGGGGCAAAACCCCCTGGTAACTAAGTTGAAGGGGATCATTTATCGGTCAAAGTTTCTCCCTCTGTAGGTTATCTAAAAATCGTTTCAATTATCTAAAGTTTTTTTAAGTGAGCGTTAGCTAACAACTAAGTAGCCATAGAACCTAGTTACGATAGCTTAGGTTCGCAATCAACAGGGAAAGCGAAACAAGATTTGAGTTCCAATAATTAGACTAAATTAAACTGAAAACGGCAATTTTCATCATGTTATCGGTAGATAGACAGACTATTCCTTTCCCCTTAAGCCACAGAGTTGACAAGATGAAATCTTTTATGTCTAGTTGGTTTGGCAAGTAACAAAGACGACAAAGTTGATTTAAACACTTCTGAGATCCTTCTGTCACCTTTTGAGAAGAGCAGGTGGATCACCCTTACTACTCAGGCTAGCTACTCCCAGTTAAAATAAAGAAAAAAGTGAATACATAGTATCCAAGAGCACAGAAAGTGGAAACAGGTTCCCAACAAAATTGTTTGAATTCAAATGAACGTTGCGTTCTGGTCTGCCAATATACGTCTTGTCAGGCAGCTGGTTCAGAAGCAGTACTCTCAGCTTTTGAGAAGGCTGACTTAGGCGAGTTTAAGGTAGTTGCCACAGGTTGTCAGGGGCAATGCAGTTCAGGACCAACAGTGCGAGTTGTGCCAGAAGAGACTTGGTATTGCCGGGTTAAGCCAACGGATGTGCCGAAAATTGCCCAAGAACACCTCAAAGGAGGCAAGCCAATAGAAGAAAAGCTTAACTCCCGTATTCATATGCGTTTTAGTTTCTAAGTGAATTAAAAATTAAAAATGAGAAATTAGGAAGAATTACTTAAAAAATCTCCCCTGCTCCCTCTGCTTCCTTTACTATATATTTTGTGATAGTAAAAACCATGCTTGGGGGATGCCACCCCCCAAACCCC
>JBAUJE010000112.1:0-15603 GCA_049683475.1 Coleofasciculaceae cyanobacterium | reverse complement strand
CCTGCATACAAAAATTTACCTTCTTCGTCTATGAAAGTAGTCCAACTGTAAGCAACACTTGCCTCTGGGTGTTTCTGCAAAGCTTCTAGTTGTAACTCCAGCTTATCTGCTGTCCAGAGGTCATCTGCATCAACAAAAGCTATAAAATTGCCAGTAGCCCTTTCAATTCCTCGATTGCGAGCTACTGGCAGTCCTCCGTTCTCATAAGAAAAAACTTTAAGGCGCGGATCTTCGATTGTACTTAACTTTTCTAAGGTTCCGTCTGTTGAGCCATCATTAATAACAACTATTTCAAAATCTGAGAAAGTTTGCTTTTGAATTGAACTAATCGTTTCTAAAATTGTATCCTCAACATTGTAAGCAGGAACAACAACTGATATAACTGGCATAGCAACTATTTACCCTGATAACAAAATCGAAACTTGTCCTACTTTGAACTTGTCTAGCTTTGGCGTTTAATAAAACTCCCATGGTTGCTCAATAATTAACCTTTGCGACTTCTGAAGTAGCCCGATGATTGTTCATCTCTGCTTCCAGTTCAAAAGGAATTTTTAATTTTTCCTTAAAGGCAATACCCAAGATAACTAGACTCGGCCAAAATGTATAAATTGGAGTTCCTAAGGTATCGACAAAGGTGAAGAAGAAAATAACTAATATGATGCTCAGTCCAACCCTGGCAGTTTTACTGTAGTGAGCTTTAATGAAAAGCTCGACAGCAGTCCAAGCAAAGGCAAAGGCAAAAGCGACAAAACCTACTATGCCATGAATGTAGAGTAGACCGTTCCAGGTATGGTGACTGCCAAGGGTCTGAAAATTAATGAGAGCAGGCCCTCTTCTAACTGCCCCATGTCCCCAAATTGGTGCATCATTCCACCAATGATACCGTGTAATGCGCTGCAAAAGCTTTCTCTCTAAGGAGGATTCATCAGCGGTATCGCGCATGCTATCAAAGTAAGCTTTGAAGTTTTCAGCCCAGTTAATGATCTGATTCCCTAAAAAACCCGCTAAAACACTTGCAAAAGCGACAGCAAACTGAACAGCCGGTTTGGAAATTCTTACTAAGATCCAACTTAGAATTGGCATACCGATTAGACAGATTTGGGCAGCGCGAGAACCTGAACTCCATGCCATAGAAGCCGCACCAGTCATCCCTAGCAACTTTAAGATCTTATTAGACTCTTGACTGGCGAGAATAAAATAGAGATTGCCAGCTAATCCCAAAATTGGTGCCCAAGGGGCAAATAAAACTAGACGTGTTAAACCTCCCTCCGGAACATACAGGCGCACTCGATAATATATATCGCCGACTCCACCTACTTTTGCTAGAACTGAATCGTATAAAACGCTATCAAGACCCATTTGAGGGGCATAATAGCAAAAGGGAACTAGTACTAAACTTTGTATGCAAAGAATACAGGCTGCCCTATAAATCAATTCTTTGCGGATATTGAGGCAGCCAATTAGAGGCATTAAGGCGTAGAGTAACCAGCTTCTGGCAAAGGCATTAACTGAACGTTTAATAATAAGCGTCAGTCCCCGATTAAAATTAACGTGACCGACGATTAACGCTATCTCAATAACAGCTAGAGAAATAATCCAAACCCACACCCCTATAGGAATAGAAATTTTTTCTTGCTCAGGAGTCTGCTCTGTTTGTTGCCATAGCTTCTTGATTAAATACAGTGTTAGCAACCAAGCCATTAGAGGCACTACAATAAATTGTGCCCCTAGTGCATACAGTATATAAGTTCCAGTTATGCAATAAAATATTGCACTCTCTTCTAGATTCCGAGGTTTCATTTAGAGCTTTGGTCAAAATTTTTTAAGATATCTAGGCGGAAAAGACCTAGATAGTCCCACCTATTTGCTACCTAGCCAAAAGCTTAGCAATTTAATCACTCCTCTTAAACTGGCTAGCACCAATTAATGCTAGGAAAAGCTACTTTCGGCAAAAGACAGGAAGCATCAGAGATCCCGTTGGCTTTTTTAATAAATGATCAAGCTTGTTATTAAACAGCAATTAGATCACCTCTGGTTGTGTGGAATTTGCCTTAGTGGGCTGCTTGGGAGAAACCTGAAGCTTAGGCAAATGACGGTTACGCAACCACTCACGCAGCCAGAGCGAACCAACAGCAGTGGTTAAGAAAAAGGAGCCTAATAAAGCACCAAGTAAAACTAACTTCTTATTTGGCCAACTCGGACTAGTTGGTAAGCTAGGCTCTGTTACAGATTGCAGGGGAGGATAGCTACTCTCCAAATCTGAGGTGCCAACATCGAGTTTAGTTAAGCTCGAAGAAAAGACAGCTTCTGCGATTTGCACATCTCGCCGGAGAGCTTCTAATTTAGCCTCATGACTACCCAAGGTTTGAAGTTTACGCTCCATTTGAGCAACTTGCTGTTCCATTTCTTTCGCTTGCGCTTCTGTACCCTTCCTGCGCACTCCTACTCCAATCATCTCTTCAGCTAAGCGGTTTTGTACCGAAACCTCTTTATCATTCTTATTGTCAAGATTGAGTCGATTGATCATCTCTTGACTGGTGGGTCGTCCCAATATCTCCTGGGAGCGTGATAACATTGCGGCTAAGGCGGCATCTCTCGTGCTGCGATGCTCTACTATAGCCGGATGGTTTGGTCCGTATCTCGGAGTTAAGGTGGTTAGTGTAGCACTAGCTTGATGGTAGTTTAGTTGGTGCAACCTAAACTGATCATCATTTTGTAGCTTGAGGGAATCTAAAGCATCAGCAGGAGATAGTTTTAGATTGACAGCCAACTCATCATAGCGAGCTCCCAGTTGCTGTCGCTCTGCATCTATCTCGGATTTCTGCCTCCGGAGGTTTTCGATACTGTTTGAAAGCTCACTAATTTGGCTATCATCGACTAAACCAGAGTTTTCTTTATAGTCAGAAAGGCGTTTTTGAGCGATTTCAAGCTTACGTTGGGATGCATCGAGGACAGTTTCGATCTCTGCCCTTTCTAACTGAGATTCTTGATCCCTTAATTGATTAAGTTGTTCTTCAAGGGCTTCAAACAAAGCATATGCTTTATTCTGAGCTTCTTCTGGTGTATCTCCCTTAACTTCAAAACTCATGAAGGGAGTGCTGTCTATGAGCTGAACCCTAGATTTACCAAACTTTTCCATTCCCACTGCCTCCGTGGCATTTTTCACAACGCTAGGACTTGAGGCAATGAGCTTATAACTTTCTCTAGGGTCTTGAGCCCTGTTGTCAAAAGGAGACTCTGTTACCGAGGAAGCAGCACCCAACTCTGGGAGCCTGATGTCAGTGCGTGAAGCTACACCCCTGATACCAGCTACGAACTTACTGGTATAAACAGGTTTTGTGAATTGTAGATAAAAAAAAGTAGATGTCCAGATAGCCGCATTAGCGGCTACGGCGATGAATAGGTAAAGTCCCCCGTGGGTTTTTCTCCGGTAGCTGGGGAGAGAACTGGAGGTATCAAAAAACTTGGTCATCTTTCTTCAAAAATAGTGCTGAACCCTGGCTGTCCCCTTAAGGGAATTAGCTATTATTCTAGGCAATAGCTAATTTTACCTTTAGTCAAATATCCTTCTAATCAAGTTCTCAAAAGTATTAATGGGGGACAAAATATCTCGAAATATATTGAATATACCCCTAACATTCTCAATCTTTGAGTCATAACAGGCAATAGCATCTCTCGGCATCAAAAAAGGGTTGCTTTCGTTATCATTAGATTCTCTCAGTAGCCTCTCTACAGGTTGATCAACAACTGCCGTTTCCCCCGTAAGGCGGTTGGTTTGGATTAAAGCAGTTCGCCTTTTCGCACTATTATTTTCAGTACCACCAGCACAGCCAGATAGCACGACTGCAGAAGACAAGCGGGTACCATATTCAAAATTTACGGCTTCTACTCTCTGGGGAGCCTCTTCCGTCGAGTTTGAGACAAACACCTGCACCTGTTCTGGGGTAATTTGCGAGGGACGAACTAATTCATTACGAATTTGTTCGCTTTGAGGTACTATGATCTGGTCGCCGGAAATGAGGGGAACATCGTTAGTAATTCCGCCGGTGAACACGCCAGATAAATCAATTATTCGCTCTCTACCACCGCGAATGAGGCGTATATTACCAACATCAGCATTTGGCTTGACACCACCGACAGCAATAAGAGCAGAAGTCACGTAACGTTCCGTAGCGTAGTCACCAGTAGCGGGAATGAAATCTCCGGGTAAATCCCTTAGTCTTGAACCCCGCTCACCGCGCTGATTAATTAAAGCACGACCTGGCTCGAATACGGCTCCTCCCACAGTTACTTGCACTGGTGCATACTCAAAAAGCTTCACACTAACTCGTACAAAATCTGGCTGAAACAGACCAGCCCTAACCAAAGCAGATTTGAGCATTCCCTCAACTTCAGAGGGTTCTCTACCTGCCACTCTTAGAGCAGAAATGTAAGGGAATTCCAGGTTCCCATCATAATTGACTTCGTAGGTACCACTAATATCACTGCCTTCTGGCAAACCTTCATCAGGTAAGTAAACTCGCAAGCGATCGCCAGGTGACAGGGGTAGTGCACTGCCAGGAGATGAGGTAACTGCTATTGCAACAGTTGCCATCATTCCAGTTATCAAACATTTAATAAAAAACATTAGAGCATCCGCCTTGATGACCTCAACATTTGCGTTGGTTCCGGCTTTACCAGATACCTGTGGAGTATCACTTTATTCAGTCTATTGCCGATGCTAGAACCCTGAATCTTAGAAAGTAACCCAAATTACTAAAAATTCGGTTATATCCTGACTATTATACTTAATTTTAGCCGATAAATCTAGAATTTTGTTGGAGTTATTTTCTAGGAAACTACCGCCACATTAGCCCCAGTTTAATTCAATTTTTTGTAAATGCCAAAAAAATCACTATATCAGATATCTTGCTAGTTATAAAGAGAAGCAAACACAGCTTTACAATAAAGACTTACCATCAAAGTATTCAGGAATAGGCACACCCATTAATTTAAGAATGGTTGGTGCCAAATTGACAATATGACTTTCTGCTCGGCTAGAGCCAACTTCAATACTAGCTCCAGTCGCTAGCAGAAATCCTCTTGCTCGGTAGCTGCCCGTGCAACGATAAGGCACTGGACCAATGCGACCCCAGTCAGAACTTTCCATAACATCAGCGGTTTTATCCCGCCAGATAACTACTAAATCTGCATCGGGTAGTTTGGACTCCTCAGCAACGGCAGAGTGCCTAATTCTCAGCACTTGCTCTACCATAAACTCTCCTGTACGGGCATTCTTAAGACTAGAGAGTTGTTGGGTTAGTTGTTCACAGACAGAATCATACTCAGAGGGCTGAACAATCCCTGACTTCTCCCGTCCTTGTAGATTAATACGAATCTGTCCCTGAGAAAAACTTGGCAGAGCAAATGCTTTCATATCAGGCCAGAATGATTTGTACCAGGTGCTTGGCTGCCAACTCAGAGTTCCCCTAGGTGGGAATAAACCAGATAATGGCTCTGGTTCTGTGCCTGTTAATTTAGATGGTTGGCGTAGCAAAAACTCCAGATTTTGATTCAGTTTTTCTGCTCCTGATCGTCTCAACCATCGCATAAGAGGATTAGGGTGATACATCTGCCGCCAGATTTGGGCAGACCAATTGATTTTCTTAGGAGCAATAACTGGAGGTAAGGGGATAGTTCCTAACTTAGAGGTCGGCAGCATTGCTTCTCCAGGAAAGCTGAACCGATAAAGAAACTCCGGTAAAAATAGCATACTAGCTAAATCAGTATTATTTCTCCCAGAGCCATTAACAGCGAAAACTAATATGTATGCATCTTCTGGCACCTCTGTCAAAATTTCGGTGATAGCTCTGTCTACAGCCTCAAAAACTTCTAACAGTGGGTCTTCGCCATAATCTAGACGATGGTGATGGTAAAGGGGGTGATCCGGTTGAGAGAGGAACCAAAAATCTCTTACTGCTGAGTTAGTCTCAGTAAATAGAGTTAAAAGTAAGTCCCATTGTCCCTGGCGCAGTAACTTCTTACAGTGTTCAACACGCCGCTTAATATTAGTCAGCAGAACCTGCTTGAGATTAGTCAAATAGTCTTTATCCCACCACGTCCCGGACTTTTCCTCCCCTGCTTGCCCTTGTTGGGGTTGAGCTATTAATTGCCACAGAGGTAGTGTTGTCGAAGAGTAACCAGATGTTTGAGACAGAGTAGTTGGTTCTTGCTTAATCTGGGGGTAGAAAGCCTGGGACAAGTCAGATATTGCTACCCTGTCTTGATTGGCTAAAGCATAGAAAGGTGGATACTCTTGAAAATTGTAAGATTCAACCAGATTAGTTTCATAGCTATTGGGCTGAAACTTGATTGCTCCCCAACACCCGGTTTGCTCAGGTAAGCAGCCAGTTAAAAACGTAGTCCAGGAGCTTTCCAGACAGTTTTCTTGGTTGCTTAGGCGAAAGTAAACTCCCTGTTGTCGCAGACGAATCAACTGTTTGAGATGACCTTGAGACATCCAGTTTTCCAGTAATATCGGATCTGCCCCATCCAATCCCAGGGCAATGACAGGTTTTTTCATGAGTTTGTGGAGTGCTTGACCAGAGATGACCCAGATGCTGACAAATGCGATTGAGCCTGAACTGGAGAGAATTTCCAGGTAGTGGAGTACAACCAAACTTGAGAAAGATAACCCCAACTCTGCATCATCTGCACAAGTGCATTAGTTCTCGCCTTAGGTTTAGACCAAGTACGGAGTAAATTAAGTACCTGAACTAAGGGTTTTCTGTGTTTGATCGCCCCACCCAGAATCTGCCACCACTCCTGTGCTAGGGTTTTGCCATTGAGACTTGCCCCCACTGCAATTGAGCGGCCTTGCCAGTAACTGCGCTCAAGCATCCACTTCAGGTTAATTCTTTGTGGGGAAATACAATGCTCAACCGAGGCTTGAGGATGATAATAGAGCAACCCAAGTCCATGCTCAATCAAGATTCTGTACAATCTATACTCTTCGCCTGAAAGGAGATGTTGGGAGCCAAGGCGACCTAGTTCTTGAGCAAAGCCACCCGCTTGAGAGAGGATATCTCGCTGAAATGCCATGTTTGCCCCAAATGGATACTTAGGTAGCTTAAGCCAATGGGGCTTGTCACTAAAATCAAGAAGACTGAATAAATATTCCAGATCTTTGCCTATCCAGTCAGGCTTAGGAGATTCCCAAAGAGGATAAATTGGTCCTCCTACGCAGACGGGTTTAGGCTTAAGGTTCTCAAATGTTTCGAGGATTGTTTCAAGCCAATCTGAACAAGGAATAGCATCGTCATCCAGGTAAGCAATATATTGACCATGAGAAGATTGCATTGCCGTGTTACGAGCTTTGGAGAGTCCCTGAACTGGCTCATAAATGTAGCGTAGATTGGGCAAATCTTTTTGGTAGCGAGTGCAGGTTGCCTGAGTGTTGTCGGTTGAGGCGTTATCTACAACAATAATTTCAAAATACTTACGGGGCAAAGATTGGCGGCTAATACCATCTAGAGCGAGAACCAAACGCTCTGCCCGATTGTATGTGCAAATGGCAACTGAGATCTTCGGTTTTAAACTTCCTGATAGGTCGTGTTTTTTAATTGCCTCAGTAGATTCAGCCATGATGAATTGGATAATTCAGATAATTTATTACTTCAAACTTTTCTACCACCACTTAACTCTTAGTAAAGCATAGTTTTTTTTGTCTGAGATGGAAATAGAGCTGTGATTGGAGGTGACCAAAAAGTACTTTTGTAAAACTGCTTCTTGGGTAAATTATCTAAAATTACTTGCTTATACATCTGGGCAACTTCGCGCCAAGTCAATACTATGCCTTTGTCTCTCAAGACTGAGTTTTCCAAGTCACTAATGAGTGATTTTTCTAGCTGATGGATTTTTGGCTTGTCTGACAAATTCCTGAAAAAATCTCTGTAATTTTCTACCTTGTTCTCTACCAGGAAGCCATATTTACCACCATCAAGCAAATGAGCCATTCTTTCGCAAGGAATTGTCAGCACAGGGCGACCACAAGCCAGATATTCACAGACTTTAAGGCTGGCACAGGTGAATTTCTCTTCTGGGAACAAGTTTTTATTGTAGGGGGCAACACAAATGTCAGCAGCACCGATGTAACGCGCTGCTTCTTGTTGGGATAGTCGTCCGTGACAAGTTACTGGTGCATCAAATTTCTCAGCGAGAGCTTCTAGATGCTCTTTGTTAGTGCCGTCACCAACCAAGTGTAGGACAACATTTTTGGGTTTCTCACGCCCCAAGGCTTCGATAATTGGTTCTAAATCCTGGATGAAACCTCTTAAAGAGCCTACATAGGTAAGCATCAAGCTACTTTGATCAATTCCTAACTTCTTACGGCAGAGGTGACGATCTTGAGGAAAGAAAATATTTGGATCTACTCCATTGGGAATCGAATAGACTGATTTATTGGAGCTATGATAGCCTTTTTCTTGTAAAAAAGACTTCATCTGCTCAGTCTCAACAATAATGCTATTCGCTCTCTGTATCCATCTACGTCTTAGATAAGGTAGAATTTTGTTTAGCGAAAGTTTTAGTGCCTTTTTGAGGGGATTACAAGAATTTGAATTAGCGTAAAATTCAGCTTCGACGATGAAGATAGAAGGCAGACCATAACGACTAAAAGCACTAGAAAAAGAACCGACTAAAGACCACTGCCTTTCAATTACTAAATCAAATTCCTGAGCATGTACCTTTGCAAAATTATCTAACACCTTAAGATACTTGCCTGCTCGGAAAATGTCAGGAGGAACAAAGTAAGGATCTGTGTTATTAGCTTCTTTAGTTGAAAACTTAGTTGGATCGAGGATAGTGAGGTAACGTGCGTCCTGCTCTGGTATTTCCAAATTTTTGCGAAAGACTAGTGTCACATCGAAATCTTCTGCTAAATAGGGAAGTAGTGGCTTAGTGTTCAGAACATAAGTTGTATGAGATAGGTAGTGCAGCCCAGGTAGAGCAATGCAAATCCGGGGCTTTTGATAAAACGTTTTCATCTCAGGAGTTTGATTGCCTCTAAAAAACTTAACTTCCCTTCTTCTTTCTCTCTAGCCTGGTTTTTAGGATTGACAATGCTTCCACGGAATCACTTCCCTGGAGACTTGCCTATACTTAAACAACTATGAGGTTATTTTGCAATTTTAGTGATTTGGCTTGACCAGCTTATACTAGCTCCAAACCTCATTTAGATTAGCCTAAACTACTAGTTCTAAGGAACGGGATTTACTCTTTAGGGAAAGAGTCTCTTCAATTACTTGCTTGTACATCTCGGCGATATCCCACCATCGTAGCAAAATTTTCTTATCCCTCAAGACCAGGCTATCCATGTCTTGGATAATTGCCTCTTCTATCTTATAGAGCTGCTCGAAACTAGGTAAGTGTCTGAAAAAATCTCTGTATCTATCTACCTGATTTTCAACGAGAAAACCATACTTCTGCCCATCAAGTAACATTTCCATTCTCCCACAAGGAATTGTTAGCACAGGTCTGCCACAGGACATATATTCCGGTACTTTTAAACTAGCGCAGGTGAACTTATCTCCTACATAGAGGTTTTTATTGTAAGGAGCAATACAAAGATTAGCAGCTCCAATATAAAGAGCTGCTTCTTTTTGAGGTAATCTTCCCTTAAAAATAACAGGTGAGTCAAATTTTCTAGCCAAGGCTTCTAGCTCTTGTCGCTTACTACCATCACCGACAATGTACAACACAACCTGCGGTGGCTTTTCCTTTCCTAAGGCTTCAATGATAGGTCCTGGTTCTTGGATAAAGCGATTGAGTGAGCCAACATAAGTTAAAACAAAAGCATCTTGGTTAATTCCCAGTTTTTGGCGACATAAATGGCGATCGCGCACAGCAAAAGTATCTGGATCTACACCGTAGGGAATGGGGTAAATTGCCTTATCAGGACTTGCATAACCATAATCGAGAAGAACAGATTTCATCTGTTCTGTTTCTACCACAATGCTGTCAGCATTTTCACTCCATCGCCGTCTCATGTGTGGTCGCAACTTCTGAAGCCCAACACCTGCAACCTGACTAACTAAGCTAGATTGGGCTTGCTTAGGATACTTATACATTGCTTCAATCAAAATTACTGTCGGCACATTGTAGTTACTGAAAGGCTGAGTAAATGCTCCCAGTAAAGGCCATTCTTTTTCAATGACTAAATCGAAGTCTTGAGCATGCTCTTGGGCAAACTTATCTATAGAGCGTTTATATTGCCACAGGGAGAGGTAGTGGTTGGGGACATAGTATGGAGAAGTATTCTGCTTCTCCCGATTGGATGTATTACTCTGATCTATAAGGGTTAAATACTTGTGGTCAATATGGTCTGCTTCTTGGGTGTTGAGAATTTTTCTATAAACCAGCGTGACATCAAAGTCCTTAGCCAAATACGGCACCATCGGCACGGTGCTAAGAACATAAGGTGATCTAGGTTGGTATTGAATAGCTGGTAGCGCAATACAAATTCTTGGTTTACTGTCAGTTGCTGTCATAAGGTTTTATTTCCAAGACATAGTAAGAGTTGTTTAGATTTAGTTTTATTAAGTTGTCTTAGGGATGTACTTTCTGCTGTTTTTCTATTTTTTCAGCGCTATCTCAGCTAACGGCATGTACCCTATGATCGGCGGGTAATTATCCATTGTGAGATGTCTATCCACCAATTACTACAGGCAGTCCATCTCACTTCCTAGTTTAAGATTATCTAAGAATTTGTTGCCGATATTGTTTGGAGTACTTCAGATTCTACAGAATGCTTACTTGTGCCATCTCGCTTGGCAATTACCCTGGCAGGTACACCTACAGCAATTGAGTAGGGGGGAATATTTTTGGTGACGACAGCTCCTGCACCAACCACACTCCCCTGACCAATTGTGATACCATCAAGAACCTTAACGCCTGTACCCAGCCAGCAATTTTCCTCAATAACAATTCCCTTATAACTGTTCTTCTGCTCGACAATCTTAAGGTCTGGGTCGTCAAAAACATGATTGTTAGCATAGATCCCAGAATGGGAAGCAATCAGGCAGTAATCACCAATCTTGATACTTCTACCAGACAGACAGCTGTAGGGACCAATATAGGTGTGTGAGCCAATTTCAATTTCTCCCTGGTAATGAATTTTAATATCCACACCACGATCAATATGGGCCCACTCTTTGAGGCGAATTCTGCTATTATTTGTCTCACGACTCCTGATGCGAACATCCCGATGGAGCCGAACACAATCCCCAAGTTCAACCTGACCCGGACAAACGAACTCAGCACCGGGCTGAATTTGAACACCACTACCGACTTTGGCAAAGATAGTGCGGTAAAGGATTCGCCGCAATTGCATACCTGGCTTCAAAGGAACCCATCCCACTAGAGCGATTAGCAAAGACGCCTGCCAGTGAGAGTGCTTTGGAGAAGGTTGAGGTTTTTCGTTTGTCATAGTCCTTGAAATGCCTTTAATCGTGCTAGATTCAGTGTGCAATGAGGCAAATGTTACTTGTTGTGGGCTTTCTACCTGTTGTGTGTAGAGATATCAACTAAACCTCTACTACATAATAATTCCTGGCACTGAGTTATGCCCAAGGGATAGAGGAAATCCGGTAAGTATTAAATACTTTCTATTGTTCCTCCTACGTAAGCAGCTCTAGCTTCCAATAAGGTTTCAGGATCAACCTTTCTCTGAGAAACCACCCTAGCTGGCACACCCACCGCAATCGAGTAAGGGGGAATATCTTTAGTAACGACAGCTCCTGCTCCAATCACGCTGCCTCTTCCAATGGTTACCCCATCTAAAACCCTGGCTCCAGTACCTAGCCAACAACCATCCTCGATGACAATTCCCTCATAAGTATTCTCTTGCTGTTTAATCTCCCGTGTCGGATCACTAAAATTATGATTATTGGCATAAATACTACAGTGGGAAGCAATCAGACAATACTTGCCAATCTGGATTTTTTCTCCAGATAGACAGGTATAGGGCCCAACATAGGTGTCTGCACCAATCTCGATATCACCGTGGCGATGACTTCTCAGATCCACGCCACGCTCAAAGTGAACCCGCTCTCCTAGGCGAATCTTGCTACTGTAGCCCCCACATTTAATGCGAACGTAGCTTTCTAACCAGACGCGATCGCTCAGTTCTATACCTCCAACCTGCTTAAATTCGACTCCCGGATCAATGGTTACTTGGCTACCGATCCGACCAAAAATGCTGCTGTATACTAATTTTCGTAATTGTTTACCGACTAACAATGGCACCCATCCCACTAAAGTAATCGCTACACTTTCTTTCCAGCGAGACAAGCGCGAAGGAGATTTAGAGTTTTCTTTATTGTTCATCGTTTTGAACGCCAGTTACTAATTCTTTAGTGTCACAGGGCAAGAGGTAAGTTCTGCTTTTATTTAGACTGCTCTGCCAAAATCTCCTCATAGAGGGCAGCTGTCTCTTGAGCCTCCATGCTCATTGTCTTAACCGGCTCAATTCCCTGACGCAGTTTGGTTAGTAGATTAGCATCTGTTGCCAGTTGTCTAAAAGCTTCAGCCCAGGCTTGTACATCATCATGGGTCACTAACAATCCATCAATCCCATCGTGTACAAGCTCAGCAATTCCGCCCAAGTTAGAACCAACAACAGGAAGGCCGGAGGCTTGGGACTCCAATACAACCAGTGGGCAATTCTCAAACCATTGTGAGGGCATGGCTATCACGTCATATTTGGTTAAGGCTGAGGGCAGTTCTTCCCGCGTTAATTGTTGTTCGATATGAATGCGCTTGTCATCTCCAATACGTGCCATGTTTTTCTGGCGATAAGCCTCATCTTGGGGTATGCCATGAATGAACAATTCAATCGGAATATTAGTCGGTAGAGATTTAATCGCTTCGATCAGAATATGTACCCCCTTGGTGAAATACCAGCGACCTAAAAAGCCAACCCGCAAAGTTCCAGTTTGTGAATTGTTAGAGGGTTTCTTTTGCGGCCAAGAATCAGAAATTCCATGTCGGCATAGTACTAGTTTTTCTGGCGGTAGCCCATTAAGTAACAGAGCATCATGCATCCACTGAGACACCAAAATAATGCGGTCAGCGAATCTTGCCATTTCTAGCAAGCCCTCTTTACGGGCCGCTACATAAGTTGGTGTTGAAATGTAGTAAGTTAAGGCATTAATAGCTTTCTGAATTGGTTTAGGGGCATTCTTGGCATTGTGAAGAAGTTTTCCCCTTACCTCACCAAGAGTAGAAGCCGGTAAGCGACTTAAACCCTCAAGCACGGTAGGAGGCAGAACCTTGGGAACGCCAGAGCAATAACTACAGCGAATTTGATCAATTTTGCCATCACAAGCTTCTTTGCCATGGAGCATGAAGGTATTGCGTAGGCAAACTGGTCTAGGCAGGCATAATGTCACCACCGTCGCCATTCCTAATTCTTTTGCCAAACGAAGATGGGGCAAGCCGCATTGGGCAATCCATTGGTGCTGATTATATAAGTCTGCTTTCTGCTGTTTCAGCCAACTGGCAAATTGCTCAAAACCAGCATGGGGAACTGGCCCATGATTGGGTTCTGGCATTGGCTCAGGAAATGCAGGATAGCGATAAACCTCTACTCCCTTGTATTCGTAGTTATCTTCTTTCGGTTTATCTTGAGATGCCGCTATTTTGCTCTCTACTCCAAAAGTTTGTAAAGCAGGTAGGAATTGACTGAGGTGAGTTTGGATGCCTCCACAATTATCTGGAAAATAACGAGCAACAGCTTGGACGGTTTTCATAGTTCAATGACTCTTACCATTGGCTTGGAACTGGCAATTTATTGAAAAGAATGGGCTTGTGAATCTCGCCGTTCTCCACAAGCCCAACTAGCTGGCGTTAAGTTATCTGGGAGTCAGTTAGACCAGAACTTTGGCATTCATTAATGGTTTACCATCCCTACCTTCAGGAATTGGTGCGCCCATCAACTCCAGAATGGTAGGAGCTAGATCTACTGCATGACCTTCTGGCAACTTAGAGCCTGGTTCAATTCCAGGGCCTGTAGCAGCCAAAAATCCTCTGGCACGGTGGGAAGAACCACGATTGAAAAAGACTGGCCCCATGCGACCATATTTCGGACTATCTACCACATCGACAGCCCAGTCTTCCCAAATAACCGCCAGGTCGGCATCGGGTAGCTTAGGATTGCTATCTAAAGGATCTTTGCGGGTGCGGACTATTTTCTTAACTATCGGCTTACCATTTCTGGCATCGGTGAGTTGATTAAGCTGTTCCGTTAGCTCATCACATAAAGCATGGTAGTCAGCAGGATCAACAACGCCCTTTGCTTCCCTTCCCTTGAGGTTGATGCGAATATAACCTTCAGAAAAAGTAGGCAAGGCAAAGGCTTTCATCTCAGACCAGAAGGGTTGATACCACATCGTTGGGTGTAAGCCAAACTTATGAGAGGGAACCCCTAGGAGCTTGCTCAGATAGTAATGCAAACGACTAGGAAGTAATGGCTTGAGAGGTTTTAAAAGGTCTTTTCGGAATTTCCTCCACTTGGGTTCATTTTTGAATTTCTGGATTACTCGATACCAAGACTCTTCTATGTTTTCGGGAGTTAACAAACCGCTTGGCGTTGTTCCCATCTCTTCCGAAACTAGAATAGATTTGCCCGGGAAGCTAAACCGATAGAGAAACTCAGATAATATGGGCATACTGAGTACATCGGTTGAGTTATGACCCATACCGTGGGCGGCAAAGACTAGCACATAAGCATCCTCTGGAGCCTCGGCTAGGATTTCTCCCAGGGACTGGTCTACGCCTTCCATGAATTCGAGCATCATATCACCCTTCGCCGCTGCTTCTGCATCGTAGAGCGGATGGTCTTTTTGGCTTTCCGAGAGATGCCAGAAATAATGCAGTGCTGTGTGGGGTTCACCCATGACCGTTAGGAAAAGATCCCAGGGTTCCCGCTTCAGCAAGTCCTTAGTAATGGCTGTGCGACGCTTCAATCCGGTAGTCAGCTCTTGCCTTAGCTTCTCGATAGAGGCAGGGTTGTACCAATCAGAACGGTCTTGATGGTGTAGAACATCGGCTGGATGGTCGCCGTATTTTTCTAGTATCTCTCCGATTAGTTCCTTCGGCTCAGATTGTTGATCAGCCATGGGAGAGTGTGCCCCCCAGCCTATGACCTGTATACCATTGACTTTGTCAGAAATCACAGTTTGGGGCAGGTCAAACATTGCTACTTTATAGTCATCCCCTAAAGCATAAAAGGGAGAAAATTCAGAGTAATCATAGCCACCATGACCACGTAATCTCTTGATGTCATAGGCTTCCGGGTTAAACCTGAACTCACACCAATAGCCTGTTTTGTGGGGAAGACAAGCAGTTGTAAAGTTCGTCCAAGCTGATTCCCCCTTGTAGTACTCCATGCTGGCCAAACGCCCGTAAGCTCCTTGTTCCCGGAGTTTAGTTAGGTTTTTCAGATGTCCCTGGGCCATCCAGTTCTCTAGCAAAACTGGATCTGCTGAATCTAATCCGATAGCAATTACGGGGTGTTTCATAAAATACTCCTGATTTATCAAGGTAAACTGGTCTAGATTAATGTCC
>JBAUJE010000111.1:0-1723 GCA_049683475.1 Coleofasciculaceae cyanobacterium | reverse complement strand
ATCAATCAATAGAGAAGCTTAAAGTAATTCAGAAAATCCACAAAATAAAAGCCCGGAGAAAAACTCAAGAAGAAGTAGAAGAGAAAGCTGAGGTAGTTTGCCATCTATTATCCTTGGCTTGCCAAGTTCCCTTCGTCAGACAATTCTTTCCTCAGGTTGTTTGCAAGATGGGAAATATAAGTAAAGAAAGCGCCAAACTATGTTCTTCTAGGATTCAATTGCCATTGAAACTTTTCTAGAGCAGTTCTCGCTGTGTAATATTTAAGTTGTGTTGAGAGTCAAAGTAAAAATTTGACAATTTTATTATTCTATCCTCCCACCAATCAAAGCTTAATAATTCTTCGGTTGGCAATTCATTTCCCTCCATCTGCGCCCCAGTTCTTTTACATAAATCTCTCAAAAGATTCTCTGCTCTAAAATCCTCTGCGTGACCCCTGCTCCAGGGATCTATTAAATTGAGGTCTATCACCACCAAAACTTTTTGGGTAGATTTTTGGGTAGTTACTTTGCATCTGGTAATCGCAATTCGGTGGGTATGCTCTCCCACGTCTACAATTTCACGGCTACAGTTACAAGGGTCTTTTTGCCGTTCCATTCGTAGACAGTGCCTTTGGAAGTCCGCTAAATTATCCAGGGAGAAGACTATCCACCAAGGATAATTGTGGATACACAAACGCCAAGTCTGAACAGCTCCTATGGTATCTCTCTCAATCTCAACCAGCATCCACCCTCTACCATAGAACACTTGCCTAGGAACGGTAGTTAGGGGCTGCTCTTTAGCTATCCCGAAGTTATCAATCCAGGAAATAATGATATTCAGCCATTTTTTAAGCCTACTTTTTTGGGTTTCATTCTTCATCCGGATTGCTTTTTTTGTTGAAAGATACAAATTCAATGCCAATCGCCGATGCGATCGCGCTAATCCCACCAATTAATGCAGAAAGAGGGATATCGCGAGCTACAAAATCTAGTTCAATGCTTACGACTTTTCCGTCTTCTAGGGAAATGTCGAAGTCTATCTTTCCTATTGAATATACGCCTAGCAATACTGAAGAAATTAAGGCAAATAAAAAGCCATTCCTTAAATTTGAAAACAGCGGTTTAATCATCTTTTACCTAGTTGTCAATCAAAATAGAAGTATCTCTAAGATCCTGATCCTGCTTATCCTCTACTTTTACTTCAAATTCAGAGTAAATCTCTTTGTACATAATTTTAATTCTTCCTGAAAAGCTTATTTCACAGCCATTTCGCAAGGGAATAAAAACTCCTTGTGGAACCTCGAAACCATCAATCGTGGTTCCATTAGTACTCGGCTTGAAGCTTGAAATTTTCCATTCTTCACCAGGCTCTCTATCAAGTACAGCTTTCCCGTCGGCGACATGCCATCGGTCATTAATACGAGCCAAGGTAGCTTGATTTCTACTAGTCAGTGGTTTGTATTTTCGGGACTCCTCAAATTTAATCAGTCCTCCTTCATCGAATTCTGCTTGTGGGTTTCTTCCAAAATAGTAAGCGTGTCGAAAAAGAGGGAAAGTCCAGGAATAACTTCCAGAGAGAAGATCGATTTCTGCGTCCAATCTGCTTCCAAAAGTACAAGAACGATAGGAGTCTAAAACTCCCATTAGCTGCTCAATACCTTCTGAAAATTTTTCCTTTGTAAAGTCTATCCAGTTGAACTCTTTAACGGAGGGTCTGATGCTGTGGAGTGGAGTAGGAGCAACG
>JBAUJE010000110.1:0-3341 GCA_049683475.1 Coleofasciculaceae cyanobacterium | reverse complement strand
CGAGGTCAGACAGATTCAGGTAGCACCTATATTTTAGTTGTTAATCCTCCTAATGATTCTATTTACAATCAGCGGCGCATCAAGATAGAAATTCTCGATAGTACTGGCAGTATTAATAACGATGTGGTTCGTTACATTGCCACTTCCCTAGATGGTCAACCAATTAGTAGCACTGGAGGTACTCAGATTGAAGACACAGTTGTCTTTGTTCCCAACGCAGAGACGGTAGGACTAGATTTACTTGCCTTTCAATTTGACTCAATCCTTTGTCAATCTGAGCAAATTCAAATTGTTAAAACAGGCGATCGCGCAGTGGCTGAACCGGGGGATACGGTTATTTATCGCCTCTCCATTAAGAATATTGCCGAGATTAATTTAGATAACATAATTGCCTTTGACACCTTCCCCCTAGGATTCAAGTTTTTAGCAGATTCTGTACGAGGTGAACTGCAAGGTCAGTCAGTTACTGTCACCACGGAAGAAAATGGCTCAGTAGTTGCATTTAGGGCCGAAGCTTCTATCCCACCAGGAGAAACCCTCAATATTGCCTACGCAGCTCAACTCACACCCGATGCAAGGCGTGGTTCTGGCCTTAACTCAGCAACTATTAGTGCCCAACGTACTGATAATGATTTCTCTGTTAAAGATGGGCCAACAACTCACCGACTCAGAGTTGACCCAGGATTACTTTCCGACTGCGGAACTTTAATTGGTCGGGTATTTGAGGACAAAAACTTTGATGGTGAACAGCAACCCGGTGAACCAGGAATACCTAATGCTGTAATTTTCCTCGAAGATGGTAATCGTATCACCACAGATACTGAAGGTCTATTTTCCGTGGCCAATGTGCTGCCAGGTTACCACACAGGTGTCCTTGACCCAACTAGCATTCCCGGTTACACCATCGCTCCCAATCATCACTTCAGTGAAGGTAACAGCAAGTCTCGACTAGTGCGATTAGAGCCAGGTGGCCTAGCACGCATGAACTTTGCCGTGACCCCCACCTTCCCAGAGGAAGCAAGCCAATGAAAACAATAAAATTAAAGACATTAATCTTTGTATTAAGATTGGTGGGGGCTGTAGCTGGCGGAATAAACTTATTTGCTTATCCCGTTTTAGCCGAAGCAGAACCCCAACCAGAGTTAGAGATTGAAAGTACGACAGAAGTTTTGCAACCATCCCCAGAGCAACCTGCAACCCCTACTTTTCAATCTTCTCCAGTAACAATTCTCAGTCCAACTCCTGAAACAATTTTAGAGCAGCCAGCAGCTACTATTACTGTCCAATCTCAGTTGGGTTTGGAGATAGAACTGCAAGTTAACGGAGAAAGCGTAGACTCCTCCCTAATTGGACGCACCCAGACTGATGAGAGTGCTGGATTAGTAACTCAAACTTGGTACGGTGTTGGTTTGCAAGAAGGTGAGAACTTAATTACCGCTAAGGTTAAAGGTTCAGCAGAAGCAATGGCCTCTGTAGCAGTTCAAGTACGGGGTACACCGCAAGAGTTGGTGTTAGAAACGAGAGAAGCTGGCATTCCCGCCGATGGTCGTTCTACAGCGACAGTGGTTGGCCAACTTCTGGATAAAAATGGCAACCCGACCAACCGTGATGCCATTTTTACCCTCTTTACTAGTGCTGGAGAGTTTGTCGGAATAGACGAAAAGCCAGACCAACCAGGTTTTCAGGTACAGGCTCAACAGGGGCAATTTACAGCACAGTTGCGCTCAGAAATAGAAGCTCAAACGGTCAGAATTAGGGCAACTACGGCCAATTTAGAAGCCTTTAGCCAATTTCAGTTTGAGACAGCTTTGCGTCCCAGTCTACTCAGTGGGGTGATTAATATACGCTGGGGAGCGAGGGGTACAGACTATTTCAGTAGATTCGAGGACTTCCTCCCTGCTGACGAAGATAATGATACTAGATTTAATGTTAGTTCAGCAGTTTTTGCCACTGGCACAATTGGGGAGTGGCTGTATACTGGAGCTTACAATAGCGATCGCTCTCTGAATGAAGACTGCAATTGTGATAATCGACTGTTTCGAGAATACCAGTCTGATGAGCGAGGTTATCCCGTCTACGGTGATAGTTCTACTGTAGATGTTATCACTCCTTCTACTGACCAAGTTTATTTCCGCCTAGAACGTTCTCCTCAGATACAAGGAGCTGATCCAGACTATTTAATGTGGGGGGACTACAACACTAGTGAGTTTACCTCCTCCTCTCAAATATTTACTGCTGTCACCCGCCAACTCCACGGTTTTAAAGCCAACTATAACTTAGGCAATTTACAAATTAGCGGTTTTTACGGCAATAACGTAGAAGGCTTTCAGCGAGATACAATTGTTCCCGATGGTACTAGTGGTAATTACTTCCTCTCCCGACGGTTAGTAGTACCTGGAAGTGAAGATGTCTTTATTGAATTAGAAGAATTAGATCGTCCCGGTACGGTGCTAAAACGGGAACGCCTGTCTCGGGGTGCTGACTACGAAATTGATTATGATCGAGGTAGTTTGTTCTTTCGTCAACCTCTCCTACGCACAGACTTGGATGAGGAAGGACGTATCTTAGTGCGCAGTATTGTCGCCACCTATCAGTTTGAAGGTGAAGATGAAGAGACAGACATTTATGCTGGCCGAGCACGCTACCATCTATCGCGGGAACTCAATCGCGAAAGTTGGATTGGAGCGACTTATCTACGAGAAGATAAGGGTAACCGGGACTTTGAACTGTATGGTGCAGATGCCTTTTTCTCTTTAGGGGAAAATGGTCATTTAATTGCTGAATATGCCAATTCTAGTAATGGTTCTGAACTACTAGGAGATATTAGCGGTTCAGCTTACCGTCTGGAATTAGAAGGAAAGATTAGTAAGAACATCTCTGGACGCGCCTATTACCGTTCCACTGATACAGGCTTTGCGAATAATGCCACCGTCAGTTTTGTACCTGGTCAAACCCGCTATGGCGCTCAATTGCAAGCCGACTTGTCCTCTACAACTCAACTACGGCTGCAATACGACCACGAGGACAACGAAGGAACAGCACCCCAGCCTTTTACTCTTTTTGGAGATGTCTTAGAAGGTTTTTTGCAACCTGCTGGTATCCCTGTTAATAATTCCTTAACCACCATCTCAGCTGGAATTGAGCAAAGCATCGGTAAGGCCAGTTTGGAGTTAGACTGGATTTATCGTGATCGGGAAGACCGGGAGGGTTCTTTTGATAGTACCTCTAGTCAGTTGCGATCGCGCTTCACTTTTCCCATCTCAGATACTCTCACTTTCCGGGCGCAAAATGAACTGACCCTCTCAGAAGAAACAGATGCAATTCGTTCTGACCGCACCATA
>JBAUJE010000109.1:0-1983 GCA_049683475.1 Coleofasciculaceae cyanobacterium | reverse complement strand
ACCTTTAATTACGGAGGAACTTTGGTATGACAGGGGTTTCTATCAACTTCCTAGTTGTCCCCCGATTATTTTTGGCAATAATTTGCGTGCTTCTGCGTCTCTCTGTGGTGCTTTGATTAAATTAATTGAGCAAACCACTCCGATTATTAAGGGGAAAAGTCTTAATAAGCAACAATGGCAATTACTGCAAGCTGTAATTAGTGGTACGCCGATTTTCCGGAAACGGGGAGAAAGCCGCCAGATTACCAACTCCCAAACCCGCAGTAGTGTAATTGCCAAAGTAAGACAACACATCTCTGCCTTTGACCTGGAACAAGAACACATTGGTAAAGAAATTCCCCCCGGTCCTCAGCGTATTAGGGGCATTGCTGGTTCTGGGAAAACTGTCTTGCTCTGCCAAAAAGCTGCCCATATGCACCTTAAACATCCAGACTGGGATATTGCTTTGGTCTTTTTCAGCCGCAGCTTGTATCACCAGATTATTTCCCAATTAGATAAATGGTTGAGTCGCTTTAGTAGTGGGGAGGTAAGGTATGAGAAAGGTTCTAAGTTAGAAGTACTGCACGCTTGGGGAGCAAGGAAACAGCCGGGACTTTATAGTAAGCTTTGTCAAGCTGCTGCGATGCCACGTTTAACCCTGAATGATACGGAAAGTAAGCAACCTAGTGAAGCGCTGGCGGAGGTATGCCTACAGTTATTGCACAATACGGTCGTCCCTAGCTTATATGATGCCATCTTAATTGACGAAGGACAAGACCTAATTGTTGATAGTCATCTTAAATTTCAAGGTAAGCAGCCTTTTTACTGGATGGCCTATCAAGCGCTGCGGCCAGTTGACCTGACTCAGCCAGAACAACGGCGTTTAATTTGGGGCTATGATGAGGCTCAGAGTTTGAAAAGTCTCAATATTCCCACAGCTAGCGAGTTATTCGGGGAAGAGTTAGGGAATTTGGTGACGGGGCAATATAGCAGTGGTATTCGCAAAAGTGAAATTATGTACCGTTGCTACCGTACCCCTGGCCCGATTCTGACTGCTGCTCATGGTATTGGTATGGGATTATTGCGTCCTGGGGGCATGCTCACGGGTCTTACCCGTCGTGAAGATTGGCAAGCAATTGGTTATGAAGTAACAGGGCGTTTTCTTCCTGGTCAACAGATTACCCTGAGACGACCAAAGGAAAATTCTCCTAATTTAGTACCGGAACTTTGGCAGAAACCAGTTTTAGAATTTACCGCTTATCGTTCTCGCCAGGAAGAGTTAACAGCTTTAGCAGAAAGTATTATTTATAATCTGCGTCAGGATGGTTTAAAACCGAGTCGAGAAATTCTGGTAATTGTTCTCGGTTCTGGTTGGGAAGCGCTGTAGTTAGAAACCCATGTGGCAGAGTTTTTAATTTCCCAAGGTATTGATATTTATATTCCTAGTACTACTAATTGCAACGTCCTTAAAGCTGAGAAAGAAAACTATAATCCTAATCAGTTTTGGTGTAAGGGGGGTGTTACGGTATCTCGTATTCATCGCGCTAAGGGTAATGAGGCGGAGATGGTTTATGTGCTGGGTTTAGATCAGGTAGCTAAAGATGAGAGTAATCTGCAATTAAGGAATCAGTTATTTGTAGCTTTAACTAGGGCAAAAGGTTGGTTGAAGTTAAGTGGGATTGGTTCTTATCTTTTATATGAGGAAATGTGGCGGGTAATGCGTAGTGGAGATACTTTTACTTTTACTTTTCGTCGTCCACCCCAAAGGGAAATTAGTGCCACAGATGTTAGTGAGGTATTGAAGCGTTATGACAAGGGGGGGAGAAATTTTCAGAATGCAGATTTAGCCGGGGCGCAGTTAGCAGGGGCAGATTTACGTCATGCTAATTTAATTGGGGCAATTTTACGGGGTGCTGATTTAAGAAATGCTCAGTTAGATGGGGCGAAGTTAGTAATAGCTGATTTAACTGGTGCTGATTTGAGTAATGCTAGTTTGTCTAAGGC
>JBAUJE010000108.1:0-25259 GCA_049683475.1 Coleofasciculaceae cyanobacterium | reverse complement strand
GGAGATGGGGGAGATGGGGGAGATGAGGGAGATGGGGGAGATGGGGGAGAAAAATCTTTTGTCTTTACAAGTGAAGGGGTTTCCTAGTAAGTGGGAAAAGGGTTAGGAGTAAGGGGGAAAGGAAAAGAAAACTTCTTACGCCTTGCCCCCTAACCCTTGACCCTTTTCCCTTTAGCCTTCGTCTTAGAAAATACCGAAGGTAAAAGACTTGTCAATGGGGAATGTTGCGCCAATACCCAGCCAGAGGGTAACTACGGTGCCAAACATGAACACCGCAGTTGCCACAGGACGGCGGAAGGGGTTTTGGAACTTATTGACGTTCTCAATAAAGGGAACGATCATCAGACCGAGAGGAACCGCAGCCATGGCGGAGATACCCAACAATTTGTTAGGTACTACGCGCAGGATTTGGAAAACAGGGTACAGATACCATTCCGGCAGAATTTCTAGGGGTGTGGCAAAAGGATCTGCCGCTTCCCCAGCTACTGCGGGGTCAAGTACCGCTAAACTAATGCACAGGGCAATTGTCCCCATAATTACTACAGGGAAAATATAAAGAAGGTCATTAGGCCAAGCGGGTTCACCGTAGTAGTTATGACCCATGCCTTGGGCAAGTTTGGCGCGCAACTGTGGATCGCTAAGATCCGGCTTTTTTTCTGTTGCCATTGTTGAATTGTTCTCCTAATCTACAAAGGTCAGCAGGTTTTAGCAGTGACATACTTCTCCTCTGACCTCCTGCCCTACAGATTAATATCTATAGTGAGGAGCTGATCAGACTTGTCTTTATGGCAATGCCTGAGCACCGCTAACTAATCAATTTTTACACACTTATTCTTAGTGAGGATTTCTCCCCTAACTTCAGGATAAAGTGCAATTTACAAAGGACCAGAAATTCCCTGCTTACGAATCATCAGGAAATGTAGCAGCATGAAGACGGCAATCAACCAGGGCAGCACAAAGGTATGCAAACTGTAGTATCTGCTTAATGTACCTTGACCAACGCTGACACCACCACGCAATAATTCAACGATTAATGGACCTACAACGGGAATCGCTTCTGGTACACCAGAGACGATTTTAACCGCCCAGTAACCGACTTGATCCCAAGGTAGTGAGTAGCCGGTAACACCGAAAGATACGGTAATTACAGCTAGCACCACACCAGTAATCCAGGTTAACTCACGAGGCTTTTTGAAACCGCCAGTGAGGTAAACGCGGAATACGTGCAGAATCATCATCAGCACCATCATGCTCGCTGACCAGCGATGGATGGAACGGATCAGCCAACCGAAGTTAACATCTGTCATGATGTACTGAACAGAAGAAAATGCTTCTGCAACCGTCGGCCGATAGTAGAAGGTCATGGCAAATCCAGTGGCAAACTGGATTATGAAGCAAGTAAGGGTAATACCACCCAGACAGTAAAAAATATTGACGTGGGGAGGAACGTATTTGCTGGTGATATCTTCGGCGAGCGCCTGAACCTCCAGGCGTTCCTCAAACCAATTGAAGGCTTTTGATTCAGTTATCTGCTTTGAAAACATGAAGTCCAGAATTCCTAAAAGGAGCTTGCTGTTTTTTGTGTTTGACCTTTGCTAGTGGAAGTAGGTCTTAATACCTACCTGATAGCTCAGAGATCTTTATCTGTTTAGAAGTTAAGGTGGTGAACACCAGAGCGGCAAAATCTGCTCATACTAACATCGGTGCTATCCGGCTAGTATGATAGTTCTCTATAAGAAATGTAACATAGCCTGATAGAGGTGACCTCCTCCCTTCCCAAATCAAAGATTATGGAAAGGGCTTCCTAAAATCGCTTCTAGAAAATTCCTGCTTCTTTCGGTGCCATCTAGACTGACAGAATCAGTCCCCGACGCATCCCGTCCACAGGCAATTTGAGCCACCGTCAGCCCGACGGTGGAGACACCTCGACTTCTAATCACTTGAGCGGCTGCCACGTCTCTGTCTGTCTTGTACCCACACTCCGGACACTCGTGTACTCGAACGGATAAGTCCTTGTTGACATGAGCATCACACTCTGGGCAAGTTTGAGACGTGCCAGACGCTTCGACCTTGGCAAAATATACCCCACGCTTCCAGCAAACCCAAGATAATAATTCCAAGAACTGACCCCACCCAGCATCTAAAGTATGCTTTCCTAGCATTCCTTTAGCCATACCTTTGAGGTTCAGTTCTTCTGCAAATATCATCCCAGCTTGGTCACAAAGGTGATGCGCCAACTTGAAGTGAAAGTCTTTTCTGGTGTCGTGTATTTTTTCGTGTACTAAGGCTATCTTTCTAGCGAGTTTAGCCTTATTGTTTGACCCTTTTTTCTTGTACTTAAGTCGGACCTGTAGCAATTTAAGCTTACGTGCCAAAGCTTCAAAGAACTTGGGTCTTTTAATTAGCTCCCCATCAGATGTTGCCAAGAATTTTTCCAGTCCAACATCAATCCCTAAAGGGTGTCCTGATGGTGGTGTATCTGGGACGTTAACGTCAAGTTGTAACGACAGCATGACGTAATATCCAGATGCTTTTTTAACAATCCTTGCCTGCTTAAGTTCAAACCCATTGGGTACTGGTCGGTGCATAATGAATTCGACCTTACCCAACTGAGGAAGTTTCACCCATCCCTTACCCAGGGGGCTTTTAAGCATCTGAGGATAAACAAACGACCGCATTCGACCAAACTTCTTAAAGCGTGGAAAACCGTTTCCTTTGTGCTTCATATCTTCAAATGCGGTGTCTAGCTTCCTTAGTACTTGTTGAAGAACCTGAGCATTAACACTCCTCAATTCTTGATTGGTTTTCTTAGCAACCGTTAGTGCTTTTTCTTGAAAACTTTTACTTGGATAAGGAGTATCAGCAGGGATAATGTATTCTGAGCGAATTGAACAAGCATTGACCTTACACTTGCGAGAATTAACCCAGTCTTTACGTTCCCGTAAAGCATAATTCCAGACTTGGCGACAGACATCTAATGTTTGTTCGATGATTGCCACCTGTTCTGGAGTCGGATTAATTTTGTAAGCGTAAGTTAAGTTGAGCATGCTAATATTTTAGGATGTCTACCAGCATTTAGCAACCTAGTAGATTGTTAACTTGAAGTACGTTGAGTACTCAAAGTTAACTTGGGGGAGTCCATGTACCCAATTTAGAATGAAGAATGCAGAATGCCGCAATTAAATTCTAAATTCCGCCATTCTAAATTCTTCATTCTTCAGGTACCTACGCCCAACCCTACGGGTATGGACGCAGCACTATAGCTCCCCCAAACCCCCTCGCCAAGGTAGAACTAACCAGCCGGTAACTTTCATTCTTCTAAGAGAGACATGAAGTAAAACTGTATCTTATTGCCTGCCATACTCCTAAATAATCTGCCACACTGGAAAATTAAGTAATCACAAACCAAAGTTAAAATTTCGCTTATGCCTAAAAGAGCTTTTTGGTTGGGACTTTTACTCATATTCCCCCTTATTCTCTCATTTTTTTGCTGGACACAACCAGTTTCGGCTTCAGTAACTCAGCCAGAAGAGGAGCAGATTTTATCCCAAGCTTGGCGAATTGTTTCTCAAGCCTATGTCGATGACACCTTTAACCATCAAAACTGGTGGTCAGTGCGTCAGAATGCTTTAAAACAGAAGCTAGAAAACCGTGAGGAGACTTATACCGCCATTGAAAACATGCTCAGTGGTTTGGGAGATCCTTTCACACGACTGTTAAAACCTCAGCAATACCGCAGTTTAAAGGTTAATACCTCTGGCGAACTTTCAGGCGTGGGGCTGCAAATTGCCCTTGATCCAGAGACAGGAGAGTTAGCCGTAGTAGCACCAATTACAGGTTCACCAGCAGAGGAGGCGGGTATTCACCCCCGCGATCATATCCTGGAAATCGATGGTGTCCAAACTTCAGAACTGACTCTTGACGAAGCTGCTATTCGCATGCGTGGTCCTGTTGGGAGCAAAGTAACCCTCACAGTTCAAAATAAAGACGGTTTAGCTAAGTTAATTGAGCTTGTACGCGATCGCATTGCTCTCAATTCCGTCTACGCCAAACTAGATAACCAGTCTGAAGATTTTCCTGTTGGTTACATCCGTCTGACCCAGTTTAGCGCCAATTCTCCCCAAGAAGTAGCTAACGCTGTTGCTCAACTAGAGGAACAAGGAGCAGATAGCTACATTCTCGACTTACGTAATAACCCTGGCGGTTTGTTGCAATCTGGCATTGAAATCGCTCGCCTTTGGTTAGATCATGGCACTGTTGTTCATACCGTCAATAGACTAGGAATGCTCGGTAGCTTTGCTGCTGATGGTCCCGTACTCACCAAAGACCCCTTAGTAGTCTTAGTCAATGAGGGAACAGCTAGCGCTAGTGAGATTCTTGCTGGAGCTTTGCAAGATAATGGTAGGGCAAAACTAGTCGGTCAAAAAACCTTTGGCAAAGGTTTAATTCAATCCCTATTTGACCTCTCCGATGGTTCAGGATTAGCAGTAACCGTAGCTAAGTACGAAACACCTAGCCATCGAGATATTAACAAGTTAGGAATTAAGCCAGATTTGGAGGTTTCTCTAGAAACGATTACCTTCTCTGAGGTAGGGACAGAAGTAGATAGTCAGTATCAAGCTGCTAAGGAATTATTAACGGCTGAAACGGTACTTACTGCTCATGCTGCCTGATTAATTCAATAATTGATAATTGATAATGAATAATTGATAATTACCTCTTCTGAGAAGGAATCTTGATTGATAATGAAGAATTTAGAATTTAGAATTTAGAATTCAATTCTGCATTCTGCATTCTTAATTCTTCCTTGGCTTTAAGCCTAATTAATTAATTATCAATTATCAATTGTCAATTATCCATTGGTAAAAACCTCGTTCTTCACGAAGAAAAGAGTTTATTGAGGGTACAAGCACCTTCTAATTGAGCTTCTTTCTTCCTTCAACCGGTACGAAATTGAGTTTTAGGGAGTCGGAAAATGTTACTAGAATTAAGCCGATTAAGCGTACCGCCAGGACAGCGAGTCTTACTACATGATGTCAGTTGGCAGGAATTTGAAACTCTTTTAGAAGAGTTGGGGGAACACCGTGCTGCTCGCCTTGCTTATGACGGTGGAACGCTAGAAATCATGACTCCTTTACCTGAACATGAACGTAATAAAGAATTTATTAGCGATTTAGTAAAAGCACTCCTAGAAGAACTCGATATTGAATTTTGTTCCCTGGGTTCAACAACGTTCAAAAATCAGGCAATGGTTAAGGGAATAGAGCCAGATAACTGCTTTTATATTCAAAATGAAGCCTTAGTCAGGGAAAAAAATAAACTTGATTTGACTGTTGATCCACCTCCCGACTTAGCTCTAGAAATTGATGTCACGTCTCGCACCCATCCCAGCGTTTATGAAGCGTTAGGAGTTCCAGAACTATGGCGATTTGAGAAGGGTCAGTTACAAATCAATGTGCTGCAAGAAGGGAAGTATATCCAGTCTGAATACAGTCCGAGTTTTCCAAACTTTTCGCTCTCCGAAAAAATCCCTCAATGTCTTAGCCAGTTTAAAGCTCTAGGTAGAAACAAAGTTATAAGGGCATTTCGTGCCTGGGTAAAGGAGCAAACTTAGATTTTTAAGGAGAAAGATAGAAGAGTTGGGGATTTTGGTAAGTGCTCTGTAAATAACCGGATTTGGTATAACTACTCCATTTGAGCAAAATGTTCTAAGAGTAGTCGGTGAACGAAAATATAACCTCCCCCTACCTTTTGCAAAAAAATCAGTTCAGTAGCGTAGTCAAGGAAGTGAGCATAGTTCCAAGGAATGTAACTATTAACAAACAAGATAAGGCGTAATGTTAAGTGTTGGAGACAAGCTAAACCAGCAGGAGAAAATACCCCAAAAAGTATGCCAATAACCACGCCAAAAACAAGAGGAACCTTTAATGAGAGAGCCATTACTCCCATAGTCATTGTTCCTATTAGAGTAACAAATAGAGCATTTTTAGCTGATTGCCAGATACCTTGATTGGGTATATTACTAGTTTCTATGTCACCACCGTTCAGTCCTTGCAATAAAATAAAAATTAAGCCAGTTCCTAAACCACTTAATCCATAAGGTATTCCCTCACGTAAAGCATCAATTTGACCCAAACCTAACCAAGAAATTAGACTACTACTCAAACCCAAAATTATACCCACGATTAAGCCAATTCTTAAACCCAGGGGAATACTATTTTTAGCTTTACTCCATGACCACTTCAGCTTTTCGACTGGTTCTATCTGTTGGGAAATGAAGCCAAAAATTAGCCCAGCAACTAATCCCCCACCTATTCCTAGAATCAGTCCAGCGGTTAGTCCAATTCCTGAGAGAAAGATTAACTCAGTATTTATACCACCAGCTAAACCAATAATTAATCCTCCTATTAAACCGACACCAATAGCATAGAGCCATTTTTGTCCTTTAGTTTCTAAGTAACTAGGCTGTAGACGCTCAATTAAGAAAACCGTTTGAGACTGTTCATACATACTTTTAGCCAGCCAACTTAGCCAGTGTTTTACTTGTTCCTTGCTATAGCTACCTTGAAGATAGCGGCGCTGAAACATACGCTCAATGTAAGTATTAAATAAGTGTTTCCGTCTTTCCTCAATCGCACTAATTCTTGGTAAATCTGACGGAGAGATACCTCGGTAAGCTAGGGTCATAATACTCAGCATCAGAGGAGATTTTGCGAGTTCCTGTAGGGTTGTGTCCTCTTGCATGGCTGTATTAACAGCCGTCAATTCGTCACCAGCACAGCTGAGGTAGTGGTGAATTTGTGCCAGAGTCAGGGGTTGCAGACAAATAGCGGCTTGTAAGTTGAGATGCTGTTGAAGGGTTTGGTAATCTTGAATGCGACAGCATACTACTATCTCAGTTGTGCCGTGTTCCTGGCAGAATTGATTGAGAGCTAAGACACAGAAGTTCCTTAACTGAATACTAACTTCGTCCAAACCATCTAGCAATAAGAGTAACTGCCCAGAATTAATCCAGTTTTTGCCAATTTCTTTAGCAACTTGATATTTACTATTGAGTTCTTGAACCAGCCAGTCGGCAATACTTTGCTTACTACCCGGCCAGGAGGAAAGATTAAATACTACGGGTACGGGTAAGCTAATATCTTGCTCAATTTTCTCAATTAAGTCACGAGTCAGTTCAAGTAAGGTAGTAGTTTTCCCGCTACCAGGTTCACCGAGAATAAGTAGCGATCGCCCTACTCCCATTTCCCAAAACTTATCACTAACTTTTGTACCAGCTGGTAGGGTTTGCTGGCAATCATCAGGATTTCCCCAAGCTACTTGCCAAGGCCTTGTTACTAAGTCAAGACTTTCCTCTAAACCCAGTTCAATTAAAGCCCGACCATGCAAAGATGTTTCTAATACCCCCTTAATCCAGTAGTTTTTGACTTTGTTGAGTAAAATTTGCCGCCAGTGATATTCTTGCCGATTGAGTTGAATCTTTGGTGCTGTGACTGAACTAATCCCTGGTAAGGTGCGCTGACTTTTAATCTGGGAGGGTAAGTTATTAATTTCAGTAACGGGGTTATGACTAGGTAGGCTTGTTGTTAGTACAGTTGAACAGGAAGAGAGTGAAGAAATTGCCTGTTGTACTTCCTGGACAGTTTGGTAACGTTCTCGAAAATCCTGGCGTACCATTTTCTCTAGCATATCCAGGAAAGGGGACTTTTCCTGCAAGCGAGTGCGCCACACCAACTCACCTGTTTGAGCATCTTCTGGTAACTGCTGAGGTGATGCACCGGTCAAGGCTTGGATCGCCACCATGCCTAAAGCATAGATATCACTGCTAAAGCGAGGTTTACCTCTGAGTTGTTCAGGAGGCATATAGCCAACAGTCCCAACCGCCACAGTCAAAGATTCTTGAGTACTAAAAGTTCCGGTAGTAATTTGCTTGACTGCACCAAAGTCAATCAGAACTAATTTTCCGTCAGTAGTGCGTCTGATCAAATTTGATGGTTTGAGATCTCGATGGATAACACCTTGCTGATGAACAAACTCTAAGACGGCTAAGATATCTTGCAACAAGGCAATTACCTGCGCCTCTTTCAAGCGTCTACCTTTAGCTAATTCTTGCCGGAGTTCATGACCTGCAATCAGTTCTTGGACTAAATAAAATTGCTGATTTTCCGTAAAGTGAGCTAACAGTCGAGGGATTTGCTCATGGTTGCCTAGCTGATATAATACCCGTGCCTCAGTCTCAAAGAGTCTAAAGTAAGTCTGCCAGGAAGCAGTTTGAGACAACTGAGGTTTGAGTTGTTTAACTACACAGCAAGGACAACCGGGCAAATCTTGATCCTCTGCCAGATAAGTTTCACTAAAACCCCCTATACCCAGAGAACTCATGATTTTATAACGCCCACGGAGTAATGTTCCGAGCATTGTTTTATCTTAGGTAAGCTGTTAGACACTTAAGAGGGTCTATTGGAATAGATAGGAGACGGGGTGATGGGGTGATGAGGTGATGTTAGCGTAGGTAGCCCGACGGAGTCCGGTGATAGGGTGACGGGGGAGAATCCTCATAAATATTCTGTCCTCCCTACTCATTACTCATTACTCATTACTCATTACTCATTACTCATTACTCATTACTCATTACTCATTACTCATTACTCATTACTCATTACTCATTACTCATTACTCCTAAAACAACGGTTGAGTTGACCTTAAAGCAGCTAAGTCCAACTGAGACAGACGTTCATAAGCCCCGTCAATTACCCCTTTACCCCTTAAAAAGCCTGTATTGCCACCAGGACAAATGTAGCTTAAGCTGTCCTTACTAAAGCGTTCAAGTAGCAACTGCACACTTTGCAACTGCCTAAACCAGTGAAAAGTTTTAGAAGTGCGTAGAGGTGCTGGGTTCCCCTGTTGACTAGGTAGTAAATGGCGACCAGAAAAGATTACACCACCATCAAGCCTAGAGTACAGACAAGAAGAACCCGGAGAATAACCAGGAGTCCAGATGGCACTACAACCCTCAAAGAAGATAGACTCGTACTGAAAGGTAATCACATCTAGCCCTGGCAACAGATAGGCTTCTTGTTCTTGCATCAAGATTTTACAACCAAAAGCCGACTGAATTTCCCCTACCTTGCCAATGGCAGCACGATGGGAAAGAAATAAGTATGACACTCCCCCTTGTTCGGTTAAAAATTGCTGATTGGTTTCATTCCAGGCAGGACAATCGATCAATAAGTTGCCTGTATTTTTTACAATAAGATAAGCTGTACCCCCCAAAGTATCTCTGTTGGGTGGAAAGGCAAATATATTGTTTAGGACGAGGCGTGGTGGTTTCCCTAGAGCATGTCGCTCATCTGCTAATGTGCCTTGAGGAGGAAAAATTTGACCTTCTGCTTGAAAATGAGATTGCACAATACTTAAACTTTTATTCCTGTAGTTTCTAGCGGACAGCACTGATCATTGTCAAGATCGCTCCTTTAAATCAATTGTGATCTATACGTCATGGAATTATTCTGGTTACTCCTAATTTTATTGAGTCTTACTACCTACTTTATTGTCAAACGCACTGTTGCTAGCGTTACCCGGACACCTATCTGGTTGTTGTGGCTGGTAATGATGACACCAGCCATGATTTGGACTAGCTGGACTTTGCTCTATGGTGAGGATAAACCGATACCACAAGTTCTCTTACTTACTCCCCTAGTGGTTTGTCCCTTACTATATTGGTTACTGGTGCAACTGGGAAGGCAAACTCCCAACTCAAAAGTAAGTGAGGATTCTGCCATCTCCACTCAAGCCACAGCGACTCGAACTAACGAAACATCACCAGTCAAGGAGTCCAAGCTCAGACCAATTAGCAAGCAGGAAGAAACTGAACTAAGAAATTGCTTTCCCTGGGGTGTCTACTATCTCCAGCAGGTGGAGTACCGACCTCAGGCTGTTTTGTGCCGTGGCAAATTGCGCACCACTCCCGAATCAGCTTACCAGACAGTGCGACAAAATATTGAAGCGGAATTTGGCGATCGCTTCTTTGTTATCTTCCAAGAAAGTTTCAGTGGTAAGCCCTTCTTTGCTCTAGTTCCCAACCCCCAAGGTCAGCCTAAAACAGAAAATCAAGAAAAAGAACCCCTAACGCGACCTGGTCTAGCCTTGGGACTATTTTTGATTACCTTGTTTACCACCACCACTATTGGGGTAGTACAAATTGTCGGTATCCCCACCGAACAGTTGCAAGCTAACCCAGCAGTCTTAATTCAAGGTCTTCCCTATGCCCTAGCCCTAATGGCAATTCTCAGTATCCATGAGCTAGGTCATTATCTGATGGCTTTGCGCTACAAGATGCGCACGACCTTACCCTATTTTATTCCCGTACCCTTCTTTCTTGGTACCTTCGGCGCTTTCATTCAAATGCGTTCACCTGTACCCAATCGTAAAGCCTTATTCGATGTCGGTATTGCTGGGCCAATAGCCGGGTTTCTAATAACTTTACCCTTGCTAATTTGGGGGCTAGCCCACTCCAGTTTAGTTCCCCTTTCAGACACTTCGGGTCTGTTGAATTTTGAATCCCTTGATCCGAGATTTTCCTTATTGCTGAGTTTGCTAAGTAAGTTGGCATTGGGTACAGAATTGACCTCTCGTGTGGCAATCAACCTTCATCCTGTGGCGGTGGCTGGTTATATTGGTCTAATCGTAACTGCCTTTAATTTAATGCCCGTCGGTCAACTTGATGGCGGTCACATAGTCCATGCTATGCTTGGGCAAAGGGCAGGTGTGACAATCGGTCAGCTGACCAGGCTATTTATGCTGATACTAGCGCTGCGTGAGCCAGGTTTGCTGCTTTGGGCAATTGTACTCTTGTTTTTACCTGTAGCCGATGAACCAGCTCTTAATGATGTTTCGGAACTTGATAACTGGCGAGATCTTTGGGGATTGCTGGCTTTGGTTATTTTAGTTAGTATTGTTTTGCCACTACCTGGTGCTATTACAGGGCTGTTAAATATTTGATAGGTTAAAGGCCAATGGGTTATGTTATGTGATAGGTATCCTTAACAAGTTAAAGGTTAAGGTCGAATCAGTATTCCCGGTCTGCTACTGAGCAGTTAAAATTACTCAATTCAATAGCTTACTAGCTAAACTAGTTAAAAGAAGCTATGGGATTATTATACTTGTTGGGGCTAGGGACTGAACCCTGTAGCTTGCTGACTTATTCTTAAGGAGCTGATTGACGCTAACATCACCCTGTAACTTAATCAAAGCTCAGAACTGCGCCAATGTTAAAAATGCCTAAAGCCAAAACATCTCAACATTACCAACACTCCTCCCATCCTCCGGTAGCTGGTAAAGGGAAAAATAGCTCAGAAGTACAGGAAGCTCACCTACTGATTGTTGAAGATGACCGTGGGGTGAGAAAATTCCCATTGGGAGGAGAAACTTACTCCATTGGCAGAGACGATAGCTGTGATATTTGCCTTAATTCTCTGTTTGTGTCTCGGCGACATGCAACTTTAGTGCGACGCAGCCAAAAAAAAGGTAAGTATGAATATGAGCTGCTAGATGGTGATGGGGAAGGCCAGCGGAGTTCTAACGGCATCTCAGTCAACGGCCGAAAAATTCAACAATCCCATTCTCTTAAGCATCAAGACAAAGTGGTGTTTGGTTCTGGAGTGAAGGCTAAATATTTCAAGCAAGAAAAGGACAAAACGGGGAAAGCTAACGATCCTTTTGAGATTACCCTAATTGACCCTAGTATGATGGACGAATCAGAAGATTGACTAGAAGCAGAGGTTGTCTAAGTAAGCCGGTTAGGGTAGAAAAACTAGCAGGACATTCATGCAGCAGAAAATAGTTCAGGTGATTGGCGGTGGACTGGCTGGCACAGAAGCAGCATGGCAAATAGCTCAAGCAGGAGTGCCGGTAGTACTGCACGAAATGCGACCAGTCTGCCACAGTCCTGCCCATCATACAGGGGAATTGGCAGAATTGGTATGTAGTAATTCCTTTGGGGCAGCGTCGAGCGATCGCGCTGCTGGTTTGCTACACGAAGAACTGCGTCGCCTTGGCTCAATTATTATTGGTAAAGCTGACGAGCATGCTGTCCCGGCGGGTGGTGCTTTAGCAGTAGATCGGGGGGTATTTAGCCAGGAATTGACGGAAACTTTAGCTAATCATCCTCTTATTGAACTACGACGAGAGGAAGTTGAGCAAATTCCTGCTGAGGGAGTGGTTGTCCTAACCACTGGCCCTTTAACTAGTTCTAGTTTAGCTGAAGACCTGCAACGCTTCACTGGCATGGAATACTTCAGCTTTTTCGATGCTGCATCACCAATTGTGGTGGGAGAGTCGATTAATCAAGAAATTGCCTTTATGGCCTCACGTTATGACAAGGGGGAGGCAGCATATCTTAATTGTCCCATGAACCGGGAACAGTATCTCCAGTTTTGGCAGGAGTTGGGCGCAGCAGAAAAAGCAGAATTGAAAGATTTTGAACAAGAAACCGCCAAATTCTTTGAAGGTTGTCTGCCAATTGAGGAAATGGCAAGGCGCGGGGAAGATACGATGCGTTACGGGCCATTGAAGCCAGTGGGACTAGCTGATCCTCGACAGCCAGAATCTGGCGAACGCCCTTATGCTGTAATTCAACTGCGCCAAGAAGATAAGGCAGGTCAGTTGTGGAATATGGTAGGATTTCAGACTAATTTGCGCTGGGGCGAGCAAAAGCGGGTGTTTCGTTTAATTCCTGGTTTGGAAAACGCCGAATTTGTACGCATGGGAGTAATGCATCGCAATACTTTCCTTAATGCACCGGAATTATTATTGCCAACGCTACAATTTAAGCAACGTCAGACCTTACTAGCAGCAGGTCAATTAGTTGGAACGGAAAGTTATACCGCAGCAGCAGCTGGGGGCTGGCTAGCGGGAACTAATGCAGCGCGGTTGGTGTTGGGATTAGAACCTGTTGCCATGCCAGGAACAATGATGATGGGTGCGCTATTTGAGTTTATCAGTTCTGCCTCACCGAAGCATTTTCAACCCATGCCACCTAATTTTGGTATTTTGCCCCCGTTACCAGTGCGGGTTAAGAATAAACGGGAAAGGTATGGGCAATATCGCGATCGCGCTTTGGCTGATTTGGAGAATTGGCGTAGTCAGTTGCAAGTTTCCGCGGCTTAGGTTGTCCTAGTAATGCGTTGCAGCGTTGCTATAGATGGATACCTAACCAACTTCTAATAATGCTTGTCGCTCTATGATTCGCTCAATACTATTAAAATCTAGAATTCTTGCTGTTACTTCTCCGATAAACGCTGCAATTTCTCCAGCAACTTAAGTTCCAGTAATTTATTTTTTTGCTTCATTAGTCCTGTAATTATTCTTACCTAATTAGAGCGTTCCGGTGCAGCACAGTTGTTAGCAAGAGCTTAGCCCTACTTATTAAGACCATAACCGTCCTCAAGCAATTCATTTAAGTGCTGAGCAAAGCGAAATGCTGGAGCACCGTCAGTGACATCATGCTCCCAACCGCAAATTGCATATTTGGCAGGATTAGAAAAAATCTCCAAACCCTCTGTGCATCTCCGCGTCTCTGTGTCTGTGTCTGTGCGTCCGTCTCAACAGGTAAATTAAATGCTTGAGAGCTTATAAATGTTTCCTAACCTCATCCAACTGTTTAAATTAAAAAATTGATTCTTCAATCATCAAAATACAATTTGATAAACTCCTGAGCAGCTGCTGGTTCAATTTGCTTAAGCGCGTCCTTAATTCTCACCACCACATCACCAGCAGGATCTCTTTGCTCGTGTACCCAGCGATTCACATTTGCGCGTGCAACCCCCATGACTACCGCCAGCTTATTCTGGCTGATGCCGTAGGATTCTAAAACCTGTTTGAGCGCTTTACCTGCTTTTCCCATGCCTCAGATTGTGTCAGAGGCATCCCAACACGTAAATGTTGCCAGTGCGGCACCGTTAATTATTTCTTATCTCTCCTTAGCCAAGAATGCGCATAAAAGCTATTAAACTCTAAAATGTTTCCTTCGAGTAGTATCCCAGACTAGTGATCTATGTCAAAAAATTATCGTGGGTGAGGAAGACGCACAGACGCACAGAGGAAACAACCCATCAGAATTAATGACATGAACCACTAGTCCGAAACTTAACGAAGACCAGAAAAGCAAAGGATGATTACCCGTAAACTAGGAAACAAGAAAATTATCAGTCTTGGCATAATCGTCTTTTGCCTTCTCCTCTCCCTAGCAATCTCAACACCAGTTACAGCTCAATCCTCACCAGATCCAGCTTCCATCGAACAACTGCGACAGAGAAAACAACAAATTGAGCAACAGCGTTCTCTACTCCAAAAAGAAAGCGATCGCCTTTCCGAAGTAGAAAAAGCCCTTCAAGGTCAGCTGAGTGGCATAATTTATAACGTCCATTCCACCAACATCGCCTACAAAGATTACGAATTTCAAGTTCAACTCGCTTCTAAACGCATTAAAGAACTGCGGGAGTACTTAGCAGAAGCAGAACGCACTTATCATCAAAAACGTGCTGCCACTATTGCCAGACTGCGTTTCCTACAACGCCAGCAACGGACAGGCTTTGGTTGGGATATCTTGCTCAATAGCGAAAATCTTAATGAATTTCTCGACCAGCGTTACCGAGTAAAATTAGTTTACCAAGCAGATCAGCAAGTTTTACTAGATTTAAAAGCAGAAGCCGACCAAATTAAAGAACAAGAAGCAGAAATTGAGCGACAGAAAAACAAAGTTGCCCTACTTACCCAGCAACTATTGGCACAAAAGACAGAGTTTGAAAAACAGCAAGTTCAACAGGAACAACTAATAGAACGACTTAATACTAACAAGCAAGCCTTAGAAGCAGCTCAAGGACAACTAGCCGCCGACTCCAGAGGTATTGGTATCCTCATTCGTCGAGCAGCTTATAAAGCAAAGTACCGCTCAAGAGGTGTTTTTGGTACAGGTCAGTTAGTTTTTCCCAATGACAGTGATATTACCAGCGAATTTGGCTGGCGGCTTCATCCTGTTCTGGGTACTTCCCGTTTCCATGCTGGAATTGACTTTGGTGGTAGCTACGGCAGTACTATCCGAGCAGCAGACCGAGGTACAGTAATTTTTGCTGGTTGGTATGGGGGCTACGGCTATGCCGTGATAGTTGATCACGGTGGGGGTTTAGCAACGCTCTACGGTCATACCAGTAAGCTTTATGTTAGCGAAGGGCAAACAGTGCAGCAAGGAGAAGCGATCGCTGCTGTAGGTTCGACTGGTTTATCTACTGGTCCCCATCTCCATTTTGAAGTTCGTAAAGAAGGGGAACCCGTCGATCCGATGATGTACCTCTAGCTCCAGTAAAGTTTAACCTAATGCGCTACTAATCCTAAAACTGAGTTATAGTTATGATTGAGTAGTTGTGCTGTAAAAGCAGCTAAACGAGAGGGCACGTAGCTCAGGGGATAGAGCACCAGATTCCGGTTCTGGGTGTCGGGGGTTCAAATCCCTCCGTGCTCGTTAAGTAATATCCATTGCTAAATTATTTGTCGTGGCTTGAACAAGAACTCACGCTAACGAAAGTATTTTTGTTCTGAAGCGGTGTCTATGACTCGATCAACCTAGAAACAAGTACGGTGAAGAATAATTTGTTTCTATGAGTATTTGAATTTGTAATTGTACGCAAACAATAAATTGCCTTCAAAGGTTCATTCTGTAAGGAACGAGAAATAAAGGCACGGTCATTAGATACTAACTAAATTATTTGTAGCTGCATAATTTCTGCGGTAGGGGCAGAGAGTTATTTAGAACTAAAATACATCTACCGAACAATGTTTAACACTTCTAATTTCCTCAAGCAAATCAAGCCCCAATTCCTTCTAACTGCTGCTGCAACTTTAATGACTACAGCCTCTATAGCAGCACCAGCTCAATCTCAAGAACTCTTCCGCTGGGTACAAGCCTCTAATGGTCAAGTACCACCCCATGCTGTTCTGGGTGGAGAGGAACCAAACCGCAACTTGTATCTGTGTAGAGGTAATTACCAAGGTGGCGTTCATCCTGGAAAACTTGTAGCAAACTATTGCAATATCGGTTGGGGTGGTAGCGAAGTAAGATTACCTAACTACGAAGTATTAACTAGAGTCCAAACCGCCTGGGTATCAGCATCTAATGGTTATGTACCCCCTGGTGCTATCCTCGGTGGTCAAGAACCGGGTCGTCAACTCTACATCTGCCGTGCTAATTACCAAGGTGGTCGGCATCCGGGAAAACTCGTAGCAAACTATTGCAACATTGGTTGGGGTGGACGCGAAGTGAGATTACCTAACTACGAAGTATTCGTTGCCCGATAATTGCCCACTCAACCTAATTGGTGGTTGTAAATCTCCTATCTTAAGGACAGGTTTCTGTTGAGCTTCCCTAAGCGCCTAAGCCGTTTCTTTAGAGGTTTGGGCGCTTCTACTTTTTCTCCAGAATCGAAAGTTGCAAAGGTGGTGATACCAAGGTCGATACCCAATACTGTTCGGTTAAGGAAAGGGGGGAGACCTTGTTCGCGTAATTATTACGCGAACACATCGACAAATTAATTGGTGTGTTTTTACAACCATCTGGTGCCAGCCTCGGCACAGAGACTGAAAAGGAGTAGGAATCAGGACTAATTTTTGAGACAATTAATCTCAACGAATAACTTGATCAAATCTAAGCAACTTGACTAACCCGGAAATTCAATCTTTGGATCTGAGTTCGGTGCCCTCGATGAGCTGGTTTAGCTGCTTGGAATTTTGACCGAGGCTTCTTAACGACTCTGGGATTAATTCTTCCCTGTCTTGGAGGGAGTTGATGCTCTAAAATTTCTTCAATTAGCCAACTCATAAATAGATTCATCATTTTGACAACTTCAAACTTAACATGAGCGGGGACACGCCCTAAAATGTGACATTTTTGGTCAAGGGCTTCAAAAACCATCTTAAATGAATGTAATCCTCGGTCCCACATTAAAAGCATTCCTGGTCCGACTCCACGAAGAAGTTTTCTCGCTCTGACTCTTTCTCCCAGGCGATAAGGACTAATCAAGGCATCAGTAATTAAATGAGTTCCTAGCTCAACTAACAACACCAACCGGGCTTTAGGGAAAGCGGCTTTCGTTCCTTTTCTGGTTCCTGGATAGCCGAAGACTCTGGCATTAGCTTCTGTGTCGGGAACATCAAAGACAGTTCCATCAATAGCCATCAACCTGAGTCCACCTAAGAAAGCCCCCTGAGTTTGAAGTGTTGCCAAGGGATGTGCTACTAACTCAAATAAACGAGTCATTACCGCTGGTCCGACCCGTTGACGAGCTTCGCTGATCGATGAACGTGTGGGAGTTTTAAAACGGATTTGTTGGCGTATCCAAGTCCCACTCAATTTTTCTATCTTTTTCTCTCTTTATTTCCCATCTTCATGAGGAACAAAACTGACGAACTAGAAGAAAGAGCCGACCTGATTAGTTCTGCTCTTGCCACCATCTCTTCACAAATTCAACTTCTGGAAGCTACAGGAGAAGTCGCACCGCCTGGATGTTGTGTCTTGCGTTATTAAGCACGGGGAAAAGACCGAACTTATTGGTATTACAAATTACACGCCACCGAGCCAATTTTCCCCACCAAGTCGGGCAAGATGAGTAAATATAAACATCTTGGCAAAGGGGGTAGTCCAGCTCATATTGATGCTCTCATGCAAGTGACCAGGCGAACTCAAATTGAAGCGTTACAAAGAACCAAGGCGGCTCTCCATCAATGTTGGTCTGACTTATATGACAACACAGGAAGTTCCGAGCAGCGAACGCCCTTGAAGTAGTCGGTGGTGTTCGCGTAATTAAAACGCGAACAAGGTCTCTCCCCTTTCCTTAACCGAACAGTATTGGGTCGATACCCACTGAGCTATCTGTTTTAGATAAGACTTCAGGCTCAACCTATACCACAAAAAACTCTCATCAAATTTGCTTAATTCAGTGACATTCAAACATTTATCAATTATCAATTATTGAATTCGCTTCTCCATCTACTTAGCATCCATCCAATTTTCTCCTGCCTTCACTTCAACTAACAAAGGCACACTCAACTCAACCGCAGACTCCATCGTTTCCTTAATTTTTAACTGTAACTCTTCCCACTCATCCGGTGGTACTTCAAAAATCAATTCATCATGAACTTGCAACAACAACTTTGCCTGATATTGCTGCAAAATTTTATGCAGCCTAACCATAGCAATTTTGATAATATCGGCACTAGAGCCTTGAATTGTTGAATTAGCCGCAGCCCTAAGCAATCCGGAATCATAGGCACCGATATTCTTTAATTGATCGAGATGAATATCCTCTACTTTGCTACCTCTTAAATTTTGCAAACTCTCAGAACCAAACTTGAAATAACGACGACGACCTAAAATAGTTTCTACATAACCTTGAGCGATTGCTTCTTTTTTCATCTGCTCTAAATAGGCAAAAACTTTAGGATAACTTTCTTTTATTCGATCAATAAACTCTCTACCTTCGGCTGAAGATACACCTGCTTCCCGTGCAAACCTTTGCGGTCCCATGCCATAAATCACACCAAAGTTAATGGTTTTTCCCAAACGCCTTTCATCTGGTGTAACTTCTTTTTTATCAAAGAGTAATCTGGCTGTTACGGTGTGAATATCTTCATTATTTTGGTATGTTTCTACCAACACTGGCTCTTTACTCAGATGCGCCAAAATACGCAACTCAATCTGCGAATAGTCAGCAGAAGCTAATAGCCAACCCGTTTCAGGGATAAATGCCTTGCGAATTTGACGAGAAAAGGCGGTACGAATCGGAATATTTTGTAAGTTAGGATCGGAGGAAGATAAACGTCCAGTACTAGTTACCGCCTGGTTAAAATCTGTATGTACCCGCTTAGTGTCTGAACGCACTAACGCTGGTAATGCATCTACATAGGTAGACTTCAATTTAGAAAGAGTGCGGTACTCCAAAATCTCATCAATAACTTCATGGTCACCTTGCAACTTTTCTAATGTGGCATGGTCAGTAGAATAACCAGTCTTAATTTTGCGAGATTTTTTGCGATCTAAACCCAATTTCTCAAAAAACAGCTCACTTAACTGTTTAGGGGATGCTAAATTAAATTCTTCCCCAGCTGCTTTATATGCTCGCTCTTCAATTCCTGCTAAATCTTGTTCCAACTGCTCAGATAATTGCTCAAGATAAGCTTGGTTAATGCTAATACCAAGGCATTCCATCTCAGCTAATACTGGTTCTAAAGGCTGCTCTACTTCTAGTAATAACTTGTGTAGCTGGGGTATTTTCTGCAACTCTGCCCTCAGTTGGGGAACTAACATAAAAGTGGCGTAGGCATCTAGACCACAGTAGTCCGCCACGACCTTAATACTTAAATCATCTATAGTTTGACCTTTCGGCACCAAATCTTTATAACTTTTTGGTGTAATTTCTTGTAAGTAACGCTGGGCTAAACTATTAAGATTATGGCTATTATCGGGATTAAGCACGTAACTAGCTAGCATTGTCTCAAATACAACCCCATCCAGTTTAATCCCCTGGTTTCGTAATACTAATCTGTCAAACTTGGCATTTTGTAAAGTCTTTGGATAATCAGTACTTTCTAAAATCGGACGTAAAGCTTCTAAGACAGTAGACTTATCTAAGTTGTTGCTATGCTTGTGACCAACGGGAATATAGGCTATCTCAGTTAGCTCAGCTCCCCAACAGCAGCCAATTCCGACTAACTTAGCATCTCGTGGTTCTAAGTCATTAGTTTCTGTGTCCCAAGCAACGGGATTAGCTGGGTCTGTAAAAGTTTTTAGAAGCTTAACTAACTCAGTTAATTTTGCTTCTGTCTCAATGATTTGTGGCTTAATCTTAACTGTTTGCGCGGCTTCCCTTTCTTGATATTCTGCTGTTTCTTCTGCCGTCCAAAAAGCTAGGTCATCATCACCAGCAATCTCTGCTGCTACTGATGATTCCTGGGTTTTCTCTTCCTCAACCACTCTGCCACCAAAAGTCTGTTGAAGTTGGTCAATTTTGCCTAGAAATGAATTTAGTTCTAGCTTTTCGAGAAATGGTTTGAGAGTTGCTGTATCAAATCCCTCTAACCTTGCCTCTTCTAACTCAACTTCTACGGGAGCATCAAACCGCAACTGAGCTAAATTTCGAGATTTGTAAGCATCTTCCTTGCCAGTTTCTAGCTTTTTCTTCGTAGCGCCTTTAATTTGATCGAGTGAGGCGTAAATTCCTTCGAGAGTGCCATATTCATTAAGCAATTTAACTGCTGTTTTATCTCCTATGCCCTTAATTCCTGGGATATTATCAGACTTATCGCCACAGAGGGATTTATAATCAACAACCTGAGCTGGTGTAATGCCTAGTTTTTCTTTAACCTGTTCTGAGCTAAATTCTGTTGGGCCAGCAGCACCACTGCGCCTAAAGGAATCATGACCTAGATACAGAACACTAATTGCTTGTTGCGGATCAACCATCTGGAATAAATCGCGATCGCCCGTTAAAATTTTGACTCGATAACCTATCTCACTGCCGCGATAAGCTAAGGTTGCTAAGACATCGTCTGCCTCGTAACCTGGAGAGGTCATTATCGGCACCCTGAGTGCTGCTAGCAATTCTTTCAGATTCTCTAAATCCGGGATAAAATCTTCAGGAGTTTCCGGCCTACCTGCTTTGTAGGTTTCTTCTGCTTCGTGGCGAAAGGTGGGAAGATCCAGGTCAAAGGCAACTGCCATGTATTGAGGTTGCTCTGACTCCATCACTGCTAAGAGGGATTTGAGAAAGCCAAAGCAAACACTTGTGGGAATCCCCGTCTTCGTCCGCAGTCCCCCTTGACGACTGTGAATCAGGGCATGATAGGAACGAAAGGCTAACGAATGACCGTCAACCAAGATTAGTAAAGGTTGCACTAACACTGAAGCATCCTTAGGGGGAAAGGAGTTTGAGGCAGAAGTGGAATGAAACATAAATTTATTTTAGCTAGTTCTCTCTACAGTTCATAACTCTTCTCCTACGCCCTCAAATCCGCACCCTACACCCCCGTCATCTGTCAATAGACTTAATCAAATTGTTCAATCCGAGCAGTTTTGTCTGTTTAGACTTGATAAAAATGCCTCAATCAGAGGAAAGGAACTTTTGCCAGGCACTTTTCATCCTGGCATTTAGCAAAAGTCATCCACCCAGAGAGAGGTGCATCTTGTCAAATGTTTGTTAATATTTGTAATATACTGAGTAAAGCCTAGCTAGCTCAGTGATAAGTAACCCTAACCCAAATAGGGTTTTCACCAAAACACAGTACCTTACTCTACCAAGGAGTTAGATATGTCTCAGCCTTTTGAACTGTCCTTAGAGCAAAGATTCAACATCCGCTCCTTTGAAACTCAGGTTCAAAAAATGAGCCGGGAGCAAGCTCAAGACTTTCTAGTCAAGCTCTACGAGCAAATGATGGTGCGTGAAAGCATGTACAAGGAGTTTTTGAAGCATGAATGGGGGCTAGGACAGAACCCACAAATGTAGTTCTTAGTAGCCCTACCTGTAGTGGGCGACCTCTGTCTCTTGCTCTTCTCTGACGATGAAAGGAGCTGGGGGTAACGGGGCGTCAACTCCAAGTCAATTATCTCAACTGATTATAAGTTAATATCTCCAAATTTTATTTTATTTAGTAGCCCTTAACTATAGACTATGCTAAGTAATATTACTTAAGTATATAAACTTAATAACACCTCCAGAACTCAGATGATGAGCTTATTTGCCTAAACTATCTCTTCAGGAACTGAAAAAAAAGGAGGCAATGGTGGTAGTGTTAAAAAAAGCCATCTTCTTTATATATGTTTAAGAGTTGCCTAATCTGCACCGATTTCTCAGACGGTTTGCATCGGTTGGTGGATTTTGTGCCTAGCTTGTCTGCCAGTGGTATCAAGAGGATCATCTTTTTTCATAACGTTCCCCTCTGGCAAGAGGGAGAGATACCTCGTGTAGACGAAGAGGCAATGGAAGCAGCCCGTAGACGTCTCCAAGCTGGTATAAACGATGTACCTAGAGATGTAGAGGTTGAGATCGAAATAACCTCAGGTCGTCCGATTGACAATATTCAAAAAGTTGCAAAGAGTTATGATCCTAGCGTTATCCTAACAGGAATGCCAATTCGGAGCTTACTAAAAGAAAAGCTTTTTGGTAGTACAACGGCTGCCTTGGCTAGATCCTGTGCGAAGCCGCTGCTGATTCTTCGACCTGAACTTATTTCTACCTACACCCGCGAAGAATTGAGTCTACGCTGTCAACATCTGTCTCGATATTTATTGATTCCCTACGACGGAAGTGATTCTTCTCAATATGTGGTAGAAAAGGTTAAGGAGTACGCTAAGGGGCGACCTGAGTGTTCGCTGGAAAGATGTATGCTCATCTGGGTAGTAGAAGATGCAGGACGTAGAGAACTACCCAAAGATTACCGCTTTGAGGAAGCTCAAGAAAAAATAGAAGCGGTAAAAGCAGAGTTAGAGCAACTAGATTTGCAGGTTAATGCAGAAGTGAGACGGGGAAGTCCTTTAACAGAGATTCTCGACGCTGCTTTGGTCTATGACATTAGTGCGATCGCCGTTTCTTCTAATACTTTAGGAAAAGGAACTCTCCGGGAATGGTCAACAAGTAGTTTTGCTGGTGATTTAATACGCCGTAGTTGGCATCCAGTTTTGTTTTTCCCTAGTTCAAAATAGCCTCGTACTCCCGGGTCAATTTAAAACCCCTTGCCTCAAACCTAAAGTGGCCCCCCTTATAGGCACGAAACGTATCGCGTTCCTACGAAGGTTTATACCATTTTTCCTAAATGCTTGCTACGCATCAATCCCCGCGTCTGGGGCTCATCAGCATCTGTCGCCAACATAAATGAAATTGATACTACTTATCTTGAGATTACTATAGCCTTAAGCGTCTACCCCTTTTCCCTGAGAAAATAAACCTTCCCTCCTCATTTACGCTAGGGCAATCCTACCTAGCATTTGTTAGGTTTAATTACGTCAGTTTTTTGTATTCAATACTTCAAAATAAAGATTTTATTGTCCCTACTAAGTTTTTAACAGCTACTTTATAAAATACGTCTTAGGCTTCATGGCTAGTTTATAGAAATCCTTTGGCACTAATTCAATTTATGTCAACGTAGATAAGTTGATCAGTTAACTTTTATGTATTGACAGTAGTCTAAAAAAATAGTTTAATTGGAGGGGGGCTTATGGGTAACAAGCCAAAAAAATTAATCCACAGATTGACCCCATAAAGTTAACAAGGGCTTTAGTGCATCTCTACAACAAAGTCGGCTGTTTACGGAAAGCAACACATTGTGTTAGGCGGGTAAGTACGCCAAATAGCCAAAAAATATCAGAAAGCAAATATTAACAGGTGCTAAGTCATTACCACTAACCTGCTTTTAGGTATAGCGATGTTTTGGTTTGACGCTAATAAATCTCTACCTGCACCAACGGCAATCTACCGATATAGCTTGAATACAGTTTAGACCAAGTAGCAGTTATGCTCGAAAACCGATACAGAGGTATAGTTATTACTTAATTTGCCAGAATGATGAAACTTTAACTAAAAGAGAACTAAATAACTAATAATTCCGAGGTGACAGTAAGTTTCCAAATCTGTTACAGAGTTATTTTAACTGGTTAAAAACCTTAAATTCGTTTAATTTCTACGGTCAATTTCTTATATAATTCAATCCAATCGTTTAGTAATGACTACTAACCAGACAGTTTTCCCTCCTTTACATGCTTATCGGTTTACCTCCTCAAAAAAAGCTAAATTGCTGGAAACACTAAAGAAGATTAGGTTTAGTGGTCAACTGCTATGGTCAGATTCAGATAATGGAAAAACCTGGACATTTTATTTCTACTTGGGTCGCATTCTCTATGCTACAGGCGGTACTCATCCAGTGAGAAGATGGGCAAGAAATCTAGCCGTGTACTGCCCTCAAATACAATTTAACATTACAGCAATACAAAGAGATCTCTATCAGCTTGAACCTACTCTCTTTGCAACATGTTGGGAACATCAGTTATTTTGCTTATGGGTCAAGCAGGATAAGATTAGTAAAGAACAAGCTGAAAAAGCCATTAAATCTGTCTTGTTCGAGGTCTTGTTTGATTTATCATACGCTAAAAACTGGACTCATCAAATTAAGGAAAATAGTTCTGTAGCTGAGCAAATTGTCTTGCTTGATGAAAAGCAACTAATAGCAGAAGTACAGCAATTTTGGCAAGCTTTGTGGAATTCTAAAATTACTGATTATTCTCTTGATAAAGCGCCAATAATTAAGCAACCTGAGCAACTAAAAGAAAGCACATCGGATAAGGCTTATCAATCCCTAACTTATTTGCTCGACGGAGAAAAAACTCTGCGGGATATCGCAGTACAGATGAAGCGAGATGTTGTGCAAGTTACTCGCTCACTTCTGCCTTATCTTAAAGCAGAATTGGTAGAATTAATTAGCATTCCTGATTTGCCATCTCCTGTCCATCGTAGAATTCACGATGTACCATTAGAGCAGGCAAGTTTTAGCCAACCAGTGATTGCCTGTGTAGATGACTCTCCTTCAGTTTGTCAAACAATGGAAAGCCTGATTGGTGCAGCAGGCTATCAGTTTATCGGTATTAACGATGGTTTGCGATCGCTGACTATTCTCTTAGCAAAGAAACCAGATTTAATCTTTCTCGACTTAATAATGCCAAATACTAATGGCTACGAAATTTGTTCTCAATTGCGTAAAGCTCCCTCCTTCCAAGATACTCCGATTGTGATGTTGACAGGAAGTGATGGCATTGTTGACCAAGTAAGGGCTAAGCTAGTTGGAGCATCAGATTTCTTGAGTAAACCAGTAGATGCCGGAAAAGTACTAGGTACAATCCGCAAGTATCTACGGCAGGGGGCAACTATATCACCAAGAACTGGCGGTTAAAGATGAGAGAAAACTAAAACTTTCTAACTTTTACTTACCTAAAAGTAACTATTACCTAATCAATTCTCGTTATTTTTCGTCTAAATTAACATCATGAATACTGCCTTAATTGTCGAAGATTCCCTAACTGACAAAGAAATCCTTGCTAGATGCTTACAGGAAGAAGGACTCAATGTCTTAACTGCCTACACAGCAGAAGAGGCGGTAGCAAAAATTAATAGCTATAAACCGGATGTAATCATTTTAGACGTGGTGCTACCTGACCGCAGCGGATTTGA
>JBAUJE010000107.1:0-26907 GCA_049683475.1 Coleofasciculaceae cyanobacterium | reverse complement strand
CCAATCCCTTAACAAGGAGAGCACTGGTGAGAATCTTATATACATGAATCTAATTTTTACTAAGTTTGTCCTGATCTAGATAACGAACTCTGAATGAGTAGTTATGAATCTTACAGTATAAAGATTTTATCTGCCGTTGCTTCCATACACAAAGGTCTATTTACAGCGTACTTTTAAGTCTAGACACACTAGTTGATACCCATTAGGGGATAGACCATTTTTTCATTAAAGATTGATTGTCTGCAATGAACTATATTTGATTGTCAAAAAAGATAATTTCCAAAAATAGACAACAAATAAAAATGAATTACCACCAGTTTTCTCTTTATATACTAGCAGGTTTGCCTTTGTCAAACTTAACTCCTAATTTAGATAAAAATTTAGATCATGACTTTTTAAGGAAAGAGCAAGAAGTAAATAAATCAGTCTTGAAAAATCAAGTTGTTGTCCCACAATCAGTAAATTCAATTGTACCTCCTGAAAGATTAGGAAGCATACAACCTTTAACAGAGATGCATCTTACAGAGCAAAAATCTCAGTCATATTTCCATCCCAAAAGCAATGTTCTTAAAAATACTGTTGCTAATACCGATTTTTTTGCCAACTATCTAACAGAAATAAAAGAAAGTCTCTCTTCTGAGATGGTGATGCGCTTACCATCTCAGCTTTTACTTAGTAATAATTCAAATTCTGATAAAAACAAACATACTATTGATGTTGTCTCCTCAACTTATGAACCTCGCTTAACTATCAATATCTTTACTTGTAAAGAGCAGATTCCTTCTTGTCTTATTGGAAGTTTGAGTACATCTGACAAAACTGTCATTAATGCTCAGGAGGAATTTGAAAAACATCAGTTGGCAAGTATGCCAATCACCCTAACTGAGGAAATTAGGGGATATTTTCGAGAAGGAGCAAGACAAAAACCAATTTCTAAATTTTCCTCACTAATGTGGCAACAGGATAACCAGTTTTACACGGTTAGGTTCCTAGCAGAAGAACGCCATAATATTATCCACATGGCTTATACAATGGCTAGTTCAGAACCGCTTTATCGTAGCCAAGAAGTTGATACTGTCTCTTCTGCTAACTTAGTACAGTCATCTACCTCCTTGGAACTACAGACAGAGACTGAAAAGTTAACTGAACAAATTATTGATCAGGTAGATTTAGACTCTCAAGTTTCTGAAAATACGGCTCAGGTAGAGTACCCTCAATTCGCAGCAGAAAAGCCGTCTCCTTTACAAGAACAACCTACCAGATTAATTAATTTAGAAACAGCTAATCAGCTAGATTCAGGAGCAGTAAAGTTAGGGCTAGGTTTTCGTCAAAGTACATCCTCAGAACGTTCTAGCGGAGGTACCGGAGATCAGGTCTACTCTGGTTCTATAGATTGGGGTGTTACAGAACGCTTGCAAATAGGTTTATCAGGACAGTACTTCGACGATCCAACTAATCGAGAAATCGCAGGAGAATTGCCAAATTTAGAGCTTTTTTCCTTGGCTCCTAACTTTAAATACCAACTTATCAAAGATGAAAACTTGTCCTTAGGCATTAGTGGTGCTGCTGAATTGCTGACCCTATCTACTGACCCAGGACTTTTTAATAATTCCAACGACAATCAATCTGAGTCTGTATTAATTGGTAATCTACAAGTTCCCCTGAGCTATAACCTAGATTCCCAGCTTCAATTACATCTCACACCAGGAGTAGCGTTCTATCCAGAAACTGTTAATGATGCAGACTTCTTTGGCACATTTTTTCATCTCGGTACAGGAATCAGTTGGCAAGCATCAGAAAGATTAAATTTATTTGCCAATGCTAGTTTGCCTTTAGGTCCAGGGGACAATGCTGTAGATTCTGAAGACGGTTCTCTTTTCCGACAAGTGTTGTGGACTGTTGGCGGACGTTATGCCTTAAATCCCCAGGTTGGAGTAGAAGTATATGGCACCAATGCTTTTGGTTCGACCCCAACAACTAGTCTCCTCGCTTTCATTCCCGATGGAAACCAAGTGTTAATTGGAGCTAATTTGAACTATACGCCAGATTTCGGTCAAGGCTATGCTTCTAGCTTTCGGAAAAAGCCAACCGTACCACTTTCTAGGCGAGATATCCAACTCCTCTTAGATGGCTTAACCTTAACTACCGCCAGCACTTTACCTCCCCAGAGTGTAGCCTTACGAGGAGGTTTAGGCTCAGGAGGTAATGCTAGTTTAGACTTAGCTTATGGCTTAACCAATGATCTTCAGTTGGAATTTGCTCTTGATGATTTTGGTGGAGAAGATAACGTCAGTTCAGGGGAATCTGCTGGTACTGACCTGAAATATAATTTTGGGGCAAAACTTAGGTTTTTAGACCAAGTACAAGGGGATCCTTTTTCACTTAGCTTTAAATTAACAGGTGGTAGAGATACTGGCAGACGTAGACAGGTTGGTACTCTCTTTGTCGAACTACCCATGGTTTACCAAACAGGCTCAAAACTTGCCCTTTTTGTCAACCCAAAAGCAGCATTTTATTCAGATATGGAACGGGTAGGTGTCGGATTAGGAGTAAACTACGCTGTCTCAGACGGACTGCAATTAATTGGAGAATTGACTCCTGTCTTGAACGGCGAGAGAAGCGTTTGGAGTGTAGGTGCTCGCTACCTTCATCGGCAGTCAAACCTGGGACTTGACATTTATACTAGCAATGCCATTGGTCAAAATGGATTAGGAGGACTAGTTGGAGAATCTGGTACAAGTATCGGGTTCAATTTGCACTGGTTAACTGGTTGGGGTCGCCACAAGCCCTAGGGAACACGGAGAGGAATATGTTCCCAGCCCCAGGGGTCTAAGTTTCCTCACTCTCTGGTAGTAAGTAATTCAAATATCAGCCAATTTTTTCACCCGACAGGGTGAGATTTGCAAATTCGTCCCCAGTAGACCAGAAAAAAGCGGTTATGCTTGAAAATATCTTACTTGTGGGCAACGCCAGATAGATTCTGGAGTTAATTTTAATTTTGACAGTATGGTGGAAATGGATCTGATCTATTTATTAGTCGGCCTTGGACTCGGATTGCTAGGTAGCCGCATAACTCAATCTCAGCCTCAATCTGGAGTACATCAGACTCCTGTGTCCCAGACAACCACCAGCCAAGACCAGATTGAGCCATTGAAGCAAGAACTTCAGCAAACCCAACTAGCTTACGAAATGGCTAAGCGAAGGAGCCAGTTCAAGGGAGGGTTTTTGCTACGTACTGTCCACGAGTTACGTTCTCCCCTCAGCAGTTTGATTGGTATGCATCAGCTGATTTTATCTGACCTGTGCCAGTCTCGAGAAGAAGAAAGAAGCTTCGTTACTGAGGCAAACCGTTCTGCCCAGAAAATAGTTAAACTTCTCGACGAGGTAATTGCCGTAGCAAAAACAGAATACGGAACCTTGCGCTTAGATCAGCAAACTGTGCAGTTAGTAAAAGCTTTTGCTGAACTAGAAGAACGAACTTTCCTAGCAGAGAAGAATCCCGATTTGTTCTTAGAAATAGTACCTCCTGAACCCGACCTTTATGTCTTAGCAGACCCACGCCGTCTCCGTCAGGTATTGGTTGGGATTTTGAATTCGGCTATTGCTCAGATTAAAGAAGGCAGTATCAAAGTATCAGCCGCGAGAGTTCCAGGAGAACAAGCTGTTCATATCTGGATGGACGTAAAATCCCCTAACCCTTTGTGGCGTGAACCAGTTGATTCACTCCATTCAACCTCAGAAAGAGAAGAGCAAGAAAGCCAAACTACCCTCGTCTCAGATGGCTTAAATCTCTTAATCGTCGATACTTTAGTACAAGTGATGCAGGGACGCTTAGAAGTTGTTTTGATGGAAGGAGTCGAGTCTAATGGTTCATCTCAGGCAACGCAACTAACCCGTTTAGAATGTTCTCTGCCCCTCGCTAAGCCAGAAGTTTTAGAAATTGATGGGTAAACTGCCTAGTGTCGGTTAACCAAAATCTCAAATATTCCATTAGATTAGTCCGCTTGGTGCGCTACGGGCAGTACTTTGCATGGCATGGTGCGTAGCAGCATAAGGTATTCCTCCCCTCCCTAAAACTTAGTTCGCTGCACGCTCACCCGTTTTTGAGGAAGGGGCATCCCAATTTTTGTGAACAACGAATATTTAGTTAAACGGTATCGAAGGATACTGAGGTATTTATGTGCCAAAGAGATAGTTTATTCTTTGGGTCTGCATTTAATTTATGCTTTCTCCTCCTCTTCCTATTTCAATCTTGAGAAATGCTATAAGCAGCAAGATAAATATTAAAAATAATAGCTTAAAGTCAACAACTAAAGACCCATGAATAAAAATGAAACATCTACCCAATTTTACAATTTTTATTTTATCTGTGGTCTATGGTCTAGAATCTAGTAGAGTACTAGCAATTGCTCCACCAAACTTAGCTGAAGTACCAAGTTTTGACAGCAATAATTTACAAGTCGATACTTTAGCACAAAATGCTGAGCAACTTAACCAGCAGGGAAGCTTGGCAGAGACTATCATTTTTTGGCAACAGGTACTTGAGAAGCATACTGCCGCTAACGATGTATTAGGTCAAGCATTAGTTTGGAAAAATATTGCTCAGATTTACCAAAGATTAGCAGACTGGGAACAAGCAAATAAGGCAATTAGCAAAGTAATAGTTCTGCTGCGATCGCAAAGTGATATTGCTAATCCTAGCTTTGATAACTTTAGCCATTCTACAGTAGAAAATAATAGGGAAAAACTGATTAGATTGCTAGCCGAAACTCTCACGGTTCAAGGAGAGATACAACTGGCTAGAGGTCAGTTAGATCAAGCTTTAACAACCTGGCGGCAAATTCAAGCAATTTATCAAAAAATAGGTTCTCCTCTAGAGATTGCTAGCAATCAAATTAGTCAAGCTTTTACCTTACAAGCTTTGGGGTTACACTCTCAGGCTAACCAAACCTTAAATTATGCTCAAGCAAGCCTAGTTGAGCAACCTGATACTCTGGCGAAAGCTAAAGCTCTACACAACTTAGCTGGGGTACTAGAAAAGCTAGGTTACCAGGATAGAGCCAAGGCAATTTTACAGCAAAGTTTGACTATTGAGGAAAAACTTTCGACACCGGAGTTAACTACTACTACCCTCCAGACTCCTAGTGAGATGGAGTTACATAACCAGTCCCAAACTAGTCAGGAAAATCTCACAGATTTATTAGAACCTTTTAGTCGAGAAGACTCTCTACTTGGTCAACTTTACCGAACTCAGTTGATCCAAGGACAAGAGGAAAGTGTATCTAGGGCATTTTCTTCTCTACCAAGAGTAGGGGGTGAAAATTTAACAGCTCAAGTTGTACCAAGAGCAGTCGAGTCAATTGAGGTAAATGGCACCAAGCGACTGAGAAACAGCTATATTCATAGCCGACTAGCTAATCTTCTTGACGGGACTTTGGAGCGAGAGCGATTGCTCGAAGCCTTACAAACTTTGCGAACTGACCCTCTCATTGAAAACTTGTCAGTTGAGTTGCTAGAAGGTTCAGAACCTAACAAGGTTATTTTAGGAATTCAGGTGCAAGAAGCTGATGCTTTTAAGACAGAGTTAAGCACTGATAACCAAGGTTCTACTAGTGTGGGAACTATTCGCCGTCAACTACAAATGACCCATCGTAACCTCTTAGGATTTGGCGATCGCTTCAACCTAAGTTATGTCAACAGCAAGGGTGGGGATGAATTCAATGATATTAGTTACACCATTCCTCTTAATCGGCGTAATGGCACCCTCGGCTTTTCCTACCGTCGTAGCAACAGCAATATTATCGAAGAACCTTTAGACTTCCTGGAAATTGAATCAACTGCTCGTCAATACGAACTAACTTACCGTCAGCCTTTACTAGAAACTTCCAGAGAAGAATTTGCTTTGGGTTTTACAGCTTCTCGACGGGAAACCCAAACAATTATAGGTTTTAACAACATTGGTCCCTTTCCTCTGTCTGAGGGAGCAGATGAAAATGGGCAAATTAAAGTTTCTGCTTTGCGCTTGTTTGGGCAATACACTAAGCGGGGTAGGCGAGATATCCTAGCCTTGCGATCGCAATTCAGCCTCGGACTTGATGCTTTTGGTTCCACTATTAATAACGAAGATATTCCTGATAGTCAGTTTCTTACCTGGCTGGGTCAAGTACAGTATTTGCGCCTCTTGGCACCAGATACAATCTTTTTGTTAAGGTCAGATTTGCAACTAGCAGATAGGCCTTTACTTTCCCTAGAAAACTTTAGTCTTGGTGGGCCAACAACTGTCCGGGGCTATCGTCGTGGAGCAATACAGGGAGATAATGGCTTTTTTGCTTCTGCTGAATTACGCCTTCCTATTCTGAGGATTCCTGAATGGCAAACTGTTTTGCAGTTGACTCCCTTTTTTGATTTTGGCACTGTCTGGAATAGCTCTGATTCTAGAAGAGAGATTGAAAAGCCTACCATTTCCTCCGTTGGTTTAGGTTTGCGCTTACCAGTAGGAGAAGATTTTACGGCAAGGATAGACTGGGGTATTCCTTTAGTTGAATTAGAGTCTAGTGGGGATAGTCTGCAAGAGCAAGGAATTTACTTTTCTATAGAGTATCAACCTTTTTAACTGAGGGGTTGACGAGGTCTAAGGGCAAAACAACTTATTCAATCTCTCTTGTCGCCTTGTTGTCACCCCCAGAATCAAATCAGTCAATCACTTGCAAAATGCTGGAGAACACGCCCGCTCGTTGAGGATCGAGTCCCTGTCTGTTCTGTCGTCTCTCCCGGCTTACGGCTATAGCGCGGGTGATGTCATGGATCAGGTTGCGACTGACTTGAACCACACTGTCCTCGGAGTCATTAGCACTGCGGGTTTTACCGTCAAAATTGAGTAGTGTTCCCTGTGCCAGTCCACGCCCCCGTGAGATTGTCTGGATGGCGCGCAGGGTATCCCGGAGGGGGGAGACACTGGTGATTACCAAAATCTCAAAAAATCCAGCGGGGCCATAGACTTCCATGGACACCGGAGTGGTAGTTTTGGGTTTGACTAAGGAAGCCGCTTCTGGAGAGTCCCAATTAGCCGGATGCAGGATGGTAATGCTGGCATCATCCCCAATCGCCAACGCCGCAAGATAGATGGGAGTTTCTTCCTGATTAGCAACTTCAATATCCACCAGGGAATTAGCTTGGTGGGGGCGGGGAGCAGTTTGCAATCCTAAATCTTTGCTGCCACTCCGGGATAGCACTTGCACATGACCGCTTTGACGAGACTTAAGGGAAATATCCACCTTCAGTTGAGATGCAGCCCCATTCAGGGTCAGATTCAAGAATTTTTTTGCCAGCAGCATCTTTAACTTAGGTCGCAATCGAGCCACAATCTGCTTAGGAGATTCCTCTAACTGACCAAAACTATTTGCGATCGGAGTATTGTTAGCAGTAAAAAGTCCTACGCTCCCATTAGGCTGGGAAATGGTTATCTTACGGTTTTGCCCCTCTTGACGAGCCAAGTCCGTCATGGAGCCAATAATAACGTCTACGACTCCCCGTTGATTCACTGGTACTACTTGAATTTGCCCTGGCTTAGGAATGGCTTGCAATTCTCGTTCAATGTCAACTCGCTTGGTTAGCAAATTTTGATCTAGCCCCACATTCAGGGATAGATCCATTGGCAGGTTCCGCAGTTTCTCCCGCAACAAAGTACCTACTTGGGGTGGCTGTCCAGATTTCAGAAGAGCGTAGCCTTCTAAACCAGCTCGATTGGTTTGTTCCAATTCTCCCAACACCTCACCCTTGTCATTAATCATGCTAAATAGGCTTCCGGGCTGGAATGCCTCCAAACTTTGAGAAGAGATACCACCCATCCAGAACACGATCTGACCATCGGGGTTAATTTTCCGAACTAAGGCTTCTGCATTGGGACGATCAGGACTGAGTTGATAGAGAGGCTGTTGATCCCAAGGTTGACCGGGGGCAACTTCCTTGCGGGGTATCTGGGAATTGCCCGACGTAGCCGCCAATTCTTGGGTGATCAGAGCAAGGCGATCAAAGGTACTGCTCAACGGTTCCTGGCTGGGTAATTGCCAGAAATAGCGAGTGAGCAAATAGGTGAGCGCTCCAGCATAGAAGCCGTCAAAACTGGCATCAAGGGCCAACTGATCTTTCTGAGCAGACCCAATTCCTACCCCCTTAGCAATGCCCTGGCGGCGGCGTTTCTGGAAGTCTTCTAGCGACCAACCTAGTTTTTCCAGTTGCTTCTCCTGGTATTTCAGTTCAGCAGGACTAGGCTCAATAGCGGACGAATTAGATCGTATGGGCAAGGCCCGCACCACTTGATTTCCCCGTAGGCCACCTCCAGAATAACAACTGTCTAGTACCATCGTGAACCGATTAGTCCGGAGCTGACTCGATAGTAGGAATAGGGTGCGACCCATGATGTTATTGGGTTGGGCTAAGGTGAAATCGTTGGGAATCAAGCTACCCGTCGGGGTCTGACTGGGCAAAGGCTGCGGATCGGTGATCAGACCCCCATGGCCCGAAAAATGGAACACCACCACATCCCCTGGTTGAGCTTGCTTGATTAAGTGTTCCTCAAAGGCAGTTAGAATGTTCTCCCGGCTTGGTTTCTGGGTGGTTTGATCGGTCAACATCAGGATATCCGTTGCTTGGAAGCCGTAGCGATGCCGCAGGAGTTCGTACTGCATTTCCACATCGGTTAAGCATCCCCACAGGTTAGAAACATCAGAAAGATACTGATTAATCCCTACTAGAAGTGCCAACTTGCGTTTCGTGGGTTGGGCGAGGAGATGGGCAGTACGATTAGCATGGAGGAGGAAGTCAACTTGGCTAATGCCCAGACTGGCCAAGGTAGCACCAGTGAATTGCAGGAAATGACGGCGTTTCAAATGGGTCATCTAGTGAAATCTAAACTGTTGTCGCTATTCGTTATTATTTGCGTTGCCGTTGTTTTCGTTATTGTTGTTTGCATTTTTGCTTGCCTTACCTAGTGCGTAAGCAGCTAGTTCTGAGAAGGAAACATTATTCTCACGAGCAATCTGATACAGCTTCTGAAATGACTCAACAACATCATCAGGAACTTCGCAACCTCTTGCTTCTTCAACCCAAGTAAACTGGGCTGTGGTTGGGGGTTCATCTAGTTTCCAATCCCACGTATACACATGGAAAGGAGACTTTACTGTTCCGCAGGTTATGGGAACAGTAAATCGCTTCATTCCTCCGTCAAGAGAACCAACCCGATCCTCAAGAGTTTTAACGAGTTGGAGGTTAGGTGGCTGTAAATTTTCTTCTTTGTAAAGCTTCAGCAGGTTTTTATAAGCAACTTGTACATGCATAGGCCAGGCATCTTCGCTATCTGGTTCTGTCGTTTTCTCTAGTTCAAGAGCTTTTAGCCCATACTGCTCAGCTTTTTTCAGGTCTTTTTCTGTCAATTCCCCTTTAAGGTAAATCTCTGATAGATAAACTGCTCCTCTCAAATAACCTTTGTTGACAGCCTGTTCATAGAGCTGAATCACTTCTTGACTTCTCTTGGGAGTAACCTCAACCTTACCTCTTCTGATAAGGTCAGCCAATTCTAACCCAGCCGTTTCGGAACCTAGCTCCATAGCAATCCGGAAATACTTGGCTGCTTCTTCAGGCTGTGCTTCCCCTAGTCCTGCTGTGCTCTCATCAGCATAGAGCTTTGCAAGAGCAAGAGCGGCATCAATGTCGCTGGCAGATGTGGACTTTTTGTACCACTCAATTGCCTTTTGCAAATCGAGTTTGACATAATCGCCGTAACGATACATCTCAGCTAACCAATACATAGAAGTGGAGGAGCCTTTCTGAGCGCCTTTCTGATAGTAAGCTAGCCTTTTTTCATTAGCTTGTTCAAACGCCTCAGTATCACCTGATTTTTGAGCTTCTGTTGCCTTTGCTGTATAGAGACGACCAAGAGCCGTTTCAGCCTCCAATGCCCCAACTGATAGTGCCTGATTGAAATATTCTTCCGCCTTAGCTAAGTCTTTTACAAGAACCCCTTCTCTGCCGTAGAGATAGGCATTACCAATTTCCAACATCGCGGATGCGTTACCATTTTCGGCGGCGACCAACCACCAGTCAAATCCTTCTGTCTTACTGGTTTCTGTTTCTCCCCAACCCCAATAAAGCCGTTGCCCATAGGCAAATTGAGCGCGGCTAAAGCCACGGACTGCTGCTCGCCTTAACCAATAGGCTGTACGTTCTGGGTCAGCAGCAACTCCCTCACCAACATGGTATGCAATTCCAAGTAAATACTGAGCTTCCGCATCTCCATCCTCGGCAGCTTTTTCAATATCATTAATCGTTTTTTCAGCTAAGGTCTGTTTGAGCAGTTGGGCACCATCCCTAACAATATCGTATTGACTTCGTTCATGCCCTGTATCAAGCAACCGAGTCTGTCCAGAGGCTAGGGCCGGAGCTGCTAAAGGTTCTATGAAATGAAAATCAAACAGTACCCCTTCCTGATAAGGCTTTTGATTCCCATTCGTGATTTCTCTCACTTTATCGTTCACTTGACTGTAAACAGCCGCCAATGAAGAGCCAGGTTGAGAGATTGCTTGTGCAAAGGAGCGGGTAAAAGGGCTGTTGGACGCACCAGACTCCCCATCGAAAGCGACTTGACCGGGTGAAGCAGAAAATAAAATAAAGGTGTCAGCTCCACCAGACCTAGCACCCATTTTTGCTAGTCCGCCAGCAGGTCTTGCACCAGCTCGATGATCCGGATTGAAAGGATTAGTGCGACAGGCATCCAGGACAAAGATTATTTGTGAAGCCTTTGACTCACTCAGGTAGTTCAACATACCAAGCTGAGCATCCATCGCCTGATCAATGAAGGCGGCCTTACCTGGAGAATCAGCAACTTCACCCGGAGAAGGAAGAAGTTTAGATTCAGCAGGGATCAGATAGTTATGTCCGTCAAACTGCACTGCATGTCCAGCAAAGAAAAATAATGCCGTTACGTCGTCACCAGAGCTATCTATCTTCCTAACAAACGTCTCTCTAGCTTCTATCAAAGTTCCTAGTGTCGGGTTTTTAAGGAGCGTTACCTCAAAATCAACTGACTCTAGCTTTTGCTTGACCAACTCAGCGTCACGAACTGGCAAACTCAGTGGGTTTCCGGGATAGTCATCAACACCTACAACTAAGGCAAAGCGTTTTGATTGACTCAGCTGCACTCCATTGATTGCTTGAGTTGTTTCTGCTGCTTTAGACTCATCAATAGCTATGGGGAATGGCAAGATGGATGCACCTAATACAGCTAGGGAAAAAAGAGGTATAGCAATTAAACTTTTCTTTAACATAAAAATAAAAAGCTGACCGAGAATGCATTTGGCAATATATTTTCTATCTTATTCCCTACAAGGCTGCTGCGACCAGGGCAAGCCTGTTGCTAAAACTATTACGGTGCAATGAATACAGAGATTTTAACTCACACCTATAGCGCTCACCAAAATATCAGTTAAACCTCTCCTTCAGGTGAGGCTAATTAATTGTGATGAGAGAAAATTAGGGCAACCAGAAGGGGGAGGTTCGTATCCCATTATCAAGGGTCAAATAACTTAGTTCAGAAAACACACAACTTGGCAGATTAGTAAACTGAATCACGCAAAATTCAAGAGTCAAGAGGAGAATAAAAAAGAATGATGAGAATGTACCGCGCAATATTTCTTTAGTCTCCAGTACATGCGGCTGCAAATACCTCAGCAGCAGTCAGATTGAACACTCCCAACTGAGGAGAAAGAATAGCATTATCTCCGCTGAAGGTCGCAACTTCAGTGTAGACACCCTTTGGCGAATTTAACAATTGGAAACATTGGCTACGAAACAAAGGTTTTTTAAGCCCCCCAGCCCCCAATTCTGGGGGAGTCCGGACAAAAAGTTTTCCAACTTGACCTCTGTGTAAAGCAATATTAATTTCGCCAGTGGTATCAATCCTGGGGGACTTTGAACTCCGGTTCCCCCTCTTCTCCCCCCAACCTTGGGGGGAGAAGAGGGGCAGGGGGCTAGGGGGGCAAAATCATACCCTGATTCAGCAATGCCGATTCTCCAAAGGATAAACTTTGCGATCGCTGCCAGATTACTTTTATTTTATGCACGAGGTGATCTAGATGATAAAGGCAGTTTAGGCTTAATTTTTGTCTAAGCCCCATTAAAACTATTATTCAACCGCTACCATCTCAGGCAGTTGCTCCTTCTTGTCCGACTGTGGAGGTTGTGGCTTCCCTCCCTTAAAGTCCCGTAATAATCCCATCAAAGCAGGAATTACAGTAGGTGTCAGGAAAGTTGATAATGCCAAACCCCCAGTAAGAGCAATACCCAAACCTTGATATAACTCCGCACCCTTACCAGGTAGCAAAGCCAAAGGTAACATCCCCAATACACTCGTACCAGCTGACATAAAAATAGGACGAAGGCGATCGCGTACAGCCTGATACAGGGATTGATCATATTCCATCCCCTCCTGCTGCAACTGTAAAGCCCTGTCTACCAACAAAATAGCGTTATTAACTACCACCCCAGTTAAAATCACAAATCCCAAACCTGTAATCATATCCAAAGGAATAACTACACCAGGAATAGAGTTAGCAATAACTAAACTCAACAGCGCCCCCGTCATCCCCATCGGTACTGTAGCCATAATTAGGACGGGGTAGGTAAAAGAGCGATAAAGGGCTACCAGTAACAGGTAGGTAATTACCAAAGATAGAACAAAAGTGGAAGCTAACTGGAATAAAGTTTCTGAGAGTACATCAGCAGAACCCGCCAGTTCTACCCGAAAGCCAGCAGGTAAATTTGCCCGAAGTGGTTCGAGAATTTGCTGTTCCGTCTGCTCAACTAAAGCCCCCAAAGGTGCTTCCCGTGCCACACTAGCTGTTAGGGTAATGGAACGCTCTAAGTCTACGTGATTAATGGCATCTGGCCCAGTGGTTTCCACCACTTCCGCCACATCGCTTAGTTGCACCTGTTGACCATTGCCAATATAAATAGCTAGTTGACGCAACTGTTCGGGAGTTTCGACAAAAGCATCCTGCAATTCTACTGTGACATCCAACTCTCGCTTGCCATCAACAAACTCAGAAGCCCTCAGACCACCTAAAGCCGCTTGCACCACCGCCCCTAACTCTGCTTCAGATAACCCCACTTCTGCCAAGCGTTCTCGGTTAGGGATAACCTGAAGTTCCGGGGCACCTGTGACAAAATTAGGGCGGACATTCTGTACACCTGGTAATTGCTTGAGTTGCCCCATTACCTCCTGCTGCAACTGATTCAATTGGTCAAGATCCTGACCAATTAGTTGCACCTCAAACTCCTTACCAGGGTCACTAAAAATTGAGGCACGTATAGGTACCATAAAGCGATAACCAGGGTAATTCCCACTTACCTCTCGCATCCGGTTAACCATGGCATCAAGCTTTTTACCCGTGGTTTCTTCTAAAGGCAAAAAAGCCGCAATTAACCTTCTTCCTGGTCGATGCACATATAAAGTTCTAAAAATTTCTGGCTGTTCGCTTAGGAATTTTCTCGGTTCTGCCGAAAGTTCCACCGCCTCGGGAATACTAGTACCAGGGAAAGGTTCAGCTAACCACAAAACGATATTACGGTTTCCTTCCGGTAAATAGTCAGCAGGGGGAAGTAACTGAAAACTCACAAGTAGTAAGGCAAAGGGAATACCTAGGACAACTAACCGTCTACCCTTGCGTCTAGGCCCTAATGACCAACCTACCGTCCTCAGCAAAAATGCTTCTAATTTACCTTGCCAGAAGCGGAAAATAGCAGAAGTCTTAGCCACTGCTCGTTCTAAGACGTTACCTCCCCGGTACTCTCCCCCAACTAACATCTGCTGTGCTTCTTCCCGTTTGAGAAAAAGACCAGAAAGCATGGGAACCAAGGTTATAGCTGCAAACAAGGAAAAAAGGACAGCAGAAGAGAGGGCAATACCAATATCAAAAAAGAGCTGACCTGCTTCTCCTGTTACCAAGACAATGGGGGCAAAGACGGCAATAGTCGTTAAAGTAGAGGCCAACATTGCCCCTCCAACTTCCTCCGTTCCATCAATGGCAGCCTGCATCGGGTTTTTCCCCTGTTGCATGTGAGAGAAAACGTTCTCTAGCACGACGATGGCGTTATCTACTACCATCCCCACAGCAAAAGCTAAACCAGCTAAACTAATGACGTTCAGAGAGCGATCCAACCAGGCAAAAACAATAAAAACTGTAATTAGTGTGGTAGGAATCGTGATGGCAATAACTGCCACAGTTCTGAATGAGCCAAGGAATAAGAGCAAAATCAGGGCAGCAAGCACAGCCCCTATCATCAAATTACCTTGGACAAAGGAGATAGATTGGTTAACGTAGTCGTTCTCATCGTAGGGAATATCAAAACTAATTCCTTCCCCCTCCCGGTCAAACCTGGTTTCCAAATCTACCAAAGCTTCCCGTATACCCTTAGATATTTCCGGCACATTACCACCAACTTGCCGAATCACCCCCACCGCAACAGCAGGTTGGTCATCCCGAATTAGGGCCCTGTCTTGAATCTTGCGTCCCATTTGCGCCTTGGCTACATCTTTTAAATAGACGGTTCCCGACTCATCACGACGTAGGACGAAATCTTCTAACTGTTTAACATCAGTAGAACGGCTGACGGTACGAACACGATACTCTCGCCGTCCCAATACCAAAGGACCACCTCTAATATCTCGGTTATTACTACGCAAAGCATTGACCACATCCCCAATAGTAAGATTGCGATCAGACAAGGCTTTGGGGTCAACAATTACCTCTACTTCTCGTTCCCGACCACCGGAGACAAGAAACTGACCAACACCCTGCACCTGACGGAAGCGAGGGACAACTACATCATCAACCAGGTCACGATAGTGATGGTCATCAGCAGTGAAACCTTCCTTGGGTATGAGAATAATCCACATCATGGGACTACTGCTGCCACTTACAACCTCCACATCAGACTCGCTAGCTTCTAGAGGCAAAGCTTCAACAGACTGTAGCTTATTTAAGACATCAACTAAACTGCGGTCAATATCAGTGCCCCAATCAAATTCAACACTAATATTACTAATGCCAGAACTACTACCACTGGTAATTTCTGCGATGCCAGGTACTTCTTCTAGCCTTTCTTCAATAGGACGAGTAACTAAGTCTTCTACTTCTGTAGGACTAGCACCAGGGTAGGGAGTGGTGATGGAAATTTCGGGGCGATCACCTCCCGGTTGCAGTTCTAAAGGTAGGCTAAGTAAGGATAAAACGCCAAATATTGCTAGCAAGCAAAATAAAACAAAGGTGCCATGTCGCCAACGGACAGCAGTTTTAATTAGGTTCATAAAATTTACAAGGTTAAATGATTTTAATATGTCAATTTAAGGCTTTAAAGTTTTTCCTTCTTTGCACCTTCCTTAACACCTTTAGAGGCTGCGGGCTTCAAAATTAACCGTACAGTTCCTTCTCCCAAGAAATAACACTTGAGCCAATTAAATAACACTCCTAAACGGTTACGAATACCAGGTAAATAACGTAAGTGAACTGCTAACCAAAGAAACCAAGCGAGAAAGCCAGTGAAAGCAGATTTACCAATCTGACCTACACCAGCATGGCGACTAATAATAGCCAAACGACCTTTATCTTCATATCTAAATGGCAGCCCTACTTTACCCTGGCACTGCCGTAGAATATTCTCAGCCGCAGCTTTGCCTTGTTGAATTGCTTCTTGAGCTACACCATTGAGGGATTCAGCAATGTTCTCAACTTGGGCTAAATCTCCTACTGCGTAAACCCCTGGCTGGTCAGCAACCTGTAAAGTTGGTGTAACCTGAATTTTATTGCTACTTCCTGTGGCTAGAGGTTCCTGAGTTTGAGGAGTAGCAGCAACTACACCAGCCGTCCAAATTACCGTTTTAGTTAGAATTACTTCTCCATCTTCTAGATAAATGGTATCTGGAGTCACCTGACTTACTCGAGATTGCAGATGCACCTTGACACCATGACGACGTAACCATTTAGTCGTATAGTCTCCCAAACGCTGAGGATAACTTTTCAGCAGTTGTTCCCCTGCTTGCAAAAGTATTACTCGTGCTTGAGCGAAATCCAATTCAGGGTAATCTCGTTGCAACGGGCCATGAACCAATTCCCTCAAAGCACCTGCCAGTTCTACTCCCGTTGGCCCTCCACCAACAATAACAAAAGTCAACAACTGCTGACGCTCATCCTCTTTAGTAGTTTGTACTGCTTGCTCACAGCAACTTAAAATATGATTGCGGATGGTAATAGCTTCTGGCAAAGTCCGCATCGGCAAAGCATATTCCGGCGCACCGGATACCCCCAGATATTGAGACTGACTACCTGTCGCTAAAATCAGATAGTCATAATCAATTACTGCTCTTTCGGTATAAATTAGCTGGTGAGTGAAATCAACCTCCTTAACCGTAGCCTGAAGCAAACGCACATTGGGGTAATTACGGAACAGACGACGCAGCGGGTAAACCACCTGTTGCGGGTCAAGCACAGCAGTGGCCACCTGATAGAGCATAGGAATAAAGGTGTGGTAATTATGGCGGTCAATTAACAGAACCTTTGCTCCCGATTTAGCCAGAGTTTTGGCTGCTTTAGTACCCGCAAAACCTGCGCCAACTATCGCCACTTTTGGTGCAGTTTCAGAGTGATGAATTTGCTCAAAGGACATCGTTAAACTCTTTCTGTCATCTTCTCTATCAAATGAGTAATGAGTTATGAGTATTGAGTAATGAGTATTGAGTAGTAAGTAATGAGTCGTGAGTAGTAGGAGCATCTTGCTCCCCACCCCATCACCTCCTCATCCCATCACTCCCTCACCCCATCTTCCTAAGATGGCTCAACTAATTTCACCGAAGAACCATCTTTAAGACCATCTCCTCCCCTGACCACAATTGACTGACCAGCAAGAAGTTGCTCATTAGCAATTGCAACTTCTTGACCCATATCAGACACCATTTCTACGGTAAGCTGCTGGGCTTCGCCATCATTAACGGCAAAAACTAACCACTCATTACCACGGCGAGTGAGGGCATCACGAGGTACAACAAATGTAGAGGTATCTCCTGAGTTAGCTGTCTCAACGGGTAACTCTAAATCTCCTTGAATTGCCATACCGGGTAATAAGTCTGCTGGAGGATTGGGCAAACTGACTCGCACTAACTGGCGACGTGAGGTGGCATTAGCTGCTGGTACTACTCCTGTAATGGTGGCTTGTTGCTGCCAGTTATCTAAGGCGCGGGCTGTTAGTTTTAGTGGCATACCCTCTTTAACCTGACTACTCAACTCTTCGGGTAGCTCTAAAAATATATCTACTGCTTGACCACTAACTAGAGTAAGAATAGGATCACCTTCTTCTAGATAGTCACCAACGCTAACTGTTCGCGATCGCACCACACCAGCTGAGTCAGCTTTAATTTGAGCACGCTGCAACTCCAGTTCTGCCTGATTGACAAATGCTTGGGCTGAGCTTACTACTCCTTGTTGAGCTGCAATTTCTTCTTTGGTTGGGCCGGCTTTAGCTTCTGCTAACAAGGCTTCTAGACGTAAACGCTCATTTTGAGCCGTATCAACTGCCGCCTTAGCTTGGGCAATAGCCTGTTGGCTTTCAGTTTTTTGACCAGTTACAGCAGCTTCTGCCCGTAGTCGTTCACTGGTGGTAGCATCAGCTGTAGTTCTTGCTTCTACCAAGGTTCGCTCACTTAGCGCTCCTTGCCCTGTTAGACCGTTAATGCGTTGTAGATTATCTTGTGCTTCCTTTTCTCGGACCTTAGCTGACTTGAGTTCTGCTTCTCGTTGTGCCAAGAGGTCTGGTTGCAGGGCTGTAATATTTTTCAGGTTATCTCTTGCTTCCTGTTCGCGAGTTTTCGCTGAACGAACCTCTGCCTCTCGCTGGCGGATAATTTCAGGACGAGTTCCCGCCTGCAACCGCTCCAGATTGCTGCGTTCTTCTGCTAGACGTGCTTGAGCTTGAGAAAGGGCTAGGCGTTGGTCAGCCTCATCGAGAATTGCTACTGTTTTACCTGGAGTGACGCGATCGCCTTCTTTAACCAGTACTTGCTTAACTGTGCCATCAATTTGACTGCGGAGAGTGGCGCGTTCACTGGCTTCCACTTGACCGAGTAATTTAACCCGTCTGACTCCTTCCCCTGGGGTTAAGGTAACTACTTCTACAGGTCGTGGTGGTGGTTCTTGTGATGCAGTTTGGGCAACAGGTGGTTCTGACTTAAAAATTTGCCAAAGACCTGTACCTCCTCCCAAAACCAGAATAGCTACCAACCACCAAGCCGGTTTTTTCCAACTTTCAGAGGATTTTTTCGCTTTCTCTTCAGTCGGCTGTTGAGGAGAGATTTGTTTATCAATAGTTTCCATAGTTGTGCCTTTACCGTAAGGAGTGTACAAAGGAGAGATAGCTAATCTCTCTGAGTACCTTGGCTTACCAGTTTTGGCAGCCTGGAAGACTCAAGGGAAGCAGCTTACTTATACTATAGTTGTAAAACTTAATAAAATTTTAATGAATTTAAGATGAAAGTTTTTTTATAAACCTAAATGTGCTAGCGTTTCCTAGCTTTTATTTCTGGGTAAGACGATTTGAAATTTAAAGTCTTCCTCCTTAAGGAGGATTATTTATCTAACTTTTTCATTTTCTCCGCCATAATTCTCTGGGCGGTTTCGTAATCTTGATTAATTAAATAAGAAAAATGGTAATAACTGGCAAGATAAAAATCGCAACCAAATTTTTGATAGCGGTCAGCTACAGCTAGAAAACCATACCTCGCATCCCAGACATCATTAAACCATTCTTGATGAAAGGAGTCATGGATGAATAAAGTTAATGTTTGCTGGTCAGCACTGGGAATAAGACGAACTAATCTAATATCTGGGTGATGAGTACGCACGACTGGCAATAATACATCAAAACCATCAAAGTTTAAAAACTCGGCTAAATCATCTTCTGTTGTTTCGTAAAAAGAGGATGTCTCTTCAGGTAGAGTAATAAAATGTCGCCAGACCATCCAGAATTCATGTTTACTATCAAATCCTGGATCAATATCTAACCGTCCGTTTTCATCCCGGCAAAGGTCATCAATAACTTCTTGGGGTAAGTCAGCGAGTTTCATGGTTTTCCCTATCGGTAGACAAAAGAAATTTTTTTCCTTTATCTATTCCCTAACATATAATTCTAAATCCGCAATCGATAACCAATACCTCTAATCGTCTCAATCAAATCATTGCCTAACTTCTTACGTAAATGCCCAACATAAACATTAACGATATTAGAACCAGGCTCGTAATCATAACCCCAAATGCGGTTGAGCAATTGTTCTCTTGTCAAAACTTGCATGGGGTGACGTACAAAAGTTTCTACTAAGATAAATTCTCGTGCAGATAATTCTACCAAGCGCCCACTTACCCAAACTTGGCGTGTGAGTAAATCAACAGTAACATCGCCAGCTCTGAGCTTAGTTTCTTCTTGAGTTTTCGGCTGATGGCGATCGCGTAACTGCACTCTAATTCTGGCGAGCAGTTCTTCAAAGCGAAAGGGTTTAGTAATGTAGTCATTAGCTCCCCCTTCTAATCCTGCAACGGTATCATCTACGCCATCACGAGCCGTTAAAACAATAATCGGCAAATATTCTCCTCTTCCCCGTAATTCCCTAAGCACCTCCCAGCCATCTTTACCAGGAAGACCAAGGTCAAGAATCAATAGGTCAAAATTTTTAGAGTCAGTCATACCTGTGGCTTCATGACCATTCTTAGCGACCAGAGTCGTGAACCCGTGTGCTTGCAATCCTGCTTCGAGAAATTCGCTGATGCGAGGGTTGTCTTCGGCGATGAGAATGCGGTTCATCTTGCTCTAATTGAGATTGACCAGTCAAAGGCAGGACGATAATAAAAGTAGATCCGTCGCCTAGGCTTGATTCAAGTTCTACCCAGCCGCCGTGAGCATGGGCGATCGCTTGTACTATTGATAATCCTAGACCTGCTCCTTCTCCTTCTGAGTAGCGATCTGTCTGAGTTGCTCTGACAAAACGTTCAAAAATCCGTTCTTGGTCTTCAGGAGCAATTCCCTCTCCAGTATCGCGTACCCAGAAATAAGCATAATCATTTCGCACTGTAGAACCCAGGGTAATGGTATCTCCCTCTTTGGTATGCCGGACAGCATTTTGTACTAAGTTCATTACAGCTTGAGTAAGACGCTGGCGATCTACAACAATTGGACTTAAACCTTTAGATTCTAGTCGCCAATCCCTAGGTGCGATCGCTCTTGCTTTGATGTAAAACTCTTCTGTGAGCCAGTCTAGCTCCTCTGGTTTGGGATTGAGAAAATCAGGTCGCTCTGTTTTGGCTAAGAGTAGCAAGTCATTAACCAAACGATTCATCCTGCTCAATTCATCGATGACCAAGGCAATAATTTCATCTTGCTTATCAGGTCGCAGGCTCAAAAGTTCTAAATGACCTTGGATAACAGTAATTGGTGTTCGCAGTTCGTGACCTGCATCTTTGAGAAACTCTTGCTGACTAGCAAAGGCAAACTGAAGACGGTCAAGCATTTCATTGAACGTATTACTCAATTGAGCAATTTCATCTTTCCCTTTAACAGAAATACGTCGAGTCATGTCAGACTCAGTAATAGATTGAGCCGTTTGACTGAGCGATCGCAAGGGAGATAGCACCCGTCCGGCTGTGAACCAAGCTAGCCAAGAAAATAAGACTAAGATGACAAATGTCACTTTAATTACCAGGAAAATTGCCTCTGTCGAGGTTTGGTAATCAGACGTATAATCGCGAATTACGATGACAGAACCACGAGATTTAGAACATAGTCCCACTTGTTCTACCCTATAAATAAGACGATGTCCCTGCTCAGTTACTAAGCGGGTTGGTTCTGATTGCTTCTGTACTGCCCATTGGTTGAGTAAGTCAGGATTACTAGTAATAAACTCTGGCATTAACTGTGTGTTGGATTTATAAAAATTACCATCCAATAAAGTAAAAATATACTCATTATTGACTTCGACATAGCCATTTATAAACTGGTTAAATAGGAGAGAAATTTCACCTCCAGATGCCCTGTTCACGTTTAGATTCTGCTCATTGGCTAAAACGTGGAATCGATCTACCTCCTGAACGAGGGATTCGTCAATTCGCATTTTTAGTCGTTCACAGAAAATTTCACGAGTTGCCAAGATAGAGATGATAACGGTACAGCCCGCCAGGAGGAAGTACCAAACGAGAATACGAAATCGGACACCACTGAAAACCCTTTGCCATCTATTGAGTCGGCTATTCTTTGTCATTTCGATAGTTTGTGAGTCTGTTTTCGTAGTTTTTGTTTTCAATTATTTAGTATTGGCAATCTAGATTAATAAGCTGTAAAACTTTCGTTAAAGTTTTTTTATAAACAACCTGAAGCGTTAAAAGGTCTAGAGTCAGCATTATTAAAAAAGTCAATTGTTTGACACAAGATTACCGTAAGTTTGTCATATCATGGCTTTAGTCTAAAAGTATCCAGTATCAGGACAGACAATAGAAACTCCTACTGGCTTTGTCTAATCGATAGCCAAAATGGCATTTTCTCTACATGAGCATTACTCAAAAATCATCAGGAACTTAATTATGGCAATCTTGCTAGCACTCTATCTAGTGATAGCTTTCTACTATTTTAAATATTGGCGGAAAGCATTTCGGCGCGATACTAACTTATCTAAGCAAGAGAAAAGGTTTTCTTGGCTAGTTTTAGCTGTGGCAACAATCTTCTGGCCAATTGTTGTACCAATTTCTCAGCAAGTGGTGTACCATCGAACCCAAAAGCTCTTAGCTACAAGAAGGATGAGTTTTTAATCTTTTGAGGGTGAGTATCTTCTAAATATTTCACAGCAAGTACTCATCCTCAACTCAACTTAAGATCACACCACTCTAGCTGTATCAAAGATTACTAGTTGAACAAAAGACTAACGCTTATTGTAAAGCGATGTTGCAGCCCGTTTAAAAATGTATTGAGAAATGCCGCAAAACTGTCTGAGGCACTTATCCTGAAAGTCTAAAGAATTGTTTCGAGAGTTGTCATGGATCAACTAAGTAAGTATCGCATAAGCTGCACCCTAAGTTTTGGCGACGTATATGGGCAAATAGCAGTTTGGTTAATCGTTATTTTTCTCTCTCTTGCCTCTGCCTTAGCCCTCTGGAGTACTGAGCGCCAAATTTACGCCTTAGCTACTGTTGGGCTAGTCCTGGTTTTATCTTTGCCCTTCTTGCTCTTTGCTTTCGTAACCACGCTACTCAACCATATTGAGTTGACTCCTATGGATATGAAAGAAACAACCGCCTCCGTTGGCGGTTCTAGAGCAGGTAAAAGACCAGTTCAAGCAACTAGCTAACTTGATTATTGATTTGAGATCAGGAATTTTGAGAACTTCAGATTAAATCTGAAATCGAAAGAAGTTCCCTGTCGTTGGGCAGGGAGCTTTTTATTTGCTGTCAAAATAGTACAAACAAATACTTCAATCCGAAATAATAAATGCTAGAACATGACGTAATTATTGTTGGGGGTGGATTAGCCGGATGTCGTGCAGCCCTAGAGATTAAGCGTACCGACCCTAAGCTCAATGTTGCCCTGGTTGCCAAAACTCACCCCATTCGTTCCCACTCTGTCGCGGCCCAAGGTGGTATGGCAGCCACTCTCAAAAATGTAGATATTGAAGACAGTTGGCAGGCCCATGCCTTTGATACAGTAAAGGGTTCTGATTACTTGGCAGACCAAGAGGCCGTGGAAATCCTCACCCGTGAGGCCCCGGACGTTGTTATTGAGCTTGAACACCTGGGTGTCCTATTTTCCCGTTTACCTGATGGCAGAATTGCTCAAAGAGCTTTTGGTGGGCATTCCCACAAGCGCACCTGCTACGCCGCTGATAAGACAGGTCACGCAATTCTGCACGAACTGGTTAACAATCTTCGGCATTACGGTGTCCAAATCTACGACGAGTGGTACGTAATGCAACTGATCATTGAGGATGGTCAGGCAAAAGGGCTGGTGATGTTGAGAATGTTGGATAGCCAGCTTGAGGTGTTACGGGCAAAGGCTATCATGTTTGCTACTGGTGGCTATGGGCGAGTATTTAACACCACTTCCAATGATTTTGCCTCAACTGGTGATGGTTTAGCCATGTCAGCCGTTGCTGGTGTGCCTTTAGAAGATATGGAGTTTGTACAATTTCACCCAACGGGTTTGTATCCAGTAGGTGTCCTAATTTCCGAAGCAGTGCGAGGTGAGGGGGCTTATCTGATTAATTCCGAAGGCGATCGCTTCATGGCAAACTACGCCCCCAAACAAATGGAACTAGCACCTCGTGACATTACCTCAAGGGCTATCACCAAAGAAATTCGTGCAGGTCGTGGTATTCACCCTGATGGCAGTGCCGGTGGATCATTTATCTATCTTGACCTACGACACATGGGTCAGGAAAAAATTATGAGTAGGGTTCCTTTCTGTTGGGAGGAAGCACACCGACTGCTGGGAATTGATGCCGTTCACCAACCTATGCCAGTGCGCCCCACAGCCCACTACTCTATGGGAGGAATTCCGGTCAATACTGATGGTCAGGTACTTAGTGGTGCCGACGGACTAGTTGATGGCTTTTTTGCTGCTGGTGAATCTGCCTGTGTCTCTGTTCACGGGGCAAACCGACTAGGTAGTAATTCCCTGCTCGAATGTGTAGTCTACGGAAGAAGAACAGGCGCATTTCTTGCCCAATACCTACAAAATCGGAAGTTACCAGATCTAGATGAACAAACCTACCTCGGTGCGGCAAAACAAAAAATCCGATCCCTGCTTAACCAACCAGGAACAGTTCGCCTAAACCAACTACGACAAGCTTTCCAAGACTGTATGACCCAACACTGCGGCGTTTTCCGTAACGAAGAGTTAATGCGCGAAGGTTTAAACCAGCTGCAAAAACTGCAACAACAGTACCAGCAGATTTATTTAGATGATAAAAACAGCTGCTGGAATACAGAAATTATCGAAGCCTTGGAATTGAGTAATTTAATGGTTGTAGGAGAAATTATCCTCACTTCTGCCTTAAACCGACAGGAAAGTCGAGGAGCTCACTGCCGTGAGGATTATCCAGACAGAGACGACAGCAGTTTTCTCAAGCATACCTTAGCTTTTTACTCCTCGGCTGGCATCGACCTGCAATATAAACCAGTCAGCATTACCATGTTCGAGCCCCAAGAGCGGAAATATTAAATTCAGTATTCATCACTCTGCTCCCTCTGCTCCCTCTGCTTCCTCTGCTCCCTCTGCTCCCTCTGCTCCCTCTGCTCCCTCTGCTTCCCCTGCTCCCTCTGCTCCCACTCCTTCCTCAGCTAGCTGCTTAACCTGGTCTTTATACTTAGCTGGAGCGAGAGAAATAGCTGTATCAAAAAGAGGTTGAGCCTCTGCGGCTTTACCCTGTTCTTTGAGAATTAGAGCTTTAGCTAGCACAGGTCGCCAATCTTGCTCGTCAGCTTTGATTGCTTCATCGTAGATGGCTACCGCTTCGTTATAGCGCTTCTCATTGGCGTAAATCTGAGCTAACAGTAGCTGTACCGAGGTGACATCGATAGCCCCTGGCTGAATTTCATTAACCTGAGGTGCCGTTTTTAAAGTGTCTTGCAACAGACCAATAGCTGCTTCTGGGCGATCTTGTCGTACTAACAAACTAACAAGCCCTTGGAGAGCATTCATATCTCCTGGCTTGGAGGTTAGTATATTTCGGTAGGCTTGAGCTGCACCTTCGCGATCGCCAGTTTGTTCTTTTAACTGAGCTAATAGGACTCCGTATTCAGTCTGCTCCTGATTAAGCTTAGCTAGTTGTTCTAAGGGGGAAATTGCCCCTGGGATGTCCCCTAGTTTTAGCTTGAGTTCTAATAGACCTCGCAAAGCAGTAGGGTTTTCTGGTTCTCGCTGCAAAACAGATTCATAGCCTTTAGCTTGCACTTCCAATTCTGCTCGTTCTTGTGCCGACATGGTCGGCGTTGCCGCTGGTGTGGCTGATGCGTAGGGTTGACTTTCTTGAAAAATATTGCCTAGTAACGGAACCATTGAAGCACCCACTAATGCCAGTACGGCCAGCACTAGTATCAGCTTGATCCAGGGACTGCGCTTTTGAGTCACAAAATTTCCTTGAACTCTAATGATATTATCAACCGACTTACAGATTTTCCTGTTAGTCGAACATTTAGCATGCCAAAATATTGTCAGTATTCATCTTAGATTCAATCGGGTGCAGAGTTTTCCGATTAAAGATTCTATAAACTTTACGGATCTACCAGTCTTGCCACTGCATTTTATACAATGGGCAGGCTGACATCGATTTTTTTTGCATATAGAGCTTTTCCGTAGCTTTTGCCTTTGGCACTTTTCCCGGAAGCTACATCGGACAGTTCGCAAGTGTAGAAAGAACTACACTTTTGAAGTCAGCCCAACTGACAAGGGAATGTGTCTCCGCCGCTAGGAGGTTAGAGGTTATATGAATTCTTCCGTGAACCGGTCATCCGAGTCACCCACCACTTCTGGTACTCAATTGCCAGAAACAATGCCAGAAACAAACAGTATACACAGCCAGCAGCCAGAAATGCCAACCGGCGATTCAGAAACAATTACTAATTCAGTTGCTACTACTGACTCGATAGAGGCTCAACCAGCCAACAACGAGAGGCAGCAACCAATTCCTCCCCCCAGTGAACCCATGCAGTACCGAGCAATCGGACTAATTCGGGGCAAATATATGCCTTCTGCAGAGCAGTTGACGCGGGGGACTCTACTGACGACGGATGGAACCTTGATTGATGCCGTCTTACTCGGTCGGGTAATGAGCTTGGTCAAGAATCATTTAAGCCTAGATCAAGACCACCTCTGGGTTGTTTATCCTCGGACAAGGCAAGAAGAAGATCAATTACACGTCCAAATTGTCGGTGTCTGGGAACCGGAAAAACTGAATAAAACTCCATCAACTGAGCCGAATCTTGCCCAGGAGACAACTGCTGAAGCTGAAGAGCAAGAGAAAGTTTCTCCAGAATTACCTGAAGCTAATGGGGAACCAGATATTCAAGAGGGCTATTTCTCCATTCGTGGCGAGGTAATTTATCAGTCGCGGGAGAATGAAGATGTAATTGTTAAAATTTTGCAATCTCCTCGCCGAGACTCTGAGAGGGCAAAGCTTTTCAAGTTAAAGCTTAAGGGCTATTTGGGTAGCAGAGTCGTTGGTCACTTTTGGGATTTACACGTGCAGTTACAAGCTAATACGCTGCAAATTCAAGAGGCAAACGATATCTGTCAAATCCCCTCCCAGAAGCCACGGAAACGGAAAAACGGTAACGCTAACAGAAATAGACGGAGGCAAAGACCAATGAGGGGGTCGAATCAAGGACCAATTCGCCACGGTGATCAGGCTGCACCTAAACGCAAAGAGCCTTTACCAAAACCAGTCAAGCGCGGTCAAAAAAGCAGCGAGGGTAATACCTCGGAGAATTCTGCGTAAGGTGATGGGGTGATGGGGTGATGGGGTGATGGGGTGATGAGGTGATGGGGTGATGGGGTGATGGAGGGAGAACTTTCATCAACCTATAACAAAATTTTTCCCTTGTCCTCCTTGTCTCCCTTGTCCCCCTTATCCCCCTTGTCTCCCCGTTCCCTTGCATAAATACTCAGTGTGTGACATACTCCCCTCCAAAATCAAAGATTATGGAAGGGGCTTCTAAAAGAGAGAGAGTTGAACCCAATCTCCGTCTAGAAGTTCACGCTTCTCAGGCTGACCAACGTCTAAGCCTCCACGCACAGCGCCAGTTGCTCGACTTGGGGAGACCCCAAGACCGCACT
>JBAUJE010000106.1:0-19803 GCA_049683475.1 Coleofasciculaceae cyanobacterium | reverse complement strand
GCTATCACCTTATTTGGCCGTTTTAGAATTTAGAATTTAGAATTTAGAATTTAGAATTCAATTCTGCGTTCTGCATTCTGCATTTTTTGCCAAAATTTAAGCCACCCCGCACTTTTCCAAGAGGAGTCGAGGTGGCCTGGGATAGCATGACTAGCTAGGCCTCCGGGACTGGACTTCACAGTTTTGGGGGTTAGCCTTTCAGGAGCTTTACTAGAGCTTCTGAGGGCCAGGAGATATTGGCTGTAAATAATTGACTCAACTAGATTAGCAGATTTTTGGTTTTTGGCAAGTTGAGATTTGTTAATGAGTAATGAGTAATGAGTAATGAGTAATGAGTAATGAGTAATGGTAGGGTGGGCAAAGACAATACCTTAACGACTGAAATCACTAACTGCATATTTGCCCACCCTACTCCTCTTGAGTCTCTTTAAAGAGTAGTTGAGTCTAGCCAAAGAGTGCCAGAAGCTAAATTAAGTAATTTCCTCAGTCAAAATTTAGCGTAGTTTTGACAAGTACAGGTATAAAAGGTTATAATAACTGCCGTGTTGAGTAAATCGACGCATCTCGCCAGAACCTTGAAAACCGCATAACTTCGTTGACATGCGTCGATGGCTTACCCAGTAAGGTTTCCAGGCTACGAAATTGACCGTTTTTGGAAAAGTTTTTCCTATTTTTCAGAGATGCGTCGATTGGGGTATCTCAAACCCTCTCCTGGTAAGGGTTTCAAAAGTGAACTCTTTACCAACTAACTCCCCTCAACGGGGATGGAAACGATTTTCTACTTTTTCTCTCATGCTTCGCAAAGCAGAGGGTATACTTTACCAACTAACTCCCCTCAACGGGGATGGAAACGGACAGTGTAATATTAAGAGATTAATTTCCCATCCCCCTCAATACTCTGCATTCGCCCCCCTAACCCCCCAATCCTGGGGGGAACAGGATTTCAAAGTACCCCAGGATTAATACCGCTGGCGAAATTAATATTGCTTTACACAAAGGTCAAGTTGGATGAATTTTAGTCCTGACTCCCCCAGGATTGGGGGCTGGGGGGCTTAAAAAACCTTTGTTTCGTAGCCAAGGTTTCCAATTGTTAATTCGCCAGCAGTATCAAAGTTGGGGGATTTAGGGGGCTATCAGGACTAGAGAAACACGGGGGCGATTAGCTAGTTCACTAACCCTTTAATAAGGCCATTGCCATTCACTAATTTCCGGCATATCCTGACCGTGCTCAGTAACGTAGTGTTTGTGTTCAATCAACTTGTCACGAAGCATCTGCTTAGCATAAGCCGCCGCGTAACCTAATTTATCCACCCGATCAATCACATCTCCTACTAAATGGAAGCGATCTAAATCGTTGCGAACAACCATATCAAAAGGTGTCGTCGTAGTTCCTTCTTCCTTATAGCCTCGGACGTGGAGATTTTTGTGGTTTGTCCGCCGGTAGGTGAGGCGATGAATTAGCCAAGGATAGCCATGATAGGCGAAAATAATTGGCTTATCGGTAGTAAAAATGGTGTCGAACTCTTTATCCGACAAACCATGAGGATGCTCACTTGCAGGCTGTAGCGTCATCAGGTCAACTATATTAACCACCCGAACTTTTAAATTAGGGAAGTGTTGACGCAGTAAATCAACAGCGGCTAAAGTTTCAAGGGTCGGTACATCCCCAGCACAAGCCATCACCACATCAGGTTCTGAACCATTATCATTGCTGGCCCACTCCCAAATACCAACCCCTGCGGTGCAATGTTTGACAGCCTGATCCATATTCAGGAACTGGGGTTGAGGTTGCTTCCCTGCCACAATAACATTAACGTAGTTGCGGCTACGCAGACAATGATCCGTTACAGAGAGCAGGGTATTAGCATCGGGGGGTAAATAAACCCGAATCACATCTGCTTTCTTATTAGCTACATGGTCGATAAAACCAGGGTCTTGGTGAGAAAAACCGTTGTGATCCTGTCGCCAAACGTGGGAAGTTAACAAATAGTTGAGGGAAGCGACAGGTCTGCGCCAGGGAATTTCATCGCGGGTAACCTTCAGCCACTTGGCATGTTGGTTAAACATCGAGTCAATGATGTGGATAAATGCCTCGTAGCAGGAGAAAAAGCCGTGGCGACCTGTGAGAAGATAGCCTTCTAACCAACCTTGGCAGGTATGCTCACTGAGAATTTCCATCACCCGACCATTAGCAGAAATATGGTCATCTTCTGGAAGAGTTTCGGCTGTCCAAGCTCGATCTGTCACCTCAAATAAAGCACTGAGACGATTTGAAGCAGTTTCATCCGGCCCCATTACCCGGAAATTCTTCATGTTTTGCTTCATTACGTCCCGCAGGAAGCGACCCATAATTCGAGTAGCCTCAGCAGTTACAGCACCAGGTTTCTCCACCTTGACGGCATAATCCTCGAAATCAGGCATCTTCAAATCTTTGAGCAAAATGCCACCGTTGGCGTGGGGGTTGTCTCCCATACGGCGCTGTCCTTGGGGAGCAAGTTCTGCCAGTTCTGCCATAAGCTTGCCATTTTCGTCGAAGAGTTCTTCGGGTTTGTAACTCTTCATCCACTCTTCGAGCAGTGTAATATGCTCTGGCTTACTGGCTAGTTCAGATAAAGGGACTTGGTGCGATCGCCAATAACCCTCAGTTTTTTTACCATCTACCTCCTTAGGTCCCGTCCAGCCTTTGGGGGTACGCATGATAATCATTGGCCAACGGGGACGTTCACTGTAACCGTTAGTGCGAGCATCCTGCTGAATTCCTTTAATCTCTGCGATCGCCTGATCTAGGGTTTTCGCCATCAGTTGATGCATGGCTTCTGGTTCGGAACCCTCAACGAAATAGGGTTTGTAGCCGTAACCAATAAACAGACTCTCCAATTCTTCCTTGGGGAGACGTGCCAAGATGGTCGGATTGGCAATCTTATAGCCATTTAAGTGCAAAATCGGCAGCACAGCACCATCATGAGCAGGGTTGAGGAATTTATTAGAGTGCCAGCTGGTAGCTAGAGGGCCGGTTTCTGCTTCCCCATCACCCACAACACAGGCAACAATCAAATCAGGGTTATCGAAAGCCGCACCATATGCATGGGAAAGAGCATAGCCGAGTTCACCCCCTTCGTGGATAGAACCAGGAGTTTCCGGTGCAACGTGGCTAGGAATACCACCGGGGAAGGAAAACTGTTTGAATAATTTCTGCATCCCCTCACTATCTTGGGAGATGTTGGGGTAGTACTCGGTGTAAGTCCCCTCAAGGTAGGTATTGGCTACTAGACCAGGCCCACCATGACCGGGTCCAGCTATGTAGATTACATTTAAATCCTGAGCCTTAATTACCCTGTTGAGGTGAACATAGATAAAGTTAAGACCAGGAGTAGTACCCCAGTGTCCTAAGAGGCGAGGCTTGATGTGTTCTAGGGTGAGGGGTTCTTTGAGGAGGGGATTATCGTAGAGATAGATTTGTCCGATAGAAAGGTAGTTTGCCGCACGCCAGTAAGCATGCATCTTACGCAATTCTTCTGGGGAAAGTGGTTCTAATTTTTCTTTTCCCTTGATAGGAGCAGTTGCTTGACTCATAGTGAATCTCTACTTTTATATTCTTTTGAGCAATTTATTGCCCTGCTTGCTGGGATTTTAGCGGTTTTACCTCAAATAAAGATCATACTTTCTATAGAAAATATCCTGGTTGATTATTATCTTTTGCTAAGTCTATTAGCTATCTTTATGCTAAATCATAATTACTAAACGGTATTCTATAGAAGGGCAAATTATCTCGATAGTTAGCATCGATAGACTTAATGTAAAGATTTACTCAAATTTAACCTTGCTTTTACCTTATTTTGCTTATTGAGACTTAGCTTACTCTTTGCAACATAAGTTAAAATAAATCCCTGGATTTTTAGAAAATCCAGGGATTTAATGATTAACCGATTTCCCTCAGATACCGCTTCCAAACAGAGGCTGTGTATTTTTTGATACTAGGATAAGTTTGTCCGTTAGAGTACTGAGGTTTGGCATCGTTCCAGAGTTCGGGCTTTCCGCTGTACCAGGTAGAAGCAATCCTTCTAACTGCCAGCTCTTCATCTTTGCTGTTTGTGTGGTCTGACTCACGCTTTAAGTACTCATTGAGTTTGTGGTCAATGGTCTTAATTTGAGCGTCAGGATTAGCTAAAAACTCTTCAGGTGTCAGCGGCTTACCTAAAGCAGCTTTTGTCCAAGGTGCAACATTTTCTGGCATTACTTGACCGTAGCCAAGAGCACCTGAGTCAGGATTGACTATTTGAAAGTTCCCAGCACTTTCTTGCCCAATAATTGCCTTGCGCAGAGCTGTTAAACTATTAGCAGTAGGTCTTTGGGCATTGCCGTAGACATAGGGTCGCACCCCAACTGCAAACTTAAATTTGGAAATGGGACGATAGTAGACAGGACTGCTACGGGTTGAGCGGTCAACCATCATGATTTGTCCATTATCTTTACGCTCAACGACAATTCCAACGTGAGTAATTGCCCCTTTTTTCCAATTACCATAAGTGTTCTGGAATCCAACTAAATCTCCAGGCTGCAAGTCTTCTTTTTTGGTAATTAAAAGTCCAACATCTGAGCCAAAAAAGCTTTGAGCACGAGCTGGGTGAGCATCAATCCATTGCACATTTTTATCAAATGGTTGCTTACTCACTGCCACTTCAAGGTTAGCTTCTTGAAAAACATCCCGTACAAAGATTGCGCATTGGGCAGGAATATTGGAATTAAATTTTGTACCTATCCTATCCTTGGCAATTTGTACAACCTTATCAGCTACTGAGTTGGTAGACTGTTTCTCAGACGGAGTTGACTTCGTAGATGGTGCTTTATCTCCCAGGTTTTCCTTGTTCTCACTATCTACTATGTTTGATTGCAACTTATTATCAACTTTAGGGAGGTCAGCTTGGCTGGGCTTAGTTTCTTGAGGGATTTTAGTGACAGTTTCTACAGAATCAACCTCTGCTTGGGGAACAGAGAAATCGAGTAAAATGGACTGAGACTCTGTCTTTTTCTCAGTCTCCCTATAGGCAAGTTGACTAGAAGAATAGGAACTAGTTGTTTGCGCTGCTTGTAGTTCAGAAGAGGGAGTTTCCGAGATACTAATCTGAGCATCAGAAACAGAAAAATCTAGCCAAACTTCTTCTGCTTGAGCAGCTGAAATGGTTGCTGACATCATGACAAGTAGGCTTGCCATCAACTGAATAAATAGCTTGAGGTATTGTTTCATTGCTTTTTCCTTCGGTAAGTTACCAAATAAAAAAAGGCAAAAGCACTGAAAAAATAAAATGAATGATTGCTTGATGCTTTTACCTTTTACACACCCCTCTATCAACCAAACAGTAGTAGCTCAACGGGGGAGTAACATTTGCTTAAGGACTTGCTTGGAAGGTTCAACTAAACCCCACAAACCATCAGGTCGCTTATTAAGTACGGCAAATTGTAAAGTGTCAGCGCTACCAATTACTTCCCCTGAACGCAGCTCTCCTAACTGTGGTTTTTTCAGTCCGCAAAGACGCAATAGATAATTAGGTACGTCCTCGCTAGAAAAAATTACACAGTCTGGTTTGTGAGGCTGCACTTTACCGTCATAAGGTGCGTATACTTTTTGTCCTTTTAAGGCGATGGAAAGATCGCCAAGGCCTCCAATTACTGAATGACCTGCTACAACTTCTCCTGGTTGCAATTCCCAAGTTTGGTATAACTGCACCTCTAGGGGTGATTCTTGGGTTTGTTTTGGGGTGCAGCCTGTAATTACTAGCAGTGCTACCACTACCGCTAGTACGCTATTAAGAACGTTTAAATCCATATCCCACATAGGTTCCTCCTTCGTAGAGAACGACTAGCCATGTTTGTCCATCGAATACCAAGGGATAGGCATCGCGTTCAGTAGTAGCTCCTGCTCGGATACTTAAACTTGGCATGACGCAGTAAGGATCATTGAGCAGGTTTTGCACTTGGGAGCGCTCACTCCGCTCAGGTACGGTCATCAGTTGGGTTAATTGTTGTCGAGTTACTGCCGCTTTTGGCTGCACAATTTGCTGGCAAAATCGGCTTGAATCTAGTTCAGAACTGGGTGGCGCGACTTTTGGCTGAGTTAGTATCAAGCCGATCACGGCAGAAAGGGCACTGCCTATTAATAGTTGATCTAACTTAATTTCTGGTACTTTTAGTTGCCTAAGCCACTCTACTGGACGCTTTTTGGGTAGTTTAATTTGTGTCATGAGCTTCTCCTCATTTGTACGTAAAAACTGAGCGGAAAACTTAATTACTGATTCTTGTCGAAATAGTTGGATAGTTTCTAATTTTCAGCAACAAAAAACAGAGAAAGATCCACTGTTGTTTTTACAGTGTTCTGTCAATCAACAATTGCAATTTGTTACTTGTTTTTCAGTTGAGAAACTAAGCTTGGATACGTCTTAACTGATAAACTTTGGCAAGACAATCTATATATTGAAACTACTTAGAATGGTATGAGTGTTGCTATTCAAGATGGGCTTTTTCAACACTTGCTAGAAGAATTTAGCGCTTTAAAATTGAGGTCTTAAAAACCTCCCTATCACCACAAGCTTTAACTTTATGAGTCTGCCGCCGCAGCTCCTTAATATCAGGATACTATATTTTTTAGTACATGTGTACTAAAAAAAAGGGGAATATCCGAACCCTAGCTTACGGTTGTTTTTACGGTTAATTAAGGTGTTTCGCTTCAATTTAGAGCTTGAATCAGCTAATTAACGCTTTTATCTGTTACTAGCTGTTAATTTCATCAAGCTATGGTTTTCTGCTTAAGGTCGAACAAGAGGGATGTCATCACAAGTAACTGGGATGAAGTGCCATCACTTTAATCACATTTCAGGCATTTTGTAGCAGTGTTTACACATATTCATCGCCGATAAATTATCGAGATTTTGTACGAAAGCATTAAGGAGCAAAGAACACACAAGTGGTTTTGCTCCTTCTGATTTTGTTATTTCTAAATTGAGTGTAAATAAAAGCTTTATAGGCTTATCTTCGGAATGCTTTTAGACTTCTGACAAAAATCCCAGAGACGAATCCCAAGTCTTGCCAGCGTGGAAGAAGTCAACCAGATTTAATATCAGCGATCGCATTTTTCGTCATTGCTGCAATTGCCCGATCTGTTGCTTTCGGTAAGTGATAGTATTTCCCACCTGCTTGCTTAGCTAATTCTTTAGCAAAACCCGTAGAGACAAATTTATTTTCTGTATCAATTACTAACAGCTGAATTCCTAACCCTCGAATTCGACCGGCAATTTCTAGTAACTCTCCTTTGATATCGGGCTTTTCTCCTTCCTCTACTGTCTCACCTAGAGAACGTGCTAAGGGAATGTTACCTCTTCCATCCGTAATTGCCACAATTACCACCTGACCGATATCCCCAGACATTCTGGCATTCATCCCAACTCTGACAGCTTGGGTCAAACCATGAGCTAGGGGTGAACCCCCGCCACAGGGTAAGCGTTCTAAGCGGTTGCGAGCCAAGGCAATGGAACGGGTTGGTGGTAGTAGGACTTCTGCTTGTTCTCCCCGAAAAGGAATTAGGGCTACTTGGTCACGATTTTGGTAAGCTTCCGTCAGTAGCTGCATTACCGCACCTTTAGCAGATTGCATACGGTTGAGGGCCATAGAACCCGAAGCATCGACGACGAAAACTACTAAAGCACCAGCTTTTCTGGCTAACCGTTTTGAGCGTAAATCACCCTGCTCAACAATCACTCGTCGATTCGGTCGGCGTTGTCTGCGTGCTTTTTGGTAGGGAGCAGCTGCTCTGAGGGTGGCATCGACAGCAATTCGTTTTACCTTACCTTTGGGCAGCATCGGTTTGACGTAACGACCTCTATCTTCGGAAAAGATAATGCTACGGCTACCTGACTTGCCCTGTCGCTGTGCCATCTGAGCAAAGTAGAGAACACTGGGGTCAAGAAGTACCCCTTCAGGGTCAAAGAGAAATTCTTCTGGAATGCTGGGAGGTTCCTGTTCTTGTTCTTGGTCTTCTTCTTCCTGTTCTTCCTCCTCTTTATCTTCTTGTTCTTCTTGCTCTTGCTGAGATTGCTCTTGAGGGGGTGGCGGTGGGGGTGGTGGCTGTTCTTCTGGGGGTGTCTGGACAATAGTGGAGCGAGGTACAATTACCAACTCCACGGCTCGTCGTAAATCATCAGCATTAGCTGTCTGACGTCCATCTAAAGCGGCAGAAGCTTTGGCAACCCGCAGAGCAAATAGTTCTGCCCTATGTCCTTGTACACCGCCTCGGATCGCTTCATCAACTAGATAAGCAATCTGTTCACGGGTAAGCTGCACGTCCTTGAGCCATTCCCGTGCCAGGATAATCTCAGTTTTCAGGGAGTCAATGTCTTCGGTGTACTGCTCTAAAAATTGCCCCGGGGAGCTAGCATAAGCGATCGCCTGATCGACAGCTTCTACCCTTTGATCTAAACTTAAGATACCGTCAGCGGAAAGGGTAATAGCAATTCTGTCAAGTAAATGCTCTCTTAGGGGTCCTTCTTCTGGGTTATAGGTAGCAATTAGCAGTGGCTTACAGGGATGTTGAAAACTAATGCCCTCCCGCTCAATTAAGTTGCGTCCCTCACTGAGGACTGTCAGTAGCTGGTTGGCGATTTGGTCATCAAGCAGGTTAATTTCATCAATATAAAGAACACCCCGATGGGCTTGAGCTAATAGTCCTGGTTGAAAGACTGGTTCCCCTTGTTTAACTGACTGTTCTACGTCTACTGAGCCAAGCAGGCGATCTTCTGTGATGCCTAGGGGAATTTGTATAAAGGGGGCAGGGATAATTTCTGTCGTTACAGTACTCGGATCAATATTCTGGGCTAATAGCTGGTCATCCCACTCTTGGGGGTAGCGGGGATGGCAGTTACTCAGGGAATCTTTGACTACTTCAATGGGGGGCAGTAGGCGGTGGATTGCCCTTGCCATCACTGATTTAGCTGTACCGCGCCGTCCGGCGATCGCTACTCCTCCTAATCCTGGATCAACTGCCCCTAGCAACAGAGCAAGTTTAATTGCTTCCTGCCCAACCACTGCGGTGAGGGGAAATGTCAGGCTCATCGGTTTAGGAGTTAGTGTAGGCATAGTGATGCTTCTATCAACATTTTCGGTTATCGCCACCGTCTTGAGTTTTTTCTGATTTTCATTGAACCATAACCTTAGAGCTATCTGCCTTTCTCTGTTATTAGGTAGCTCTCAAGGGATTCCAACGGCTTAATCTGCTGATGTACTATCCTCTGTCTTATTTGATTTAGTCTTACTCGGCATTCAACAGAGGTATTCTTTCGCTCAGGCTATCTACTTTAGTTTTGATTGAATGACATTTATTCAAATCTTCTTGATAAGAATAAATTGAGGGTTTCTTGATAAATAGACTAGACTAGCTATAAATATTGGCGGTTTTCATTATACTTGAGGTTTGTGGTGTATCTGCTTTTTGTGAGCTAAATAGTTGTTGTTGCATCAATATTCAATGCAGCTAATTACTGTTTTCGGGTTGTTTTTCAGACCGTGTGGCGAAATAGGCAAAATAGGGTTTGGCAATTTTCCGAAGCTCACCAGTTTCCGAAGCTCACCAGTATCTTTGTCCCTCTCGAAACACAAGAGAGGAGTTGAGTCAACAAGCCAGGTAAGAGATCGATGGTAACCCATGGGGCAGAAACACTACGTACCGAGAGAAAAATCCTAAAAGCAAAGCCAAAATGCCATGTTTGTCAGGGATCTGAAAAATTTTTATCTTTGACTTTGGAAGTGTTTTTTGTTGCGGGTTTAGACGGCTATCTCGAGCAACTAAACCCGATGTGTGAGAGGATGCTAGGATTTAGTACTGAAGATTTACTCAGCCAACCTTGGCTTGAATTGGTTCATCCTGAAGACCAAGCATCAACTTCTGTCCATCTAAATCAGCTTACCGCAGGCAAAAACTCAGTTTCCTTTGAAAATCGCTACCTGTGTAAAAATGGCTCATATAAGTGGCTGTTTTGGAAGGCGATGCTATGTCAAAAGCAACAATTAATTTATGCGATGGCCTCTGATCAGACTCAGAGCAAGCAATTAGAGGCAGCACAGCTCGAAAGTGAAGAATGTTTCCGCCTCTTAGCCGACAGCGTTAAAGACTGTACTCTTGTCAAGCTTGATTCCTTTGGTAAGATTGTTAGTTGGAATCGAGGAGCAGAAAACCTCCAACAGTACAAACTTTCAGAGATTGTTGGTCAGCATGTTTCCTGTTTTTACACCGAAGAGGATCTTGAACTTGATCAACCAGAGCAAGGGTTGACGATTGCAGCAGATCAGGGTCACTCTGAGAGTGTCGGCTGGCAAGTACGCAAAGATGGTTCTCTTTTTTGGGCGAAGATTGTGACGACTGCCTTACGCACAGAGGAAGGACAACTACGTGGTTTTGCAAGGTTAACACGCGATCTTACAGATAGCAAGAACAACCAAGAATCCTTGCCAAAAGCGGAGGAGGATTTAGAAGAAAGGGTCAAGGAGCGAACAGCTGAGTTAACCAAACTTAATGAACAGCTTAAACAAGAGATTGCTCAACACAAGCACACTGAGTCTCAATTGCTTCAGTCACAGGCTAGATTGCAAAATCAAGTAAAGCAATACAAGAAAGAAACAGAGCAGGCAAAGTCTCTATTAAAGGAATTACAAACTAGCCAAGCCACACTGATTCAGACCGAAAAAATGTTGAGTCTGAGACAAATAGTTGCTGGCATAGCCCACGAAATCAATAATCCTGTCAGTTTTATCTATGGCAATATTGATTACGCTAGTTGCTATATTAAAGACTTGATGAAATTAGTAAAGCTGTATGGTATTCATTATCCTCAACCAGTGTCCCCAATCCAGGCAGAAATAGATGCTATTGATCTCGATTTCCTGAGATCAGATTTGCCCAAGCTGCTCGCTTCGATGAAGGTTGGGGCAACACGCATTCGCCAGGTTGTTTTAGCTTTACAGAAATTTTTAACGGCTGAGCAGGTCGAAATGAAAGCAACTGACCTCCATGAAGGTCTTGAGAGTATCCTGTTAATTTTGCAGTATCGTCTTAAGGCTACGGTGGAGCGTCCAGACATTACAGTTATTAAGGATTACGGTAATTTACCACCAGTAGATTGTTATGCAGGACCAATAAATCAGGTACTTATGAACCTGATTACTAATGCCGTTGATGCTCTAGAGGAGTCAACTGAAATCTGGCATCAGCCACGCTGCATCAAAATTAGCACAAGTGTCGAGGAGATTAGGAGAGAAGGCTCAGACCAGTCAACTCCTCACGCTCTTATTCGGATTGCTGATAATGGTCCAGGGATGAGCGAGTCAGTTAGCAAACGGATATTTGAACAGTGTTTTACAACTAAACCAGTGGGTAAAGGAACAGGTTTAGGTTTGTTGATTAGTTATCAAATCGTTGTCGAAAGGCACGATGGTCAACTGAGTTGTATTTCTCAACCAGGTAAGGGAGCAGAGTTTACCATTGCCCTTCCCCTTGAGCAGAGAGTTTGACAATCAACACCCTAGCTCTAAGCTGTCTGGTGGCGGCTCATACATCGATTGCTGCATAGTTATTTCTGGGGAAATGGCAATTTGTTCAAGTTGACTCAGGAGCGTTTGAGCTTCAAGCTCTCCCTGAGCAGCTCTGTTTTTGAGGTAAAGCTTGATCTCATTGGCTAAATTTGCGGGGATATTCATAGGTATACGAAGGAGACTAATCTTAAAATTTGCAAACCCACTTCCAGAGAGGATGACTAGCTCCTTGCTGGCAAATTTTGCGTGCTCTCTGTTCTAAAAGCTTCTGCTCTTGACGCGGCATGCCAAATAGAATGTTACGACTTTGCCAGACTAAAACTGAAGTAGTCATGCCGATGCAAATAGCAAAACCTAGTGCAGGCAAGCGGTTATAGATAATACCGTATTGTAGTGCTGCCCAGGTGAAATGCTCTTGCAATAGAGAAATTTCGTAACGCCAACCCCAGAAGCTAAGTGAGCCAACAGTTATCCAGAGAATAAAAACAAGTAACCATCGACCATAGACATTGAGCCGATGTAATCTTGTTACCTGTTCCTTAAAGATCGGGTCAAGCTCGGTCTTTCCTGTTTGAGCTATTGGGGGCTTCTGGGAGTCTGGTCGCTCCATATTCTTCTTAGCTACTGACTAGTTAGACTTCGTCGGAAAATTCAGCTTCTACCACTGCTGGTATTGGTCGAGAAGTGCCGTAACGCTCTCTCCAAAGAGCTAACAAAGTACTCGCAATGAAAATACTGGAGTAAGCTCCTGCTATGAAGCCAATGATTAGCGCCAAGGCAAAGAACTTAAGGGTTTCTCCGCCAAACAAAAAGATTGCCAATAAGGGCAACAGTGTAGTTAGAGTCGTGTTTATTGATCTTGCTAGAGTTTGATTAACTGCATCTTCGACAATTTGGTTAATTGGTTGATCAGGGTTTTGGCCTAGTACCTCCCGCACTCGATCATAAATCACCACTGTGTCATTAACAGAGAAACCAATAATTGTTAAAAGTGCAACCACAAACAGACTATCGATTTCTACTCCTGCCACTAGACCCAAGATCGAAAAAATACCCAGGGTAATTAAGACATCGTGGAATAAAGCGACAAAGGCAAACAAGGAGTAGTCAAACTGGAAGCGGAAGGTGAGGTAAATAAAAATGCCGACAAATGATACAAGTAAAGCGAGTAAACCTGAGACAAGCAGCTGTCTACCAAGGGTAGGACCAACACTATCAATTTGAGTGGCTTGAGGGTCAAAAGAGCCAATTTGCTCACTTAAGGCATTTTGCAGCTGGGTGCGTTGTTCAACTTCTAAGTTCTTTGTCCGAATCGTCAAGGCTTGCTTCTTTTCGCCTAAAATCTGGATGCTACTGTTACCTAAACCCTGTTCAGTTACTGCTTCTCGCACCAGGTTCAAATCAATTGGTTTATCGCAGTTTCCTGTTTGAGTACAGTCCCGCTCAAGTTGCAACCTAGTGCCACCGACAAAATCTAGACCGAGGCGTAGAGGTGATCCCAGCTGGCTTACAGAAATCACCATGGCAATGATGCCAGTGAAAATGACGGCAGCAGAGATGCTCCACCAAAGAGAACGCTGTTTGATTAGATTTAGTCTCATCTCAAGAGCTCCTTTGCCTATGGCTTAACTGATGCCGGTAGATTGGGACAGAACAATTCTGGTTTCTGGCGCACCTTAGGAAATCCCAAAACGGCTAAGAGCATCAAGGTGCGACTACAAGTAAGAGCAGTAAACATACTAACAGCGACACCGATAGCTAAGGTTACCGCAAAGCCCTTGACTAAACCAGAGCCGAGGTAGAAAAGTACAGCACAGGCGATTAAAGTTGTGACGTTAGCATCCAAAATGCTGGAAAAGGCTCGATAAAAACCAGACTCAACTGAACGATAGAGTGTTTTCCCTGCTCTCAATTCTTCTCTCGTCCGCTCAAAAATAAGTACGTTGGCATCAACTGCCATACCAATACTCAGGATAAAACCGGCTATGCCAGGTAGGGTTATAGTAACTCCTAGGAGGGCAAATACAGCTATGGTCAGCAATGCGTAGATAGAGAGGGCAACATCTGCAATTAGACCGGGTAGTCGGTAGTAAATACCCATGAATATTAAAACTAATGCCAGACCAGCAATTCCTGCATAGATACTGCTTTGAATACTATCTCTACCTAGGGTTGCTCCCACTGTCCGGTTCTCCACTATTTTTACAGGTACAGGTAAGGCACCGCCCCGCAACTGTACTGCCAAATCATTGGCTCTTTCAAGGGTAAAACCTCCAGTGATCTCTACGTTTCCTCCAGCAATGCCAGTCTCAGCATATTCTGGCCCAACTCCAGGGTCAGAAAGCAGAGTATCATCGAGAAAAATGCCAAGGCGACGACCGGTACCGGCTACCTCCTTGGTTAACTGAGCGAAGCCTTCGGCACCATCGCCATCAAAACGAAGGGTTACTTTCCAGTCATCACTAAACTGAGTTGGTTCTGCACGGGCATTTTTCAGGTTTCTACCAGTGACATTTGTTGGCTCAAACAGTTGGGATATCGCTTCGTTGGTGCGATTAAGAGCTTCTTGATTTTGGGCGATCGCTTCAGGATCGCCTGCTTCTCTTAAAAGTTCCTGTTTAAATAGTAGTCCTCTTTGTACTTCTCTTTCTATTGGCAGTTGCGATTCTGTACCTGGTTTTTGCTTACGAAAATCTAGTCGTGCTGTACCACCCAAAACTCGTTCTGCTTGCTGGGGGTCACTCACACCAGGTAACTGTACCAGAATTTGATCTTGACCAACGGTTTGCACTAGAGGTTCGGAAACCCCTAGTCCATTAACTCGACGTTCAACGACACTTTTAACGTCTTCTAGTTGCTGGCTAGTAATCTCTTGAATGTCTTCTGTCGTTTGCACCTGAATTGTCAGTTGTGCTCCTCCCTGTAAGTCCAATCCTAGCTGGATAGGAAACTTGATTAGTGCGGTGATTGCTGCCACTACAAGGAATAAAATTAAGGCTAATAACAAACGCTGTCTTTGCATAGCTAGATTTGAAGGTTGTTCGCCAGGGTTTTTTCTGTTTGCGTTTGCCTACTCTGAAGGTGAACTCTTCTGTTAGATTTTCTGAAAGTAGATACTTTCTCTGTACTGTTTAGCCACAAACGGCTAGATTTATTCCTTCCTTGAGAGTATTGCTGACTTTTTGCAGACTGGCTGTTGAAGGTTGAAGGCTTTTGGGAGTTGAATGAATAAGTATTTAGTTTAGGTCTTGACCTCTCCAGCATTGCTAAAGTTGCCCCAGGTTATTTTCAAATAACCTTTAGTTAAATCACCGATTCAACCTTCAACTAGCTTAAACCCTTAACGCCACCATCTTCTGTACGGCTTCTACTATTTGCTGGGGTTGTACAATCGTCAGATTTTCCAAAGTACCATTGTATGGGGTGGGAATATCTTGAGAAGCTAAGCGCAGCACTGGTGCGTCAAGTTCATCAAACAATCTATCGTTGATGGATGCGGTCAACTCTGCTCCAATGCCACCCGTCTTCATGCATTCTTCAACAATAATTACGCGGTGGGTTTTGCCAATAGAGGCACCAATGGTTTCAAAATCCAGAGGCTTCAAGGAAATTAGGTCAATTACCTCTGGGTTAAACCCTTCTTTTTCCAAAATGCGCGCTGCTTGCATAACGTGGTGACGCATGCGGGAGTAAGTAAGAATGGTAACGTCTTTACCCGTTCTGACGACTTCGGCTTTGTCAAGAGGTAGCAGGTACTCTTCTTCTGGCAGATCCTCTTTCAGGTTGTAGAGTAGGACATGTTCAAAGAATAAAACAGGGTTATCATTGCGGATGGCTGATTTGAGAAGTCCTTTAGCATTGTAAGGTGTCGAGCAAGCAACTATTTTTAGACCGGGAACTCCCTGGAAGTAGGCTTCTAGTCTCTGAGAGTGTTCGGCACCTAATTGCCTCCCAACACCACCGGGACCTCTAATCACTAGAGGGATTTTGAAGTTGCCACCAGAGGTATAGCGCAACATTCCAGCATTATTGGCAATTTGGTTGAAGGCAAGCAGCAAAAAGCCCATATTCATGCCTTCAATAATTGGGCGTAAACCTGTCATTGCAGCACCAACCGCTAGACCAGTAAAACTATTTTCAGCAATCGGGGTATCAAGAACCCGCAGTTCGCCGTATTTTTCGTATAAACCTTTGGTTACTTTGTAGGAACCGCCATAGTGACCTACGTCTTCACCAAGGACAAAGACAGTGTTATCACGCGCCATTTCTTCATCGATGGCTGCACGCAGAGCATTAAAAAAAAGTGTTTCTGCCATTAATTAATAATCTCACCAGATGCGGCACATGTGATCCTAGCATTCACGAGAGCTGCCAGAGGAGATTCTGGTTAAAGTTCGCTTTGATTTAGGTATCTTGCCCTACAGAGATTGAGGATTATTGCTTCGGCTCAACAGTACTATTGTACAGTTAGCCTATTAGCGTTAGCGCAACAAGCCGAAGTCTCACGCGCTTCACGATGACGTAATTCCACAAGATACAATAATTTCAGCACTGCAATGCAAATTGGGATGAAGCTGTGGCTAAACACAATCACATTTATGGAGAAGAACCTTTTCTCCAAAATTAGGTGTTGATGGGCGGTTTTCCCGATAGCTTCGGCAACACACCCTAAGTCAAAATAGTCATTGAGATAAGTTAGCATCATTTGTCAAGAGGAGATAAAAGTACGCATGGGCAAGGTAGTCGGCATTGACCTAGGGACAACAAACTCCGTAGTTGCTGTCATGGAGGGTGGTAAGCCGGTGGTAATTGCTAATGCAGAAGGAATGCGAACCACACCTTCAGTGGTTGGTTTTAGTAAAGAGGGAGAACTTTTGGTCGGACAAATGGCGCGCCGCCAAGCAGTACTCAATCCTCAAAATACGTTTTATGGGGTCAAAAGGTTTATTGGGCGAAAGTCTGCTGAACTGAGTCCAGATTCCCAGCGGGTTTCCTATCCCATTCGCCAAGATGAAATGGGTAAAGTGAAAATTAGATGCCCTCGCTTAAAGAAAGAATTTGTCCCTGAAGAGATTTCGGCAATGGTGCTAAGGAAGTTAGCAGAGGAGGCAAGCCGTTATCTAGGGGAAACGGTCACAGGAGCAGTAATTACAGTACCAGCGTATTTTAATGATTCTCAGCGTCAGGCAACACGAGATGCTGGCAGGATTGCGGGTTTGGAAGTCTTGCGGATTCTCAATGAACCCACCGCTGCTGCTTTAGCTTATGGGTTAGAGCGCCAAGACAGCAAGACTATCTTGGTATTTGATTTAGGCGGTGGCACTTTTGATGTTTCGATCCTAGAAGTAGGGGATGGGGTATTTGAGGTTAAAGCTACTAGTGGTGATACTCAACTAGGTGGCAATGATTTTGATCGGAAAATCGTAGATTGGCTGGCAGAACAGTTTTTGGAAACAGAAGGAGTTGATCTTAGGCGTGAGCGCCAAGCTTTACAGCGCCTGACGGAAGCTGCGGAAAAAGCCAAAATTGAGCTGTCGGGTGTAAGCGTTACAGACATTAATTTACCGTTTATAACTGCTACAGAAGACGGGCCTAAGCATATAGAGACGAGACTTACCCGTTCTCAGTTTGAGGATTTATCTGGAGATTTAGTTAGTCGGTTACGCAGACCAATTAAACGTGCCTTGAAAGATTCTGGATTGAGTCCAGTTCAGATTGATGAAGTGATCTTAGTGGGTGGCTCGACACGTATTCCTCTGGTGCAACAACTGGTAAGAAGCTTTATTGACAAAGAACCGAATCAGAATGTTAATCCTGATGAAGTGGTGGCAGTAGGAGGCGCAATTCAAGCTGGAATTCTCACCAGTGAAGTTAAAGATATTCTCCTTCTAGATGTGACACCGCTCTCTTTAGGATTAGAAACTATCGGTGGTGTGATGAAAAAGCTTATTCCTCGCAACACAACAATTCCTGTGCGGCGCTCCGATATTTTCTCTACATCTCAAAATAACCAGACTTTAGTAGAAGTTCATGTCCTACAAGGCGAAAGGGAAATGGCTTCAGATAATAAGTCACTAGGGCGGTTTAAGCTGACTGGACTTCCCCCAGCTCCCAGAGGTGTTCCTCAGGTACAAGTATCTTTCGATATTGATGCTAATGGAATTTTACAAGTCACAGCTTTAGATAGAACGACAGGTAGAGAACAAAGTGTAACAATCCAAGGGGCTTCTACTTTAAGTGAGTCAGAAGTCAATCAGATGATTCGAGAGGCAGAGCAGTTTGCACAATTTGACAGGGAAAAGCGCGAACGAGTAGAGAAGCGTAACCGAGCTGAGGCTTTAGCGAATGATGCACAACGACAGCTCAAAGAAGTAACGCTAGATTTTGGTAGACAATTTGCTGGCGTTCATAGACGTCGGATCGAAGCTTTGATTATGGAAATTCGTCAAGCAGTAGAGCGTGACGAGGATCGTGCCATAGACAGAGCTTACTCAGACCTTCAGGATGCTCTTTATGAACTCAAGCGAGAGGTGCGCTTGCAATATTCTGAAGAGGAGGAAGATGATTTTTTTGGAACAATTCGTCGCACTATTTCTGGAGAAAGCGAAAAGGATAGGTTTTTGCAACAAGATGAGCGCCGCGACTCCTACGGTCTTGGAGGAAGTAGATATAGTAGAGAAAACACTCGCAGAGCCCCTCTTGAAAATGATTGGGATGAGGAGGAAGATGATTGGTTTTGATAAAATCATCTAGTTTTATCAGGTTTGGGGAGAGCTTTTTCTATAATCGAAAACAATCAGTACATAGGATTTAGATCACGCTTTTTCTACTAATTAAACTTCAATCGATCATTGATAGCCAATAGCTACTTGCTAGTTTCTAATTTCTATGCAAAACTTCCGTGACTATTACGAGATTTTGGGGGTTGCCCCAGAGGCTTCTAGTGAAGAAATCAAAAAGGCTTTTCGTCGGCTGGCAAGGAAATCTCATCCTGATCTTAATCCAGGAAATAAAGAAGCAGAAGAAAAATTTAAGGATATAAATGAAGCATACGAGGTTCTCTCAGATCCCCTCAAACGAGATCAATATAATCAGTTCTTCAACTTTTGGAAGAAAAAACGTTTGAACAGGAAAGGCATAAAATTCTCCAGCTTTAGAAACACGGTTAATCAAAACAACGCAGTTCGCAACTTTAAACAAGAACAAGAAGAAGTAGATTTTAGACAGGTAGAGGACTTTAACAAGTTCGTCGATCAGCTACTAGGTCGTCGTGCTTATACCAAAGGGATAACCACTCCTTCTAAAAGCTATAGCAGTAAGATTAATTCTTCAGAAGCTTTCCGACCGGGAAATACTAAAATCTATACTACCGTTAACCCTAAACCTAACCGTAAAGATGTAGAAGCTAGACTAACCCTACCTTTAGAGAAAGCTTATGAAGGAGGGAGAGAGCGAATTCGTCTAGAAGATGGACGATCTTTAGAAATTGATATGCCGTCTGGAATGATGACTGGTCAGCGTGTACGCCTCAAAGGTCAAGGAATTGGTGGTGGCAATCTATTTTTGAAAATTACAGTTGCTCCCCATACCTTTTTTCAGCTAGATGGCTCGAATGTTGTTTGTCAGCTACCAGTAACTCCTGCCGAAGCAGTACTAGGGGAAGCAGTAGAAGTGCCTACACTCGATGGAATGGTGAAGATGAATATTCCTGGTGGAGTCAGATCCGGTCAAAGGCTACGCCTTGCTGGCAAAGGCTATCTCGATTCCAATGGAAATAGAGGTGATCAGTTAGTAGAAATTCAAATTACTGTACCCAAATATCCTAATCCTCAAGCAAGAGAACTTTACGAAAAACTAAAGCAGGTTGAAAATTTTAATCCGCGCTCAGACTTACCAGTTTAGATTTTATTGATTAGCATTTTGGATATCTTTTTAACTTTTAACCAAGTAAATGTTATTCCTAGAGCTGATAATCACAATACTTAAGTAGGTAAAAAAAGACATGTAGAAGGAGAAGCGCATTAAGCTCCGCCAATACGCCAATCCTAAATGACCCTAAGCAAAAGCTCTTTCCTACCAAGAGAAAGAGCTTTGAATTTTATACATAAAAAGATAACCTGGCACCGAGCTATTTTCCCGTGGGGCAACCCCCAAAGTATCTTCGCCGCAGCAACGTTTCACAACCGAGTTCGAGATGGGTTCGGAGTGGTTCCATTGCGCCTTAGGCACCAG
>JBAUJE010000105.1:0-14006 GCA_049683475.1 Coleofasciculaceae cyanobacterium | reverse complement strand
ACAGTTAAATTATACTTCGGCAGTGCAACCCGCTCATTAACCAAATACTCAATATCCTGCCTTCTGCCAAATAGGTAACTAGAAGCAACCTGAGAATGAACAGACTTACCCATTCGCCCCCCTAGCCCCCCAATTCTGGGGGGAACCGGATTTACTCCCCCCAAAGCGCTTTTGCGTCCTGAGTCAAGCGAAGGATCTGGGGGGTTGGGGGGGCTAGGAGATGATATTTGCGTAAGTCCGGAAGAACTTATCTTTCCCCCATCTTCTTCACCAAACAAAGCAGGCTGAAGCTGTCCCGCACCAACAAAAGCCCTTAACCGAAACTGCAATTCAATAGCTTGTTGAAACTGCTTAATCTCAAAAGCCTTTAGATATTCTTTTCGGGAGAAATAAAGCGATCGCAACTCAGCAAGCAGCTTAACGTAAGTTGGCGGATCAGCTTGAGGTTGAGTTACTTTTATCCCTACCTCTAAACAATTAATAGCCTCCTCAGTTTGCCTTAACTGCCGTAGCGCTTGAGCAAGAATCAGGAAGGGGAGGGGATGGGGAGATGATGAGGCGAGGAGATGAGGAGATGAGGAGGGAAGTAAGCTTACTCCCTCTCCTTGTAGGGGAGGGCTGGGGAGGGGTTTCGGGAGTATAGATAGTGCTTGTTGAGCTAATTGTTTAGCTTTCTGCCACTGGCGACGATTGAGGGCAACTTCTGCTAGAAAGCTGTAATCTTGAGCTAATTTATTCCCGACTCCCGACTCCCGACTCCCGACTCCCGACTCTCCTAGCTTGAGAGACTTTCGTGCAGTTACCTCCAACTCATCCCAGTCTGCTAACTTTCGTAGTACCTCAGCCAACTGGTTAATATAAAGAGCAACTAAATCTTGCCGCTGAACCTGTTCAAAGCAATTAATTGCTTGCTCAAAAGCTTGCTTTGCCTTTTGCCAATAAACCTCACCGTCGTTTTTCTCCTGTTCTGCTTGACGGCAATAGCACCAACCTTGATGCAACAACAGCATTCCCTGCCATTCTAAAGATTCAATTTCCCCACATTGCTGATAATGTTCTAAAGCTTGCTCAATCTCATTTCTGGCGTAGTCATCTCGACCTAAGATAAATTGCAGATTCGCTGCTAACTCTGGTGTTAATTCTGTGTTGGTAGGGTCTGTTTTCAAACTATCGGAGGGCGAAGCATTTGGATTGTATACGTTGGGTTCCACCGATAAATTATCCCCCAAATGCTTCGCCCCTACATCAGATTTTTGACTTTGAAAAAATGCCCTAGCTTGCAAATCTTGCAAAGCTGACTCAATTTCTTGCCGATGAGAGTAACCAAGAATCTCCGTATTAGAAACAAATTCCCCTGCGGTTAAAACCTCTCTCAAAATCTCTTGGGTACAATGAGAGAGAAAATCAATCAACTCCGTGACGGCGAGGCGAAAGTTAAAAGTTGTCCCCCAACTCTTAAAATCCGGGACTAAACGAATCAACAGATGCAAAATCTGATCATTTACCCACAACACCAAAGGAAAAGGGCAATTCTTCCGAAACTCTTCCCGCACATTATTAGTAGAAGTCAGCACCTCCTCAATTGCTGCTACCGACTCCAAACCAAACACCATCACAGCCGCTGGTTTTTCCTGCCCTAAATCCTCCACCAGGGTAGTATAAAGAGTCTTAACTGAAGGTTGCAGATGAATCTCATGAATTGGCAAAGAGCATTTTTCCCGCAACCCCCGCACCAACTCCTCTTGCAGATACCCATAATTACAGCGAGCAAAAAAGAGGGTAAACTCCCCTTCAGAAGCCTCAATTGCCCAAGCTAGTTCCTCTAGTACATCGTTGTTCATGTTAGTCAGAAGGCAGAAGGCAGAAGGCAGACGGCAGAAGGGAGAAGTTGAAAGTAAGTAGTCTCAAATGTTGTGATTATTTTTTTCTAAATTCTAAATTCTAAATTCTAAATTCTAATCAACTTCTGCCAAAACAGGATTAATATCAAACCACAAGTCTCCTTGCTGATTGCGGTATTCAAAGACAAACATACTGCGTAGGAGGGTTTGATATTCCTCTTCTCCAGTTACTTTTTTAGTTTGTTTGACTTGTTCTAGTAGTTCCCATTCTTCTTGGGTAATGGCTAAGGTTAATTCATTGGCGTATTCTCGAATTACTATTTCTAGTCTGTTTTCATCAATGGGTAGGGTTTTTCGTTTACGCAAACAGGTATAAAGTAAATTGAGCAAGTTACGGACATGACCTCCACTAATTCTACATAGCCTGTCTAGGGTGAGGGGAGAATCAAAAACCTTTGTAATTAAGTTTAAGCGTTGCTCTGGTATTTGGTTAGGGAAAGCTCTGGCTAAAACCATTTGCCGCAGTAATTGTAACCCTTCTTCACAGTCGCTACCGTCTCGCTTTCTCACTGGTACCATGGGCAAAACCATCGGGTTAGTACCACCTCCGAGGCGATTTTTTAAGGCTTCCCGTTCGTTGGAGAATAATAAAACCAAAGGAATTGTATAAACGACGTGGCAATTAAGATTGCAGAGTTGCTCACCTCGATTAACAAATAAATATTCTGGTAAAGTTTTACCGGAGGCAATGGGACGATTATCAACCCGATCCAAGTTATCAACAATTACGACTAGTCCCTCTTTACCACGCTTTTGTAAGACTTTTTCTGCTGGTTCAAGCAGTTCCCTATTAATGGCTTTGAGCAAACTCTCGGTTTTGGGTTCTAAATACTGCCTCAACTGGGAACGTAATTGAGGACTCTCTTTAGCTTTAGCGGTAATTTTACCAATACCAAAAGATAATTCTGCTTCTCCCTCCAAATCAATGGGAGTTTTCAAGAAATCAACGCATTCTTGCAAGAGGTTAGTAAAGTACCCTCCCTTGAGATTAATTTTAACCGCCTCTAAGCTTTCACTAACCCGACGTGCGATCGCCAATAAAATATCACTAATATCCAAATCCCCCATATCCAAATCTTGGGAGGATTCAAAATACACTACATGAAATCCTTTTAGTTCTAGTTCAGCTTTTAGCCGCAACAGTTCAGTAGACTTGCCACAACCAATATGTCCAGTAAATAACTGACAGGTAGCATCAGGCGACATTAAAAAGATTGTCTCTCCCAACTCCTCGACTATTTCCGTACCACGCACCCCAGAGAAATCAATATAATATTTCTGGTCTTCGGCATTTTCTTGACTTAAAACCTTACTAGGGTTGCAAGCTCGAAAAAATCGCCGTAAATCTGGTTCCATGGCAAGCTACCTAAAGTGAATCTTTAGTTTGTATTCATTTATTCGCCATTCTAATCGGGAAGTTGGGGAGCAGGGGGAAGAAAGAATTCAGAATTTAGAATTCAGAATGCAGAAAGATGGGGGAGATGGGAAGCAGGGGAAGCAGGGGGAAGATTGACAATTGTCAATTCTAAATTCTAAATTCTAAATTCTAAATTCTAAATTCCCTTTAACTTCTCAGTTGAACACCGAATTTCTCCACCAAGGATTCTCGGACTTTTTGATGTGCCGATTCAACTTCCTTATCGGTGAGGGTGCGATCGCCTGCGCGGTAAACTAACCGAAAAGCCAAACTCCTCTGTCCTTCTGGTACATTTTTGCCTCGATACTCATCGAACAATTCCACTGATTCTAATAAATTACCAGCAGCGTTTTGAGTTGTCCGTTCAATTTCTGCCACAGATATTTTATTGGCAGCAAAGAAAGCAAGATCTCGATCCGCAGCAGGAAAGGTGGAATAGGGACTGAAACGAGGAATCAGGTTTTTATCCTGAGCCAAAGTATCTAACATCACATCTAAATCCAGCTCAAAAGCATAGACTGCTTCTGGTAAGTCTCGCTCTGAGCGTAGTTGAGGATGCAGTTGCCCAAAAGTACCTAAGCGATCGCCCTGTAGCCACAGGGAAGCTGTGCGTCCTGGGTGGAGAAGCTGATTACTGCGATCCGGTTGGTATTCAACACTCAAACCCAAGCGCTCAAAGACACTTTCAAATACTCCTTTGGCTTCGTACCAGGTCATTGGTTGTTCCCGTCCTCCCCTAACCCAACGACCTTGGCTAGGATCACCACCTAAAATCCCAGCAACCATCTCTGCTTCCTCTAAACTGTCTTCTCCTCGCCAGAAAACTGTACCAATTTCAAAGCCGTTGAGGATACCACTACCCTGTTCGAGATTGTATTGCACAGCATCAATTAACCCACTCAGCAAATCGCTACGCAGGGCTGAGTATTCGCTGTACAAGGGGTTGGCCAGGGAGATTTGTTTCTCACTCTCCTGTTTACCTACAGAATAGTGTACTAATTCTGTCAGACCAGCTCCTCGGAAAACTTCTCGTAGCTGTCGTATTAAAACTTGTTCGAGAGACAAATAACCGGGTTCAGCCTGTTCGGGTAACTCATCGCAGAACTTATCATAGGAATAGAGACGAGCAACTTCTTCTATCAAGTCAATTTCTCGCTCTAAGTCCCGGTAGCGGTAGGGGGGAACGGTTACTGTCCAGGTTACAGCGTCCTCTGATTTGCCTCGTTCAAGTTGACATCCTAAGGCGCAGAGAATGCGTTCAACATCCTCCGGTAAAATTTCACCGATTTCTTCTCCTAAATCAACTGGGCCGAGGACTTGATTGATGCGATCTAAACGCAACTCAATGGAGCGGGCCCAGCTAGCAGGGTCAGGTCTTTGGTCAGCAACTGTTTGTGATGTTACTTTACCATCAGCTAACTGAGTAATTAAGGCGATCGCTCTTTGGCAAGCAACATTCAATTCCGCCTGATTGACACCTCGTTCGTAGCGACCAGAAGCTTCTGTACGTAAGCTTTGGCTGCGACTAGAACGGCGAATTGCCACCGGGTCAAAAAGGGCTGCTTCTAAAACTAAATTCTCAGTACCTTCGTGAACTTCTGTCTCTTCCCCTCCCATCACTCCTGCTAAGGCAACTGGTTGATCGTTAGCCGTAATTAGCAGAGTTTGGGCTTGTAAGGAACGGGTTTGACCATCTAGAGTTTTCAGAGACTCCCCGCTCTTGCCAAAGCGGACACCGATGGTCAAAGTATCAGCACCAGCCACCGTTTGCAGGCGTTCCCGGTCAAAGGCATGGAGTGGCTGACCCCATTCAAGCAAAATGTAGTTGGTAACATCTACCACATTGTTAATCGGTCGTACTCCTGCTGAAAGCAAGTGTCGTTGCAACCAATCTGGGGAAGGAGCAATTTTGATTCCTTCAATAACGGTACCAATGTATGCTGGGCAGGCAACTGGCTCCGATATCTTTAAGTTCAAACCAGTTGTAGTAGGGATTGAGACAGGTTCAGCTGTTGGTAGATGCAAACTTGCCCCTGTCAGTGCGGCGACCTCCCTTGCTACACCTACCATACTCAGAGCATCGGCACGATTAGCTGTAGCACTTAGATCTAGAATTACATCTGTCAATCCTAAAAGAGGTCGGACATCATCGCCTGGAGAAATATTTTCTGCTTCAAAAATATGAATTCCGTCTGATTCTTTTGCTAAGCCAACTTCTGCTAAGGAACAAATCATTCCTTCTGAACGAACACCACGCAGTTTTGAGGAACGAATTTTTAAATCTATTGCTGGTAGGTAAGTTCCTATAGTGGCGACAGGAACGTAGGCATCTGCTCGAACATTCGCTGCGCCACAGACAATATTTAAGGGTTCAGCCTTATTTCCTACATCCACTTGGCAAACCCTGAGCTTATCGGCATTGGGATGAGGCTGTACCTCTAGCACCTTGCCCACCACAACACCGTCTGCCAACTTTCTTTGATCTTCAATATCTTCTACTTCAAACCCTGCGATAGTGAGGGTTTCAGCTAGCTCATCTGGAGCCAGGGTAATATCTACCAGTTCCCTTAGCCAATTGAGAGAAATACGCATTGACTCCTAAGCTTATACTTACCTCAGCTTGATTATTTTACTGCTAGCTTTGGGAGATTGGCGATCACGGATTAGTAAGTTTAGGGTATTTCCTCTCTCAATTTTCCTAGTTTTCCTCGTTCCTTGATACTTCCCAAAGTTTATAAATGCTTTACTGGCAACTGGTGTAACTTCAGTAACTCTTTACAGGAATTGTGACAAATAAGACTTGATCTTAGGCGGTTTCTGCCTAAGTAGAGATGAAAAGTAGGATATCCTAGTTTTAGGTCAAATTTATTTCTCAAGCTAACCGAAGCGAAGGTATAGTCGGCGGTGCGTTTCCAACAAGAGCCAGCTTATTGAGCTTGCTATGTAGATGCAAGAGCTAAAGTCCCAGCAGGGACAACGCCCCATCGGTAACTTTACATGAGCTATTGTATAAATCCTGACTGTCCTCAGCCAAATAATCCCATGTATGCTAAAGACTGCCAGACCTGTGGTTCCCATTTATTGTTGTATAATCGCTATCGTATCTTAAAAGGTCTGGGTCAAGGCGGATTTGGCGCAACTTTTTTAGCCAAAGATGAATCTCTTCCTGGTCAACCAAGCTGCGTGATTAAGCAACTACGCCCCTCGACGACGGTAGAACACGTTCTAGAAATGGCGAGGGAACTGTTTGAAAGAGAAGCTAGAACTCTCGGAAAGATTGGTAATCACCCCCAAGTACCAAGGCTATTAGACTATTTTGAAACTAATCAACAGTTCTACTTAGTGCAAGAGTACATAAGTGGTTTAACTCTCCAACAGGAGATTAAAAGGTCAGGACCTTTGCCCGAAGAAGGAGTTAAACACTTCCTTAGTGAAATTCTACCCCTTATCCAATATATTCACTCTCAAAAAGTAATTCACCGAGATATTAAACCAGCTAACTTAATTCGTCGCAAGCAAGATCGTAAATTGGTTCTAATTGATTTTGGTGCTGTTAAAAATGATGTCACCCAAAATACTGTTGCCGACTCTAGTCAGACCGCTTTGACCAATTTTGCCATTGGCACCCCCGGTTTTGCACCTCCAGAGCAAATGGCACTTCGACCAGTTTTTGCTAGTGATATTTACGCTTTAGGTGTCACCTGTGTTTACTTATTAACGGGTAAATCACCGAAAGATCTAGATTATAATCCCTCGACAGGAGAAATGGTCTGGCGGAAAAAAGTTAGTATTAGCGATCATTTTGCCGAGGTATTGAAAAAAATGCTCGAGGCATCTGTCCGCCATCGCTATCAGTCAGCAGAGGAAATTTTGAGAGCTCTTGACTTGGAGCCCTATCTGGAAAGTTTGCAGAACGGGCTAGCAACTAAACCGACTACTCGTCATGGCAAACGTCAACCAAACTCATTTGTTACTGGTGAAGTAGCTTCTTCCGGCTCACCTTCTACTTCTGCTACCGCTAAACTAGCACAGGCAATCCGAGAACGACGCGAACGGCGAGAAAGAAGCACTTCTAAAGTCTCAGGTATGCAATTTAACAGAAGTATGCAAGGGCCACAAACCGCAATAACATCTCTACAAAGTCGTAACTCAACAGCAGGGAAATCGAAAGCTTTCCCCAAACTAGATGCCAACTCCGTTTTAACCAATTATCTCAAAGGTCGTCGGGACTTCGCCTCTCAAGACTTGAGAGGACTTGATCTAGAAAAAGCAGATCTATCTGGTGGCATTTTTCAACAGTCGAAATTAGACAAAATAAATCTGCAAGGAGCCAATTTATCAAATGCTGTGTTTGGTCAAGCAAATTTGGGACGGGCAAACCTGCGTGATGCAAACTTGGGTAGGGCTTACTTTAGCTGTGCAGACTTAGAAGGGGCTGATTTGCGCGGTGCCGATCTTAGCTATGCCTATCTCAGTCATGCTAACCTCAAAGGAGCAAATTTGTGTGGAGCTAACCTGACCAACGCTAAAGTTACTCAAGAACAAATTAAGCAAGCTAAGACGAATTGGACTACGGTACTACCTAGCGGCAAGCGGGGTTTTTGGTAGGTAATCACCTAGCTGTTTTCTACTATTGGCGAATTTAATAACAGTGAGGGGAATAACATTAAAGACATAAACATTACCCCTGACAACTAGACAAAACTATTCTATTTTTTAGAAAAAACTAGTATGAGGAAGGCAAGTACTGGCAAAAGAGCAATAAAGGTCAGTGGTTCCATCTCTATTCCTTCCTAGAAAATTTAAGCTCAAATCCGATTTAAAAAATAATATAGCCTAAGGCAGGGGGAGATTAACAATTCTCCATTCTTAATTCTTCATAATGCCACTTGTAAAACTTGCACTTGCTCCCCAGCAGGGATTAAGGTTTGACCGATCGGCACCATCGCTAAACCCGTAGTTTGTGCTAGGTTAATTAAGTTACCCGAACTTTGGCTTCCAGCAGCAGCCTGAAATTCGTAAGCACCAGCCTTTAATTGCAACTTACCCCAAATATAAGTCTCTCGCTTACCACCGGAGCGAAGTTCATGTTGGGTTGTTGCCTTAATAAATGATGGTTCCCAGGACTCTTGGGGTTTGCCAGCTAGCTTATTGAGTGCCGCTTGCACAAACCGCCAGCAGCTGACTAAGGCAGACACTGGATTTCCTGGCAGACCAAAATACACGATCTGTCTTGCTTGAGAAGAAAAAGCAGCAACGGTTAAAGGTTTGCCTGGTTTCATCGCCACAGCGCGAACCTGTATTTGCCCACCTAACTCAGCTAAGATTTGCTCTACGTAGTCATAATCACCAACAGACACACCACCAGTAGAAAGAATCATATCTGCCGTTGAGAGGGCTTGGCTAATTGCTGTTTTCAATGCCTCTGGTTGATCAGGAATGATACCCAAGGGTACTGGTAATGCTCCACAGCCAGTTACAAAGGCAGCAAGGGCATACTGATTAGAATCAACTATTTTACCAGGTAATAAGGGTTGATCGGGTCTGATTAATTCATTACCCGTGGATAAAATCGCTACTCTGGGACGACGATATACTTTGAACTGGGTAGATTGGGCAGCAGCTAAAACGGCAATTTCCGGAGCAGTTAGAGTAATTCCTGGCATCAACAAGGGTGTCCCCGCTTGGTAGAAAGAGGCTCGATGACGCACAAAGGCTTGGGGTTCAGGGGACTGCAAAATCAAGACCTTGTCATCTTCTCGCCGTGTCTGTTCTTGCATTACCACTGTGTCAGCAGCTTCTGGCAAACAGGCACCAGTAAAGATGCGGGCAGCCTGTCCGGGTTGTAGAGTAAGTTGGGGTTGAGAGCCAGCGGGAATTTCCTCGACAATTTTTAAAATGGCTGGCTGCTGTTCTGTGCAAGATTGGACATCGGCGTAGCGTACCGCATAGCCATCCATTGCTGAGTTGTCGGAGTGAGGGAAATCTAACTTGCTAGTTACCGGGGAAGCTAAGATGCGCCCAGCAGCAGCCGAGAGTTCTACTATCTCTGTCTCTGTTTCTGCTTGGGGAGGTTGCACTAAATTAAGAATGATCGACTCTGCTTCTTTGACTGGCAACATAAATTACTTTCTTTTAACTCCACCTAGCTGAAAGTTAGCATGAAAGAACTAGCTTTGAGCTTTGATTATGGCGATAGAACCAGTCCACAAGCATTTCCCTCAAGTTCCTCTCCAACGGCGAGCTGGGGCATTCTTAATTGATTTTGTCTGCGTTTGGTTAATCAGTTCATTCTTGGCAGGTTTGGGTATCTCTGAACTATTTGTTTTTCTGCCGTTATGGCTAGTCTGGCGTGTAATTGTCGTTGCGAGAAACCAAGGACAAAGTCTTGGGCGTTGGGCATTGGACATGAAAGTGCTTGATGCTAGATTTAGCAGGATTCCTCAGTTATTGACCTTAACTAAACGCGAAGGTATTACTGGTTTGCTTTCCCTGTTAGCAGTGTTTGGCTTCAGTATTGGCTCAGCCAATTCTCTGTCGTTGGTACTGCTAATAGTACCTTTGCTAGTAGATTGGGGAACAGTTATGGCAGATAGCGAAGGTCGGCAAGCTTTTCACGATAGAATCGCTGGTACTCTTGTTGTACAGACCAAGCGGGGCTTTTCCCTAGATTTGAGGGTGAGAAGACTACTTGCTCAAGTGACTAGTACTATGAGAAAATGATAAATTGTGTTTATATTTAATCCACCATTTGAGTTTCTAGAAAAAAAAGTATGGCAAGCAAGAAAGGTGTACGCATTACTATTACCTTGGAATGTACCGAGTGTCGCACTAATCAAGACAAGCGCTCTCGCGGTGTATCTCGCTACACAACGAAGAAAAACCGTCGCAACACCACGGCCCGTTTAGAGCTGAAAAAGTTCTGCACCCACTGCAACAAACACACAGCTCATAAAGAAATTAAGTAGATTGTGCTCATTAGCAGTCTGCTGTTTTTATGAGGTTGTAAGCCTCAACCAGATCCATAACTAGTAACCAACCAGAAGCTAAGAAACTATGACTTACTTTCGCAAACGCCTCTCTCCCATCAAACCAGAAGACCCCATCGACTACAAAGATGTTGAGCTGTTGCGCAAGTTCGTTACAGAGCGAGGTAAGATTCTGCCTAGACGTATCACTGGCTTGACATCTCAGCAGCAACGAGATTTGACTAAAGCAATCAAGCGTTCCCGCCATTTAGCTTTATTGCCTTTCATTAACAAGGAAGGGTAAGGAGCCGGAGCAGGGAGGTGAGGAGGTGAGGAGGTGAGGAGGTGAGGAGGTGAGGAGGTGAGGAGGTGAGGAGTAACAACACTCTTTCTAAATTCAGCTACCTTATTACTCCATCATCCCATCACTCCTGTCTCCCTCAAAAGTGATGAAAGAATTCAGAATTGCTCTTCGATACCCTACTTAACCCTTGGGCATTGCACCAGTAACAGCTAGACTAGTTAGGAATGTGATCTGTAGCCCTCACCTCCTTCTTGTGAGGAGTAGAAATGAGAGGCAACAAGTCAAGTAAAGTGGAGAATAATACAGGTAAGGTGGGACATACCTAAACCTCAAGATATTCTAGGGCGGTGGGGCATCCCGTCTCGTCAATAAAGTTTCTCCTACACGGAGACGCTGCGCGAAGAGCTAATGTCCGACGGGATACCGGGAGTCGCTGAGAAGTCTACACCAAAATCAATAGATTGGGTGTGGGAGTATGTAATGTAAAGGCTACCGGGGTTAGCGAAACTGGTGGAAAAGGGACAACTGATTGAATTTCGCCTGCATGGAGAACGTAATCTCGCTATTGTAGATCGTCCTGAAGGCAAGAAACACTGGATAGTCATAGACAGACGGGAGCAAGCTCACAAGCTTCATCCTAGGGATATAACTTATGAAGTAGTGGGTGGTACTTTTACGACCTCAGATATCCCTAGCTTTCTCCAAGCAGTAGAACCATTTTTAGATCCTTCCAGCGTGGAAGTAGCCTGGGAATTGCTCGTAGAAGAAAGCAGGGCGGTGACTTGTGCAGAAATGGCACAGCTGCTATTCTCTGACCAAAGTCAGACGATGTGCTATGCAGCTCACTGCTTATTATTTGAAGACAAAATTTATTTTAAGCACAAAGCCGGTAGCTACGAACCCCGTTCCGCCACGGTGGTAGCTGAGATGAAACATCAGCTGCTAACTGCTCAAACTAAGCAGCAAGAACAAGAAGAATTTTTGGCGCGCGTAAAGCAAAGGCTCGCGGGTGAAACGGTAGAGTGGCAAGAAAGCGATCGCCCTCGCATTGCAGTCTTAGAAAAACTAGTCCTGAACCCAGAAAACACAACTCGTGCAGCTGTAGAAATCTTGACAGCGATAGAACGCCCTCAAAGTTGGCAAGCTGCCTTTGATGTTTTGGTAGAACTGGGTTTGTGGAGTCCTCATGAGAATTTGTTTGTGCGGCGTAGTCAAATCCCCGTTAACTTTCGTCGTGAGGTACTTGAATTGGCGCAGCAATACCTGGAATCTCCACCTGCCGATCCAGACTCAGACCGAACAGATTTAACTCATTTAAAGGTTTACACTATTGACGACGAAAGTACAGAAGAAATTGACGATGGTTTAAGTTTAGACAAGCTAGCTGATGGACGCGATCGCCTCTGGATTCATATTGCTGATCCAACTCATTTAGTTAGACCAGGGGATGAATTAGATCAAGAAGCAAGACGACGTGGCACCACAGTCTATTTACCAACGGGAATTGTACCCATGTTCCCAACGGAACTGGCGACAGGACCAATGAGTCTGGTGCAAGGTAAAATTTGTCGAGCCTTGAGTTTTGCCGTTGTCTTAGACGAAACTGGCGGCATTGAAGAATATAGTATCAATGCTAGTCTGATTAAACCAACCTATCGCCTCACCTACGAAGACGTAGATGAGATGTTAGAGCTAGGGATTGGGGCAGAACCAGAAATTACAGCGATCGCGAATTGGGCAAAGCAAAGAAAGTCTTGGCGTAGTTCTCAGGGTGCCATTAGCATTCATATGCCAGAATCCGTGATTAAAGTTTGCAATGAAGACGATATTACCATCGATGTTTTAGAAGATTCCCTAGCGCGGCAGCTAGTGGCGGAAATGATGATTTTGACGGGAGAGGTAGCAGGACGCTATGGTCAAACTCATCAAATTCCTCTACCATTTCGGGGACAGCCTCAACCGGAAATTCCCCCAGAAGAAGAATTGATGCAACTACCGCCAGGGCCAGTGCGTTTCTGTGAGGTACGTCGGCATATGCCTCGCTCAGAAATGAGTATTGCTCCTGTGCGTCATGCTAGTCTTGGTCTAGAAACCTATACCCAGGCAACTTCGCCGATCCGACGCTACACAGATTTACTCACCCATTTTCAGCTTAAGGCCCATTTACGGGGTGAAGAGTTACCCTTTGGGGCACAACAACTGCAAGAAACGATGCAGAGTGTGATGACAACAGCCTATGAGGCAACTTTGGTAGAACGCCAAACTAATCGTTATTGGTCGTTGGAATATTTGCGCCGTCACCCAGAGGAAGCATGGCATGCTTTGGTATTACGTTGGTTGAGGGAACACGATAATTTAGGGTTAATTCTCCTAGAAGATTTGGGGATGGAATTGGTGATGCGCTTCCAGCGTCAGGTAGCTTTAGGCGATCGTCTGAAGGTTCAAGTTAGTCATGTTGATCCTCGTCAAGATGTTATTCAGTTCCGGGAAATGATTGAGCAAGAGGCCCAGGCGGCGACAACTTGACAAACTAGATACAGTAAGTTGGTTAGGTCTGGCAATTTGAGCAATCTCAAAAAGGGTTCTACAATAGTCAAATATCACAGGTTTGACTATTTTAATGATTAATTAAATGAGGAAAGCTGTAATTATCCGTTTAAGCCTGTTATTTCTCATCTTGGCAGGTTTAGGTTTTTGGATTAGACAGTTAATTTCTGCCTCCTCTGTTGAACAACTAAGCGAACAAGCTAACATTTTAGAAGCAATTTACATCCGAGGAAATTACCTTGAAGCGGTCATTTGGATCATCTTTGCAGTAGGATTTGCTGTTGCAGGTTTTTCACAACCGGGATTAATTCGACGACAACGAGTGCTCGCGGCAGTAACTTTTTTGCTATTTGGACTATCTGATATTGTTGAGGTACAAACAGGGGCTTGGTGGCATCCGTGGTGGTTGTTTCTGTGGAAAAGTAGCTGTGTTATTTCTATGGTTGTTTTGTTAGGGATTTATTGGCAAAGTCGAACTACACAAAAATAAATTTTGGTTTTGGGGCTTGCGAACTTGTGAAACAGCGTTGTGAGTGGCGTATTTTTAATTAAGTCATCAATCCAATCAAAAGTCATTTGTATATTAACGTATCAGTTTTAACGATGGGTATTCAAACAACGGAAACTATATCACTGGTCATCCTTAATACCTCTTGTTAGTCTTGGCTCAGAACCAAACTTTTTTGAGGTAATTGAGGTATGGAAGTCTGCAAGCATCTTAAACTAAACTAGGACTTACGCAGTGAAACGGAAAAATCAGGATTCTAGGCTATAGGGTTTGCGTAGCATGGCCGTTAGGGCATACAGGGAACAGGGAACTCTTAACTGAGGGTTACAGCGATTCTTAATGTCTGAGTGCGTAAGTCCTA
>JBAUJE010000104.1:0-20758 GCA_049683475.1 Coleofasciculaceae cyanobacterium | reverse complement strand
ATGCGTCGTCGGATGAAGGCAAAGTCGAACGCCTTTCGAGGTATTCGGAACTGCGCCCGACGATAGATGCAATCTCCACCCTCGGCGAAACGGAGCCGTCAGGCGAAGAATAGCAGGGTGGAGTTGTTGAATATTGATATTTAGATAGAACCGACTATCATACCTGTAAGCTTGATAGCGGCTCTTACTATATCTCTGCTAAGGGTTAAATAAACTCACTAAGATTAGATTACCCCATTAAAATTACGTTATCAATTACGTGGATAATACCGTTATCTGCTTCGATATCTGCGGCTAGAACCGTGGCATTTTTTACCTCAAAACCGTCAGAAGTATCAATCCTGATCGATGAACCTTCAACAGAGTTCACTGAATCGACTTTTTCCAAATCGGCTTTTGTTAACTTGCCAGCGACGACGTGATAGGTCAAAATCCTTGCTAATTGGGGAGTGTTCTGCACCAGGGTTTGTATCGTTCCCGGCGGAAGTTTAGCAAAAGCCTCATCATTTGGTGCAAAAACAGTAAAAGGACCGGGACTTTTCAGCGTCTCTACTAATCCAGCTGCTTTAACAGCGGTTACTAGAGTCTCGAAAGAACCCGCGCTAACCGCAATATCAACAATATCAGGCATGTATTTATACTCAGTAAAATTTGCGAAAAAAAGTCTAGCCTATTATTTTAAATGGAGATTAGTATAAAGACTATCAAAAAGGGGCAAAATAGCATGCAAAACACAGCTGAGTATAGCTGCGCCTACTGTGGCGAACCTAATTTAACTTTTATTGACTTCAGTGCTGGCGGACAGCAATCATACGTTGAGGATTGTCAAGTCTGTTGTCGTCCGAATATTTTGTATATACGTATTGATGAGGATAGCTTGGATATTGAGATTGACAGCGAATACGAAGGTTGATATGTTTCTCTTGCCGGTGAGTAGGGAAAGATTTTGCACAGATAAGGGAGATGGGGAGATTAAAAAAACAATTTTCCATTTTCTACTAACAATTAATTAATCATGGTTCATCAAGATTACATCCAACTTTCTACAGAAAGTAATGGAGATATGCAAGATATCACCAATAAAGTTAATGCCATAGTAAAAAGGTCTGGGATTAAGACAGGAATGGCTCACATCTTCAACATTGGTAGTACAGCCTCAATTGGTACGATTGAGTTTGAACCTGGACTGCAAAAGGATTTACCCGAAATTCTCAACAAGCTGATTCCTGCTAGCCGAGAATATGGACATGAGCAAACGTGGCATGATGGCAATGGGCATTCTCACCTACAAGCTACCTGGCTTGGACCGTCCTTAACCGTACCAGTCAAGAATGGTAAATTAGAATTAGGCACTTGGCAACAAATATTTCACCTTGAATGTGATATTAAACCACGCCAACGCAAAGTAGTTGTAACAATTTATGGCGAATAGGGGTAGACCATTACTGTCTATGCTAAATATCCAAGTTGCTCAACAACTAATTATTTATCTAGAAAATATCTTAAATAAAGAAGTAAAAATATGGTTAAAATTATCAGCCGCAAACTATTAAATACTCAGTCAGTTTATGACATTGGTGTGGAGCTTGACCATAACTTTATTTTGGCAAACGGTAAAGTTGCTTCCAACTGTTTTAACAAATCTCACTCTACCGCCTACGGTTATGTAACTTATCAAACGGCTTATCTTAAAGCTAACTACCCTGTCGAATATATGACGGCCCTGCTGACGGCTAGCAGTGGTAATACCGACAAGGTACAAAAATATATTGCCACCTGTTCTAGCATGGGCATTAATGTATTGCCGCCAGATATAAACCGTTCTGAGTTAGATTTTACGCCAGTGTCCGGCAAAATTTTATTTGGTCTGTCCGCCATCCGGAATTTAGGAGGAGGAGCCATTGAATCTATTTTGCATGCCCGTGAGACTGATGGTAAATTTAAATCCTTAGCGGATTTATGCGATCGCGTCGATTTACGCACAGTTAACCGTCGTGCCTTAGAATCCTTAATTTACTCTGGTGCCTTTGACAGTTTAGCCACAAATCGTCGCCAACTCATTGAGGATTTAGAAGTAGTAATAAGTTGGGCCCAAGACCGCGCTAAAGATAGAGACAGTGGTCAGATTAATATTTTCGATATTTTAGGCACAACAACGCTAGGTCAAGATAGTAAAGATAATAGTGCAGCTTGGCAATCTGCGCCCAAGTCTACTTCTGTAGATGACTTCTCACTACAGGAAAAGTTACGTCTAGAAAAAGAATTACTAGGTTTCTATGTTTCCGATCACCCCCTAAAATCAGCTCAGCAAGTTACTAAAGTTTTATCTCCTGTTACTCTTAATGAGTTAGCCGACCAAAACAAACGCTCTCTCTTAAGTGCAATTGTTATGTTAACTGAGGTTAAGCTTCATGTTACTAAAAGTGCCGGTGAGCGCATGGCTTTTGTACAAATGGAAGACTTGACAGGTCAAGCAGAAGGAATTGTTTTTCCTAAAAGCTATCAGCGCATTGGTTCACTTATGCAACCAGATACTCGCTTAATTATTTGGGGAAAAGCGGACAAAAAAGATGACAAAACCCAGCTGATTATTGAAGATGCTGAGGTCATTGAGAATATACAAATGGTAGTTATTGATTTGACACCACAACGCACTAACAAAGATACACTTCTTCGCCTCAAAGCAATTCTACAAGAACACTCAGGAGAAAGAAATCAGGCAAAAGTCCCAGTACTAGCAAGAATAGCCGGAGCAGACTCAGGTCAATTGATTCGCTTTAACTCTAAATACTGGGTGCAAAACTATGCAGCAGTAGTTAATGATCTTAAGTCGAAAGGATTTCCAGCTCATTCTTTGGCATTAGCTGGTAATTGATAATGGAAAATGGAAAATTGATAATGGAAAATTGAGCTTGATTTGGAAGGTCAGTTTTCCATTAACAATTTACATTTTACATTTTATGTTTAAGAATTGCCTGTCTAAAGCCTAGTACCACTAAAATATTGGATAGAGTTAAGAAAAACTCGGCACTACCGTGTAACCAATCGACATTGGCTAAGGACTCACCATAAGTAACCTTGGCGTAAATACCAGCTGGGATAGTTACGCCAACAAAAACCAGCAGGACGTAAAACCCAATTAAAGCTAGACGTGGCATTTGTCCAGAACGGGTGATAAACCACAAAAATCCTAAATAGGGAAAGAGAGACAGGGCAAATAGAGTATCTTTAGAAATCATGGAACTGCAATTTAAAGTAGATTACTGCTTACTTAACTTCACGCAAGGCTTAAGGTTGCATCAATTCGCAAATGTTTGCTGCCAGTACTTTTTAAGTAATAAGTTTTAAATTAAAATCAATAAATATTTTTGTTGTCACTCATTACTCATTACTCATTACTCATTACTCATTACTCATTACTCATTACTCATTACTCATTACTCATTACTCATTACTCATTACTAGTCGCTGACTGCTTTGACGAACGCCAAATCCACCAAGCAGCAGCACAAAGCGTAAAGTTACCCACAACAGTCATAGCTGCTTGAATAGTAACTAGCCACTGCAAAGACTCAGCATTGTCAAAAAAGTGCCAGGTGACAGCACACATCGCACTTACCAAGGCAGGTAACATACCAAAAGATAAAGCCCACCACCAGCGATTACCAGTAATTTCACCGTAAATCCAAATTAGCCAAATAGCAGCAATCCATTCAATGACGCTAGAGATGTGAATAATCCAAGTTGGTAGGGAAAGAGCGTGCATAGGATAAAAATTCAGGGCAACAAATTGGGTTAATAAACATCAAACATCCCTGATGCTCAATACCCAGTATCTATCGTATCGTTGCCTCGAAAACTGGTAGAGTTTTTTCATGGGGCAGATACAAGCGGTTTTATCAGGATATTACGGTAAGGGCAATGGCGGCGATGAGGCATTGCTTGCTTCTTTGCTGCAAATGCTACCAGAAAATGTAACACCTCTGGTACTCTCTGGTAATCCAACCCAGACTCGGAAGCGCTACAGTGTTCAGAGTTGCGATCGCATGTCAGCCTTCCAAGTCCTAAGGGCAATGCGTCAGTCAGATGTATTTATTTGGGGTGGTGGTAGTTTAATTCAAGATGCCACCAGTGCCAGAACTTCTCTCTATTATTGTGGTTTGATGGGATTAGCCCAGCAGTTGGGTTTGACAACTGTCGCTTGGGCCCAGGGAATTGGCCCCTTAAAGCGTCGGATAACTCGCTCATTAGCACGAGTCTCTTTTTCTGGTTGCACGGCGGTAAGTGTGCGGGATAACCGTTCAGCTGCAATCTTAGCAGATTGGCAGATTCCTTTTATTCAAGCTCCTGATCCGGTTTGGGCACTAGACTCGCTACCAGTAAAAGGTTTATGGGACTTACCTGCACCGCGAGTGGCTGTCACCTTGCGATCGCATCCTAGTTTAACCCCTGCTCGACTCAGCAATCTTACCCAGGCGCTAATTGACTTTCAAAAAGCCACACAGGCGTGTATTTTACTTGTACCTTTTCAGCCATCTCAAGACCTAGGTATAACCCAATCGATTGCCTCCCAGCTAACAGGGCCTCATCAGATTTACTCTATAGAAGATCCCAGAGAGCTAAAAGGATTGTACCGGGGTGTAGAAATGGCAATTGGCATGCGCTACCACAGTCTCATTATGGCAGCAGCCCAAGAATGCCGATGTTTTGCCCTCAGTTATGACCCCAAGGTCAGCCAGCTAATGGCAGAATTAAATATGCCCGGTTGGGACTTAGCTCAGCTACCAGATGAACCCCATCTGATTAGCCAAGCCTGGTTAGAACACTATGTCAATGGTGAACCACTCCATAGTGACCAAATTCAGTCGTTAGTAGACAGAGCATTCATGCACCGGGATTTATTAATGGAAATTTTTTCAAACTGAGACGTAGCATGCTAAGTCTGTACTTTAAGTCAGAGCAGGATTAACTTAGAATTTTTCAATGGATAGTCTCTTAGGCAGGGCATTTAAACCCAATTCCTTAAACTTTATTCCTTATGATTGATGAGTACCTTCGCTTTTAAATTTACTTACCCTACCTAACGAATGTTTGAACCTCTCGATAAAAAATAATGAGTGAAGCTGACAGCCAAAATAACCAGCCTCTCCCTGAGTCAACTGAATCAATGGATGACAGTGCGGCGGCGCTACCAGAGGCAATAGAAACTCAAGAGGAAGCTGAAATTATGAGCCTCTTGGAGTTAGCAGACTCCATCGAAGATGATTCTATCGACGTTGCAGATTCGACGGACGAACACATAGCAGAATCAGAAACTTCAAAAACTATAGAGAAAGTATTATTACCCGCATCGGCTAGCGAGGAAGATTCTATCGCGCTCAACTCAGATGCTGCTCAACCAGAGGACAACAAGGAGGCTGACTGGTTTGTCTTAACACAAAAAATGCGACAGCGTAACCGTCGCTTGCTCGACCAAGTAACTCAGCTTCAGCAAACCCTAAAACAAAAAGAGGAGGACTTTGACTATCAACTTCGGCAAGTACGAGAGCGGGAGACACTGCTAGTTCAAAAAACAGAAGAACTCATCAATGTCCAAGACCAGTTAACTCGCCTTTTCCATACCTTAGAAGCATCTCATCAAGCCGCTCAACGTCAGCAAATTTTAATTGAAACTTTATCAGAGCAACTTCAAAGTTCCCAGGAAAGGGTTGCCCAGCTAGAAAGGGAATGTACTTTAACCAAGCAACGTTACAACCAACAATCTCACCAGTTGTTACAAGCAGAAAATACCTGTCAAGAACTGAGAAATCGTCTCAATCGACAGCAACGCCAAACCTTGCAATTCAAGTCAGCCCTAGACAAGTCTTTGGAAATGTCAACTTCCAGTCAATTGAGTGGACAACAGCTCTTTTCTACAACTGGCAAAACTAACCTATCTCCCCTACAAAAAGCTCAGCCTATCAAGCCTTGGTCAGCAGAACCAGACTGGAAAGAAGATGATGAAGTTGAGGCTATTTGGTCTAACCCAACAGCCCCAGAATTCCCCTCAGCAGAATCTTCTCCAGAAGCGGAAGCTCATAATTGGTCCGATAGAACAGAAGAAGAACTCTCTTTACAAGTCAAGACCAATTTCTTCTCTGTTACCTCTGAGGACAACATCAACCAGGACTCAGCAGGAGAAGAGTTACCAGCTTTAATCAATTCACCTACTGAAATATCAGACTGGTGGGAATTACCAGCCAATAGAACAGAAGACGATTTATCAGCAGAACCGGAAATGAATCGGGAGCAGTCTGAGCAGATAGTTTCCCTGTCAAATGTTCTAGACCAAACAAGAGATGATCAGACCGAAAGCTCTACCGCAACTGAAACTGAGGAATATTGGCAAGAACCACCCCAAGATGAGTCAGCCGAAACAAAAGAAGTTCTGCTCCCCCAATCTAGCTGGCCTTCACCAGTACTCTATCCACTGCGTCCCCCCAAAAAGCGTAAATCTTTGGCTGCGATTGAGTTACCGAACTTTCCCCGTAATAACTAGTAGTTCACCAAATTGATTTTGACGGTTTTTCTTTCTCCGCGTCCCCGTGTTCCCCTGTCTTACTCACCAGATGTCAAATTTGTTGTGGTGGACTACGTACTTAGTTAAGACTTAAGTTGCGGTACAAACTCTTTGGTATCGGCTGAATATATCCAGGCAACACCCTCAGGATCTTTACTTTGACTCCACTGGGAAAAGTCTGGGTCGGATTTGCGTTTACCAACAGTACTCGAGTGAACGTCTAGCCGTTTAGCAAGTTCGGCTTGAATGAGAGTTTTTGGGGATGTCTTGTCTAAATGGGCTTGTTCTGATTTTTCTGGTTTGGCGGCAGAATTGTCCTGATGAGTAGCTTTTGCTAATGGTTTTTGAGCTACTGATCTCTCCTTAGAGGCAGAAATTTGCTCTGATTTGCTCTGTTCTTGTGCTGCTAGAGGGGAATCTACTGTTAGTTCTTGGTGGGCAGAGTCATTTGAGGGTAAGACAACTTCCTGCTGAGACTGAGCTAACTCCTGCTCGGCTAGCAGTTCAATCAGTCTGGGAGGTTGACTAGAGAAAGGTTCACTTTCTAACTCAGAGGAAGGTTCACTTCCCTCAAAAATACTACCAAGAGCGCTAGCAGTAAGGAAGTAATATACAGCACCTTTGTCTTCATAGACTCGACGCTGGGCACCAAATTCTTCTGCTTTTTTCTCTAAATACCGTCTTGCAGCTGAAGCAGATAAGTTGGCTTTTACGGACAAGTCCACTGCTGTCAAACACCCCTGGTTTTCTTTAATCAGTTGATTGAAGTAGGGATTGACTTGTTTGCTCCACTGCTTCCATTGATATTTTTGCCAAGCTCCAACAATAATGCTTAGGAGGAAGATGGCTAGCAGCAAAGGCCACGTTTTTAACAGCAGGACAATTAAAAACGCGATGGGGATGATTAGAATCAGAAGACCAGTGGTGTTACTATCGATTACTTTTCCAGTCATATCCCTGCTTGCAAATTTACATATTGGCGAACCATTCTAATAATTGCAAAGATTGCACTCGATTGGATAATATAGATTTCCCCTTTGCGAGTAAGTGGCTAAGCTAGTTGGAGGGTAAGGCGTTTGAGCATTGCTTCGCGCGCCAGATCTGCCAAAGTATCATCTAATGGCTCTAGGGAGATGTCTTTCTGATATTTCTGCCTGAGGGCTGTTTGAATGAGCCAATCGGCGAGAAAGGGATTTTTCGGTAAAAGAGGGCCGTGGGAATAGGTAGCGATCGCATGGCGATAAAACGCTCCTTCTGTACCATCTTCTCCATTATTACCGTAACCCTTTACAACCCGACCTAGAGGCTGTACATTTTCTAAATAGGTACGACCACCGTGATTTTCAAAGCCAATTACTACGGGCAGTTTCCCTAGCATAGCTTCTAGATCCTGAGCTAGAGGAGAGGCTGTTAGTTCAAAAACCACGTTGCCGATGCAACGAGAGGCTTTAGGGCCAGGATGCTTACTGACAAAATCAAATAAACCTAATCCCTCAATCCTTTGACCCAAGGCAGGCTCGTAGTAATGACCGAGCAGTTGGGGTGCACCGCAGGTGAACACTCCTGGTGTCCCTGCCTCTATTGTGGCACGCAGTATTTCAGCTTTGCTGCCTTGCAAGTCCCGCATGACAATTTCTTGTTGCCTATCTTGGGCACCACCCCCCATTAAAATATCTACTTGCTCTAGTTGCTCAATAGGGGTTTGCTGTTCAAGGGGCATCACTTTTACCCCAATTCCTCGCCACTGTGCCCGTTGTTTTAGGCAGATGACATTACCACGATCACCGTAGGTACTCATCAGGGTGGGGTAGAGCCAACCAATGATTAATTCTAGTTTTTCTTGAGTCATTGCAACATCATTGCCAAAACACTGAATTTATATCATGTCAGCCTAAACAGTAGACTTCTTGCAAAAGTTGGGAGCAGGTAACAAGAATTGACGCAAACAGCATCGTAAAAGTACTTTTGCCATAGGTCTAGTTATCATTTACTTTGACTTTGCTCCTGCTTTCTGCCCTCGGATTTAAATCAATCAATTACATTCCATGAATAACCAGCAAAACGAGACTGTTCAAGGAAAGATTTTGATTGTTGATGACAACCTAAATAATCAGCGTTTTTTAGCTAATCTGCTGATTGAGCAGGGATACGAAGTCATCAGCTCAACTAATAGCACATCTGCCTTGAAAGCTATCCAAACTGCTCCACCCGATTTAATTTTGCTTAAAATTATCATACCGGAAAGTGATGGCTATCAAATCCCTCAACAGCTCAAAGCCGATGAGTTGACTTGCCATCTTCCGATCATTTTTTTAGGTACAACTGAAGAGGCTGTCGATCCGGTCAAAGCTTTTGCTAGGGGGGCAGTTGACTATATAAATGAGCCATTTCATCTACAAGAGATTTTAGCTCGTGTAGGCCATCAGCTCAACATCCGTCACTTACAAAAGAGGCTGACTGAGCAAAATCTGCTACTGCAACAGGAAAAGAGCAATTATACAGAGCGTAACACTAAAGGTGAACACCAACAGCTTGAACTAAAACTACAGCAATCAAAAGAGGAGACAAAGTCTTTCCGCCAAGAATTAGAAGAATTAGCCGATATCGTCTCCCACGATTTACAGCAGCCACTGATTAATATTAATTCTTTTACTCAATTGCTAGCTAGAAAGTATCAAAATGTTCTTGATGCTAAGGCTCAAAACTATATTAATCATATTTTGGCTGGCACTGACCAAATGCAAAAACTAATTAATGACTTGCTAGCTTATTCCCGCATTAGAACTAGAGGTCAAGAGTTTCAGCTAACCAATTGCAACAATATACTTGAATGGGTCTTAAGCCGTTTGACTAGGAAAATTAGAGAAAGCTCTGCTTATGCTAGTCATGATACCCTGCCAATCTTAATGGGAGACGAACAACAATTAAGACTGCTTTTTCAAAACCTAATCAGCAATGCTATCAAGTTTCACCGCCAAGAAGTCCAGCCTCAGATTAAGATTACGTTAGAGCAAAGAGATAATGAATGGCTTTTTGCTGTTCATGACAATGGTATTGGTATTGCACCTGATTATTTTGAGCGCATTTTTGCCCCTTGCCAACGCCTGCACACAGATAAAGAATATCCTGGTACAGGTTTGGGTTTAGCAATCAGTAAGAAAATTGTTGAACGCCACCGAGGTCGTATCTGGGTAGAATCTCAGTTAGGTCTGGGGACGAGTTTTTACTTTACCTTACCTAAGTAGGTTGGCATTAAGATGCTGTCAAACATTTAATTTAACTACTAGGGGAGACGGGGGGTGGGGAAGCAGGGGAGGAATTTTTATAAATACTCTGTCATTGAAAGTTGAGCTGAGGTTTGATTAGTAACGTAGACTCGCCATCCAAACAAATAAATCTCACTGCCATTTGAGCTAGTGTAAAGGCTTCTGATACCTCGAAAAGATTCCATCACTTCTCCAGATGGAGAATATTTAGTCCAAGTGCCATGCCAGTCGCCGCAGGCATGAACTCGACAGAAATTTTCCCAGTTTTGTAGTTGTGGTTCCATACTCAAAACCCAATCACTTCTAAAGCTTTACGTCTCTATTCTCGAGTCACTGCCGAATACTTTAGCAAAACTACCTAATGTTTACGAAAATTAAAGGGAGCATGTCAAGTCTATTCATCAAGGTAGTGCGCATTTAAATTGTATAGTCTGCAAATGACGAGAAAATCAAAATACTGATGCTTTGTCAGGAATTGGAATCGTATATTCAGAAACTTATTACTTATTTTGCTAAAAACTGTTCAAAAACTTGTATAAATCCAATTGCCGCTTGAATGAGGGGCCAACCTACTAAACAAATTAATGCCGCTGTACGAGTTCTAATATCTAAACCCTCTCGCACGGCAACAATTACCGCCAACAAACTCCAAATAGCTAAAACCAATTCAATGGGCCGCCCTAGTAAAGGAATCAGTGTTAGGAAGTTTAACACTTGGGGAGCATAAGCAAAACCAATCGGACTCAATAAATCTCCGTAGGTAGGGTCAATTGGCTTTAACCACTGCCCAATCTTAAAAATGGTGAATGTCCAGAAATAATAGCCTCCCACCACACTAAGAGTATCAATTAGAAGTGCTAGTAGCAAGATGGGGAGAGGTGATCGATTAAGTAATAAAATGACCGCACTACCCAGAGCATGGGACAAAGCTGCCAAGATAACAATAGTCAAAGCTCTGCGATGCGTTTTGGGGGTATTACGAGCATCTTCATAAAAATTGGCATTTAAACTGAGTGCCTTACAAAGCGTTGTCCACAGTCTTCTCGGTTGACTTTTCGCCATTTACGCTGCTCTCCTTACGCTTAGGGTAGGTGACAGCTCCTGTAGGAGATGATTTCATCTCTTATAAAAAGCTACAACAAAATGTTATACCTAGATATTTGAATGCTTCAGTTAATCGAGCGGATAATCATCTGGTTCCGGGGTGGAACCTTGAAGCTGTTACTCTTGGCAGGATTAATACTCCTTGCTTGGGGAATCTTCGCACCTGTAGGAACTCTCATCTGGTGGCTGAGTCAAGATTCTGAAAGTCTTAATTTGAGGAGAAGTCGCTCCCATCGCTTACCTTCTGACGAAAATTCTAATTCCGTTACTAAATCTTCACAGATTAATTGCTACATTGTCTTTCTGACAGGAGTCGGAGATTTTTCTGCCAATCAATTAGCTCCTGGGGAGGAAATATTTGTAGACCGTTTGGTTGAGCTACATCCCAACTGTGTAGCAGTTAAAGACGTTTTCCCTTACTCAGCGGCAAATGAGAGTTTGGGAGGTCGGCGATTGCTCGCTCCCCTGTGGCGTGCGGCAGAAGAGGCAAGTGGTTGGCTAGAAAATGCCGATATTCTCATCAAAATTCGTAATCTCTGGCGGTTTGCCATCTCTGTAGACAATCGCTATGGTCCTGTCTATAACGAAGGAATTGCGATCGCCGTTGTCGATCGGATGAACGCAGCGCAGCCAATCCCAAACTCTCAAGATTCACCTCTCAAGCTGATCCTCATTGGCACTAGCGGTGGTGCGCAGGTTGCTCTTAGCGCAGCACCTTATCTTGATCAGTGGCTCGATGTTCGGCTAATTGTGCTTTCTATCGGGGGTGATTTTGCTGGTACAAATGGTTTTAATGCAGCAGATCATATATACCATCTAGAAGGTCGTCGAGACTGGATTGAAGACATCAGCACGATTGTATTTCCAGGACGCTGGCCTTGGACGGTTGCCTCTCCGTTCAATCAAGCTCGTAGGCAAGGTCGTTACACCGTTCTGGTCAGTGGTTCCCACGCTCATGATGGAGCTACAGGCTATTTTGGGAGAGAGCCAGTGGGGAAAAATGGTACGACTTATGTAGACCTAACGCTGCAAAAAGTTAATCAATTGCCCATTTGGTCGAATCCAACTAAACCCTCAGTGCGTAAGTCCTAACCGCTAATCATTACTCATTACTCTTGATGTCTACCTACGAAGATATCTATGCAATAGTTCGCCAGATACCCCCAGGAAAAGTGGCAACCTATGGTCAGGTAGCAGACCTCGCTAAACTCTATGGTAAGGCGCGTTTGGTCGGATACGCCCTCTATCGAGTAGATGTGCATTCATCCGATATTCCTTGGCATCGGGTAATTAATGCTAAAGGTGAGATATCTCACTCGTCCTTACGCTATGGGACAGACGATTTACAGCGATCGCTTCTCGAACACGAGGGGATAAATTTCAGCAAAGAAGGTAAAGTCAACCTGAGTGAGTATTCGTGGCGACCTAGTGGTTAATGTCATTAGTGCACGAAGAAAGATTTTAATTAAAATTGCTGCCAGACTAAATAGAGCATAGTCTGACAGCAACTACAGGTGTTTGCTCAGGGGAGAACACCAAGTCCTAGAAATTTTTGGTCAGTGTAACCAAGACTTTAACTGCTAGGTGCAAGATTTCAACTAAACCAACCTAGTGACTTTCCAGGCTCTTTTCTTCCGGTAATGGTGCTTGAGTTTCTTCCGATGCGTTTCTTGCTGCTAATGCTTCTTCAATTAAAATTGCTCCCATTTGGCTTTGTGATCTCCTCTCCTTAGAAGCCAACTGTTCTAAGTTTTCTGCCACGTTGTCCGATAGTACTACTGAAACCCGCTTACTCATGCTGCTTACTTCATTGCAATGGTCTTCTATAATACAACCTTCGCTTGTTTATGTGAATCTTAGCCAAGTTCTGCATCTATTGATTCTTACATCATAAAATAATTAGGTACTTGTGTTTGCCGTAAGGTTAGCAACTTGTTTTGCTTAGTTGCACCCCCTGGCAGCCAGTGACATTGCTCGTAGTACTGCAATAATAAAATTAATCAATTTTTGTAAAAATAAGCCTGAAAGCAAGCCATCAAAATACGACCCTGTCTTGGCGAACTGACTCTATTTTTGGCGTTGCGCAATTAGGGACAAGGGGGACAAGAGAGGCAAAAATCCCAAATCATCCAACTATGCAACGCCCTATTTTTAATACATCCAGCTTACTGAACCACCAAGCACAATGAACTTTTTTGAGAAATTGAATACAGCGATCGCGAGAAACCAAAGCTTACTGGTTGTTGGACTAGATCCTAATCCAGAAATGCTTCCTGACCGCTACATTCTACAGGAAGAGACAAAGCAGATTAGCGCTTTATGGGACTGGTTGCAATTGATCATTACCGAAACTCAAGATTTAGTCTGCGCCTACAAGCCAACCTTCGGCTTTTACCAAGCCTTAGGTACTCCCGGACTGGAACTGCTAGAAAAGACCTTGAGGGCGATTCCTGCTCATCTTCCCATTATTTTAGATGCCAAACATGGTGACCTCAATACCAGTAGTGCTTTTGCCGAAAAAGTCTTTGCTGACTGGCAAGTTGATGCCATCACCCTTAGTCCTTACATAGGACAGGACCAAGTTGCACCTTTTTTGGTTTACCCGGAAAAAGCAGTATTTATTCTCTGCTGTACTTCCAATCCTGCGGCTGTGGCTGTGCAGCAATATCCTAATACAGAGTCTCCCCTATACCTACAGGTAGCCAAGGAAGCAGGAAGCTGGGGCAATCCTGAAGAATTAGCTCTTGAAGTAGGAACTAACAATCCGAATACTCTGACTCGTATTCGTGCAGTTGCACCGGAACGAGTTATCTTAGCTCGTAGTATTTGGGCAGAAGGAGGTGGGGACTTAAGAGAAATCCTCACCGCTGGATTGAATAACAGTGGAGATGGTTTGCTGATTCCTGTTCCCCTAGATATGTTATTGAGTGAGCAACCCGCAACGGAAATAGAGCCTCTGCGTGCAGAAATTAACCAAATTAGAAATGAGACTATTTTTAATAATGCCACTTGTGAACTCTGGATGCCAAATGTCTGTTTACTTGAGCAACATGCTCACCAAGATTTGATTTTGCAACTTTACGATCTTGGCTGCATTCTTTTTGGGGAATTTGTGCAGGCATCAGGGGCAGTATTTCCTTACTACATCGACCTACGTAAAATAATTTCTAATCCACAGATTTTCCATAAAGTTCTCATTGCCTACGAGGAAATTCTCAAAGAACTCAGTTTTGACCGCATTGCAGGTATTCCCTATGGTTCTTTACCCACAGCTACTGGCTTATCTTTACGTATGCATCATCCCATGATTTATCCTCGCAAAGAAGTCAAAGCTCACGGCACCCGTCGCGTCATTGAAGGCCATTTTGAGTCGGGAGAAACGGTGGTGGTAGTTGATGACATTTTAATTAGTGGCAAGAGTGTGATGGAAGGAGCAGAAAAACTTAAGTATGCTGGACTAAAAGTTGATGATATTGTGGTTTTTATTGACCATGAGCAGGGGGTCAATAAGAGATTAGGAGAAAATGGCTATCGGGCACATTCAGTGTTGACTATTTCAGAAATTACTGAAACTCTTTATCAAGCAGAGAGGATTAGTGAAGAGCAATTTCAGGCATTTGTTTCAACTCATTGAATAAATTAGTTCTGCTAAACTTCTATTAGATTAGAGAAAAATTTCCGGAATTAGTCTTAGCCACCTTGAAGTGAACATCATCAGACTTCAAGGTGCAATATCATTGCAACATTGCAATTGCCAGATAGTTGCAAAATCTTAACTGCTTTTAGATAACTTTCCAAAAAGTTAGAGTTGGGCTGATACCAATTGACTTTAGGTTAGTTAATCGTTCATGCCAATTGTTTGTTTATATCAATCAATTTGCAAAGAAAAATGAACATTACTATAAATTATCCGTAATTAAGCCTGAGTGAAATTGTATTAGCTTTTATCAATTATGAAACCAGGAGAAATTTGGATGTCTTTAGATAGATATGGTGTCCTCAAATGTCGGGCTGTAGGTCGTAAGCTGGAGGGAAATGAGGATAGTAGTCCTCACTATCAGGTACATGTAAAAGACAATCAACAAGACTACCGCCTTGCTATCAACGTCAAGTCAGTTCTAGCACCCTCCGATCTACTTTACTTAGTGGATGACAATTTTCAACACCCTATTACTCAGGGATTAGTTCCATTAGAATTGGGTTTTCATCAACTACCTAACCAGCCAGGAAATTTAGCTCTAGACTACATTCGGGGCAACTTGTTTGATGTCAAGCAGATGAAGCCCTTGCCCTTCGATTTACCGGGACCAGACAATGATCTCAACGAGCTGATTGATTTATATATTACGCGAGCAATCAACTCTCACGATGCAGTTCTCTATGCCTTTGGAGAAGCATGGGGGCCAGAAAGTAAACGGGACAAAATTTTTAAATTTAGCCCTGGTAATGGTGTTCATGACATTCACATGAATCAGGGCAGTGGTAGTCGATTTAAAAAGGATAATGGTGTTTGGCAAGATGGTGGATTGCTAATTCACTTTCCCTCAAGAAATCAGTGGGTTGCGGCCTTCTTTGCCTTCCAATCCCAGACATTCCATACTGACGACAGGACTGGTAACCCCCTGGAGATACCCCCTGTCCCACCAAAAGAACCTCAACCAGTTGGAGAAGTTCCTGTCCTAGAAAAACAGGTTCGCATCATCGCCGCCTTAATTAATCCCCTTGGTCATGACCCAGGTAAGGAGTCTGTTACCTTAATTAATACCTCCCCCGAAACACTAAACCTAAGTGGTTGGGCACTATTAGACCGCTTAAAGCACAGACAGCCTCTTGATGGCATTATCATTGCTGCTGGTGCTGTAGTTATAGTCCCCTTAACGGGAGAGACAATTCAGCTAGGCAATCAAGGTGGCATCATCACCCTTCTCAATCGTGATGGACTAAAAGTTGACGGTGTTTCCTACATCAAAGGTGATGTGAGAAAGCAAGGCTGGACGATTGTATTTTGAGGAGGTGAGGAGGTGAGGGAGTAAGGAGTAAGGAGTAATAAGTAATGAGTAATGAGTAGGGTGTGGAGTGTGGGGAGTAGGGAGTAGTAAAGTTGAATACTCTCCCCGTCACCCCGTCTCCCCGTCTCCCCGTCACCCCGTCTCCCCGTCTCCCCGACTCACCGCAACTTACTAGCTGTTCTCAAAATTTGCCCTGCTAGAATCGCGGCCCCGAAACCATTATCAATATTGACAACTCCTACTCCGGCTGCACAAGAGTTGAGCATTGTCAAGAGGGGGGCAATGCCGCCAAAACTGGCACCGTAACCAACACTGGTGGGAACTCCAATTACTGGACAATCGGCTAAACCGGCAACCACGCTAGGTAATGCGCCTTCCATACCAGCAACCACAATTAGTACATCTGCTTCGGCAATTACTTGTCTGTTACTTAGCAGGCGGTGGATACCAGCAACTCCCACATCCCAGAGGCGTTGTACTTGGAAACCACACATTTCGGCTGTAACAGCGGCTTCTTCTGCTACTGGTAAGTCAGATGTCCCGGCAGAGATTAGACCAATAATTCCTGGATATTGGGGTTGAACTTCCTCTGGGCCAACAGCACAAATCCTGGCCTGAGGGTAATAGCGAATACCTGGTACTGTTTCTTTTAGTTGAGCAAAAACTTCTGGCTTAATTCTTGTTGCCATTACTACAGAATTGTTGAGGCTCATTGCTGCCATAATCTGAGTAATTTGATCAGGTGTTTTTCCCTCTCCCCAAATCACTTCAGGAAAGCCAGTTCTTAGGGTACGGTGATGGTCAATTTTGGCAAAATCACCCACCGACTCAAAATCAAAATGCTTAAGTTGTTTAAGGGCAAGGGTGGGGCTTACTTCACCAGCGGCGATGGCTTCGAGTAGAGATTGTAGGTCTTTAGGGTTCATTAATCAAGATTCAGTGTAAAGTAATAGCGTTTCTCTATTTTGTAAGGTACAAAGTCCTAGGTTTTAGGAAGTTGGGGGAGATGCGAAGAAAATTAAATGTACCTCAGTTCAAAGTGAATTGCTATATCATCAATAACCATCTCAATCCTGGCTAAATTATCGAGTAGTAGAAACTCATTAACCAGCCTGCAATACTCTTTAATGAGTATTTATGTGAGTCTAGAGAGTTTCCAAGTGTGGTCAATGAGTATTTGAGTGTCTTTAATGAGTCTTTGATATTCTCTAGAGAGTATTTATGTGAGGCTAGAGAGTACTTGAGTGTCTTTAATGAGTCTTTTTTGCTCATTAAAGAGTAGTTAAGTCCCTTTAATGAGTCTTTGATATTCTCTAGAGAGTATTTATGTGAGGCTAGAGACTTCTAGAAGCTGTAGTGTGGGCAACTTTTACCCGCAATAGTATACTTTCAACTTCCCTAACACTTGCCCACCCTACCATTACTCTATTTAGTAGTCTGTTAACCTTAAATTGATGAGTTGAAAGAAGAGAAGCAGGACAAGGGAGAATCTTTCCTATCACCTCATCACCTCATCACCTCATCACCTCATCACCTCATCACCTCATCACCCCATCCCCGCGTCTTGCCCACCTGTAGTCCCTGTAATGCAAAAAGCGACCATAACACTTTAATTTTGTCATTACGACAACACATTAAAAAGAGTGAAGGACAGTTAAAGTGGGAAAGGCTAACCTAGATAAGCAATATACTTAGAGATAGTAAAATGGTTGCAACTCCCACTCAACCCAAGCACGAAGTTAAAGACCTTTCCCTTGCTCCCCAAGGCAAACAAAGAATTGAATGGGCTGGGCGTGAAATGCCTGTGCTGCGGCAAATTCAGGAGCGTTTTGCTAAAGAAAAACCCTTAGCAGGTGTCCGCTTAATTGCCTGCTGTCACGTTACTACAGAAACAGCTCATTTAGCGATCGCACTGAAAAACGCTGGTGCTGATTCCCTACTAATTGCCAGTAACCCCCTTTCCACTCAAGATGATGTAGCAGCTAGTTTGGTAGCTGACTACGGTATTCCCGTCTTTGCCATGAAAGGGGAGGACAACGATACTTACCACCGCCACGTTGAAATTGCTCTCGATCACAAACCCAACATTATTATTGATGACGGTAGCGATGTTACCGCCACTTTAGTACAAAACCGACAAAATCAACTCAGTGATATCATCGGTACTACCGAAGAGACAACCACAGGTATTGTCCGTTTAAGGGCGATGTTTAATGATGGTGTCCTCAGCTTCCCAGCCATTAATGTCAACGACGCTGACACTAAACACTTTTTTGATAATCGCTACGGTACTGGTCAGTCTACCCTCGATGGTATCATCCGTGCGACCAACGTACTGCTAGCTGGTAAAAGTGTAGTTGTAGCTGGTTATGGCTGGTGCGGTAAAGGTGCAGCGATGCGCGCACGGGGCATGGGTGCTAATGTTATTGTCACCGAAATTGACCCCACTAAAGCTATTGAAGCGGTAATGGACGGTTTCCGAGTCCTACCGATGGCAGAAGCTGCGTCCCAAGGAGACTTGTTTATCACCGTTACAGGTAACAAGCATGTCATCCGTAAAGAGCATTTTGAGGCGATGAAAGATGGGGCAATGGTTTGTAACTCTGGTCACTTTGATATTGAAATTGACCTCAAAACCCTAGGGGAAATGGCATCGGAAGTTAAGCAGGTGCGTAACTTTACCCAGCAGTATCACCTCAAGAGTGGTAAATCTGTGATAGTTTTAGGCGAAGGACGCTTAATTAACCTAGCAGCAGCTGAAGGTCATCCTAGTGCTGTAATGGATATGAGTTTTGCTAACCAGGCTTTGGCTTGTGAATACCTAGTTAAGAATAAGGGTAAGTTAGAACCCGGTTTGCACTCAATTCCCGTTGAAGCAGATAAAGAAATTGCTCGACTCAAGTTACAAGCAATGGGTATTGCTATCGATAGCCTGACACCAGAGCAAACTGAGTATATCAACTCTTGGACTTCCGGCACCTAGATAGGTTAGGGTGGGCGTTGACTCACCCTTTTTTTGATGAGCTTTCAAACTATCGGGGGAGGGCGAAGCATTTGGACTGTATACCTTGGGTTCCACCGGTAAATTATCCCCCAAATGCTTCGCCCCTACTTCCCTACTCCCTCAATTAATTTCAGGGTTGCTTTCCTAAATTTGTGTATATATTAGGCAGATTAACTATCAAACCAACCCCTGAATGGCTAAACTTTCTGTAGAACTACAACGTTACTTTTTCGAGGAAGAAAGGCAATCTCACGTTAAGCTAGCCGATATCCTCGCGCTGGCTGGTGAGAGGATTTTTGGTTTTTTGTTTGTTATCCTTTCCCTTCCTTCTGCTTTACCAGTTCCTGCACCTGGATATTCTATTCCTTTTGCTATTGTTATCTTTGTTTTGGCAGTGCAATTAGTGGCTGGTTCAGAACGCCCTTGGTTGCCGCAGCGGCTGATGAATGGGAAAATGAAGTTAGAAACAGTGCAGGGGTTTGCTAAGGCAGGAATACCTTGGTTAAGGCGCATTGAGGCTTTGACTCATCCCAGATTTGCCTATATTTGCACTAGTTTACCAGGTCGCATTTTTATTGGTTGTGCGATCGCACTAATGTCTATTTCGATGATGATTCCTATTCCAGGGACGAATACTCTACCAGCGATGGGTATTTGCATCACGGGTTTTGGTCTAGTAGAAGATGACGGGTTAATTAGTATCGCTGGTTTGGTAGTCTGTCTATTAGGCGCAATTCTTTCTATTTCAATTATGGTTGCCTTTTGGTTTGGTGGGACAAGCCTGGTTGAGCAAATTAAGATTTGGCTGGGGCGTTGAGTTTGCTAGTAAGCAGATGTAGGGTGGGCAAGTTCAACTGGGGATAGTATCAGCTTTTCAACCTAGATTCTTGCCCACCCTACCCACTACCTGTGATGCTGCTAAAGGTGGTATCACGGAAATCAAAATCATATGTGGGTTTTTCTGACATGGTTATCAGGGTTTGATTGAGGGTAGTTAGAGTATGGCTTAAGTTATTCTGATTTGTCTCTGTTAGGGGTGGGGGGAGTTGGCAATTTCGTGGTTATAGTATTGGCAGCGCTCTTGGATTCGAGAAATTGCAGTGAGTAAGTTGTTATGTAGATTTTGATTGCTTGTTACAGTTAAGAGACATAGAGAAAGCTCTGGTAGAAATTCGGGATTACCAATTTTCCCCAAGGATTGAGCAGCACTCTGACGAACCCAAGAGTCTTGATAATTCAAAGCTTCAATCAAGGTCTCGACGGCTTGAGTATTAACAATTTTTCCCAATGCTTGAGCAGTACTCTGACGAACCCGAGAGTCTTGATGATTCAATGCCTTAATCAAGGTCTCGACGGCTTGAGTATTACCAATTTTTCCCAAGGCTTGAACAGCACTCTGACGAACCCGAGAGTCTTGATGATTCAACGCCTTAATCGAGGCCTCGACGGCTTGAGTATTACCCATGTTTGCCAGGGCTTGAGCAGTACTCTGACAAACCGGAGAGTCTTGATGATTCAACGCCTTAATCAAGGTCTCGACGGTTTGAGTATTACCGATTTTTCCTAAAGCATCAGTTGCATTATTACGAACATCAGAGTCTTGATGATTCAACGCCTTAATCAGAGCCTTTACTGCTGGAGCATTACCGATTTTTCCTAAAGCATGAGCTGCACTCTTACTAACATAAGACTCTTGATGATTCAATGCCTCAATCAGAGCCTCTAATGCTGGAGCATTACCTATTTTTCCCAAGGCTTGAACAGCATTTTGACGAACCCGAGAGTCTTGATGATTCAATGCCTTAATCAAGGTCTC
>JBAUJE010000103.1:0-17146 GCA_049683475.1 Coleofasciculaceae cyanobacterium | reverse complement strand
ATGCTGGGACACTTAGGAAGTTTGCGGGGGTATTCTAGCTCCCTTACCCTAATGCCTGACCAAGATATTGGCATTTTTATTGCTAGTAACAGCTTTAGTGGGATACATAGCAAACTCCTAAGCCAGCCTTTAGACCACTATTTACTACACTTCTGGCTGTGGGATTACTACTCTACACTGTACAGGCTGGAGTGAAGAAGTACTGGTCAGTCTGGATGCGGTCACACTATTATTTAATTACTCTGGCTTCCCTAGTTTTTGTTCCCTTTCTGGTTTACTGGAATCTATTGGGATTCCAATTTTAGGCAAACCTCAATTCTCAAGTTTCATCTGAGCGAAATGTTCCAGCAGCAGGCGATGGATGAAGATGTAGCCCCCACCAACTTTTTGCAGGAAAATGCGTTCTGCGGCGTAGTCAAGAAAGAAACTGTGAGTACGGGGGATATAACCCTGACGATAAAGGATGAGGCGCAAGAATTGTTGAATGCAGATTTGCTGTTTACCAAAAATCGATTCAATTAACCCAAAAATCAGTCCACCAATAAAACCATAAGTAAGTAATCTAATCAGCTCAGAAACCAGCCAATAACTCAGCTTACCAATCGGTAGCCCCTGAATTAGCCCCATTACCCCATTAATTAGTAACCCATAAAGCAGCCACAAACCCAGCGCCAAACTCAGCCCAATTAATACACCACCACCCAGCCCATAAAGTATTCTTTCTCTTTTACTTTGCAACCATGTATGCATTTCCTCAGTAAAAAATACTGTCTGTGATTCCTGAACCATTCTTTGCGCCAGCCAAGTTAGCCAACGTCTTGATTGAACTTCCGAGTATGGATGCTTAGTACCAATTAGGTTTGAGTTTGCAACATAATAGACAAAGCCAGCTAGTATAATTTTGAGGCGCGTAGGGCGACGAAACATCCGCTCAATGTAGTCATCAAATAGCTGTTTTCGTCCTTCTTCTAGCGCTTCAGTTTTGGGCAAATCTTCAACAGATAATCCTTGATAAGCCAAAACCATCATATTAATAATTAACGGAGACTTGGCTAATTCCTGTAGAGTTGTATTCTCTGCCATTAATGCTCTCAAGCCTGTCAAATCAGCCTGAATACTATCTAAATAATGACTAACTTGTTCTATAGTGAAAGGTTTTAAATAAATGGCACTTTGAAAATTGAGACGATTAGAAACTTCTTCGTCATCTTTAATACAACTACAAACTACCATTGGATGTTCATGATTTTGATAAAAATCATTCAAAGCAGCAACGCAACTATCTCGCTGTTCTGCTTTTACCTCATCCAAATCATCTAGCAGCAGCAAAAGTTCCTCTCTTTGCAACCAATCCCCTACAATTGACTGGGGAACCTGATATGTACTGCTTAGTTCCACGACTAACCAATCGGCAATTGTCTGCTTCCCACCTACCCAAGAAGAGAGGTTCAATACAACAGGAATGCGGTAATCTAGACCTTGTTCTGCACGGCTCAACAAATCGCGGGTGAGTTCCAATAAAGTAGTAGTTTTTCCTGACCCCGCTTCACCTAAAATTAGCAGTGTTTGCCCCTCACTCAACTGATCAAAAATAGAAATAACCTTAGTCCCCTTGGGTAAAGGTTTTTGTGTCTCATCCGCCGTTGCTAATTCCAGGTTCAAGGAAACTACCCCATCAGCATGTTCCTCTAAACCCTGTTCACTCAATACTTGTTTGTGCAGGGAGGTTTCTAAAACACCTTCAACCCAGAATTCTCTGACTTTATTTAAGATGGCTTGACGATTTTTGACCTGCTGTGGTGTTAGACGACGTAGCCGTATTTCCACGTCTTCTGCTTCTTGTCTCATGCAGCCCCCAGGGGTAATGCCGTGTGCCTAGTTTACCAATTGAGAGCAAGTGATGCGATCGCCTACGGTACCAGCTGAGCTGAGCGCCAATCAGCCTCACCCACACTAGAACTCTGGTGACCACAAATCGGAAACTGCTACCTCCCAGCCAGGAAGCAAATCGGGACAAGTCAGAACATCACCATCACCCAAGACAATAGGCTCAGAGTTGGCTCGATAAATTTCTACCCTATGTTTTTCTGGATGAATCAGAATGCCAACTCTTGTTCCTTGAGCCAGAAAATCTTTTATCTTGTCCCTGAGTGATTTGAGGGTGTCACTAGGAGATTTAACCTCAACCATTAAATCGGGAGCGAGTTGGGCAAAGGAGCGAGGACTAAGCCGCAATCGCTCTGCCAGAACAAAAGAGATATCAGGCGCTCTGACATTGGAATTAGGAAGCTCGAAACCCGCACTTGAACCGGTTACTCGTCCTAACTTTCGAGGTCTAACCCAGTTGCGTAACTGAGCAGCAAACTCTAGAGCTACCTCATCTGACTCGTATCCCGATGGACTCATAACAACGATGTTCCCGTCAACCAACTCCATGCGATAGTCAGGATACTCCGATTGGAGTTTCTCTATGTCTTTACGAGCCAGACTTGTAAGAGTTGCCATCTAGACCTCCATGAACCTACACTTATCAGCTTACAACTCTCTTAATAAGTAGGTCGGCACTAATAGTTGTCGTTTAACTCCGCATTTCCCTTGGGTAGTGGGGACGTGCTGGCGTACCCCAACAAACCTGTTGAGCTGGGATATCCTTAAAAACACTACTGCGTGCTCCAATTACGGCATTGGCTCCAATTTTTACACCAGGCCCAACAAAACAATCTGTTGCCAACCAAGCACCGTTACCAATTTTAATCGGAGAAGTTATTAAACCAAAAGCTGAATCTTGCAGATCATGGCTGCCTGTGCAAAGATAGCATTTCTGAGAAATAACACAATGAGAGCCGATGTAAATCTGATCAAGACTGTAGAAAACAACATCGTCTCCCACCCAACTGTAGTCACCAATTTCTACTTTCCAGGGATAGGTAAAACGAGCCGTAGGTCTAATGATCACGTTAGAGCCAACTTTTGCCCCAAACAATCGTAGTAACCAACTGCGAAAACCACTGAAGTTATGGGGACTTACGGGAAAGGCAATTGCTTGTACTAACCACCAAAGTAAGACAAACCAGCCACTACGCCCCCGATCATACCCTGACTGGTCGTACTTGGATAAATCTATCCAGGGTGCCATGTCCAAGACTGGCTGTTGGGCTGACTCTACAGTATTTTCTGACAAATCAACTGTTTTATTTACTAGGGAATCGGACGGGGGGATAGCTGGTTGTCTCATCAAAATTGTTAATGGTTAATTGTTAACTCCCTTCGGGAGAGGGAACAGGGAATAGGCAACAGGCAACAGGGTTGCCTTTACCAAAACTCCATTTTCTATTTTCTATTTGCGATCGCTTAGTGGGTTTTTGAAACAACGGGTTGTGGGGGAACCGCTGGCTTAGCAGCTACATTGAGTACACCTCCAAATTGGCGTAACTCATGAAGTTTGACACCAATTTGATACTCGTACTGACTCATCAAGCGCCAGTAAATGTAACCAGCTTTGCCGTCTAAAAAGCCAAATCGTAAGAAGTAAAAGATAATAAAGCGTAGGGTTGGTTTAAAGGGCAGCCAGACCCAAATCTTCCTCAACAAACGCTTGCGCTGCACAGCATCCCCAAATAAACTAGCACCAATGCTATCAGAGTCATCTTTGCCTGTGAGCATGTTGAAATAAACCTTGGCTTCCCAGTTAGAGTAGCGATTGTGGCGGTCTAGCCAATGGTAAATATCCTTAAAATCTATGTGCTCCATGTCGTTTTTCAGGTAGCCAACGGCACCTTTCATAACCACATGCTCATGCACTTCGTTGTCACCAGTATTGGGGATTTCTTCCGTGCTGAGGTTTTCGTAGCGACCTTTTTTATGTTGGAATAAGCGCAGGTTCCAATCTGGGTATTTACCACCATAACGAATCCATTTACCGAGGAAATAAACTCGGCGGTTTAGGTAGTATCCTTCGTATTGAGGATTTTTGATGGCAGTGGCAATTTCTTCCCAAAGTTCTGGAGTAATGCGCTCATCGCAATCGACAATTAAGACCCACTCGTTACTGAAGGGTAGATTATCTAAAGCCCAGTTTTTCTTCTTAGGCCAGCGACCATTAAAGTGAAATTGTACCACCTTAGCTCCATAGCTTTCGGCAATTTCCCCTGAGCGATCGCCGCTTTGGGAATCAACAACAAACACTTCATCTGCTCTGCTGACGCTTTCTAAACAAGCTGGCAGGTTGGCTTCTTCGTTTTTGGCGGGAATCAGAACTGAGACGGGGAGTTTCGAGTCAGTGGAGTTCATAGTTAGGAAGCTGCAAGAAAAAATTTATAAGATTTAATTTGTTGATAGGCGAATTACGAGGAGGGGGGCAGAGTTTTTTGACCTTTAACCATTCCTCGAATTGCGGTAATTAGATAGCCAATTTGACCGTAGGCATAAACCAGGTTACCAAAGCGTAAAGCGGGTTCGTTGAAATGTTTTAAAGATTTGTACAAACCTCGTAAAATGCGCTCTCCTCCTCGCCCTAGTTGCCCGAAACCAGCGCGTCCAGCTAGTTGTTCTCGGTAACACTCACTAATTCCTTGCCACCAACCTCGATTTAAAAACCAGCTGCGTTCCATTCTTTCTGGAGCAACGTTGTGGGCTACTAAGGCATTGGGTAGATAGGCAACTTGCCACCCTGCTTGGAGTGCTAACTCCGTCATCTGTAGTTCTTCATTAGATAGTAGATTTTTGCCAACCCGACCGAGATTTACATCAAAGCCACCGATTTTCTCCAGGAAAGTGCACCGAATTGAGTAATTTAATCCTCTGGGAGTCAAACCAGGGTTTTCGATGTAAACAACTGAGTCTCCTAGGTCATAGGCTCCTAAATTCCCCGCTAAATCTGATGATAACCAAATAGGGGCACGAGTTCCCTCTGGCCAGAGTAAGGTAACTTTGCCCCCAGCAATTGCTAGTTTTTCATTTTCTTGATAGGCAGCGTAAATTACCTTTAGCCATCCAGGACTAGCAACGGCATCATCATCAAGATAAGCCAAAATGCTGGCGTGAGCTTCCCTAGCACCAGTGTTACGAGCAACGGATAGACCAGTTACGGGCTCATAAACGTATTTGAGCCTTGGGTCAGATAGCCTGTTCTCGACAATTTCACGGGTGCGATCGCTTGAGGCATTATCGACTACAATCACTTCATAATTATCAAAATCCTGCTCTAGCAGGCTATCAATGGCGGCACCCAAATACTGCTCACGGTTGTGGGTACAGATAATGGCAGAGACTTTTGGGTCTGACATAGGCTCAGGTATTGGCAAGAGTTAGGGGAAATTTAGTTCGGTCTTCTCGTCTTAAATCTTCCCAAGTTCTAACCTGTCAACCGGACAATCTGCCACTTTTTGTTACCTCACTAGCTAGAAAAATTTAGTTTTTGCTCAAATGAGAGTGCATTACTACTAAGGTTTCCGCTAGTTGACAAAGGCGAGTTTCCAAATCTTGTTTGCGACTCAAAAGCTGCTTGAGTTTTTGATGACGGGCAATTGCTAGACTAACACTGGCAACTTGGTCTGGTGGACAGGGTTCAGACCAATACTGACCATTGGCATCTAAACCACAGAGGCGGTAACCAGTTCGAGGAGATTGATAGGTTACTTTGGCATTGGGCTGATTAAAAGATTCTTCTACGTAGTCCCTTAGTCTGTCTGCGTTAGCTTGGCGCACTTGCTGCTGACCTTCTTCGACTTTACGATCATGGGAGTCTAGCCAACCATCAACAATTGGACCTTCTAGGTAGAGGTCTTGGATTTGTCGCACAATTGTCTGTAGTTCTTGCTGCCAATTAGCAACAATTGTCTCAATTTCATGCAGCAAGTTCATTGCCAAGGCAGGGTTAGCTCCGTGGCGATGGTTACTGATGCTAGGGGATTTTAATTTAGGTAAGGTTGGTCTTCTCTCACCATGTTGCTGAGCTGGGAAAGGCTGTACAGCCATTGAAAAGGAAGGTTCTCGCTGAGGATACTGTCCCTCTGAAGCTGCTGCCAATTGCTCAGGAAGATGACTCTCCGAACCAGATGTCTCTTTTTTGCCCTTAGGGGGTCTGGCTAGGTCTAGCTGATTGAGTGCATTTTCAAATGAATCCATTTTTGGGGAAACCATGGCTGCGACTAGATTAATTATGTAACGCATTCCCGTCGCTAAATCAGAGATTATAGTGCGGGACGGACAGCTCATGATTCTGAGCCAAGCTCAGAATCCTTGTCCTCCTTTTAGTAGCCCTAATCCCTAATGCGCTTATCTACCCGATTAATTGCAGATAAGGATTAGTTCATGAGCCTAAGAAGCGGGCTTACAAGAGAGAGGATGTATAACTCATCCTCCTGCCAACATTATGTGACATCCTTCCTAATTGAAAATTCCAAATTAGCATAGACACCTCCACCTCGCGTAAGCAGGTGGAGTGAGCTTCATGGGACTATATCTTTAATTAATCTTAAGGCAGACAGTAAAAGCTTCCCCAAACGCCTACACTCAAGAGTAACGGAGGACTCTTGTGGCTTCAACTACTGTTCATCTGGTAATTTGTTAGTAAGCCCACTCCTGAGCAATTGTAGTAGTTAAGATAGTAGAAGCTTCAGCTAATTTTCAGCTAAGAATTTTAGGAGTTGGTAAGTAGAAGTAACGATAACAAACAAGTCAAAGGTAGCATCATTCTGGTGACAGGGCCGTCGCGCTCCGGCAAAAGTGAGTGGGCAGAAAGCTTAGCCGTCCAAATAGGTAAGCAAGTAATCTATGTTGCAACCGCAAAAGTCGATCCCGATGACCTAGAGTGGCTTGCCCGTCTAGAAAAACATCAGCAGCGACGACCTTCTAACTGGAAAACTCTTTTAGTACCAGTAGAATTGGCAGAAACAATTCTAGAGCATTCTCAACTAGGGTGCTGTCTGCTGATTGACTCTCTGGGAACCTGGGTGGCAAATCTGCTTATTCAGGAAACGATGGTTTGGCAAAAAACTGTAAAAGATTTGAAAGAAAGCCTCTTGCAAACAAGCAGTACCATCATCTTTGTAGCAGAGGAGACGGGCTGGGGTCTTGTCCCCACTTATCCTCTAGGTAGGAAGTTTCGCGATCGCCTTGGAGGGCTAACACGAGAGTTAGGTGCAATAGCTAATCCAGTTTATCTAGTAACTGGTGGTCATGTTCTCAACCTAAGTGGTTTGGGAGTACCTTTACCCCCACCAAATTAATTACCACCGAAATCGCGGGTAGGTACTTCAAACTACAACCAGGAAACCTAGAATATTTATTAATTGGGTTGGGAATTAACTGACGGTGGGGGTTTGGGGGAGGCTATAAGTCCCGCGCTATATTCTCGCTCATTAGCGCCGGGATACATGGACATCCCCCAAGTAAATTTTATCCGGTCAACCCCGGTAAAATTTGCCAACTATCCGGAATACTTTTATCAGAATGTGCATATAATGATAAAAGGAGGTGAAGGTAATGCAACATCAAGCCGTCAAAGTCAGACTGTATCCGACAACTAAACAGCAAGAGGTACTATCTCAGCACTTTGGCTGTTCTCGTTGGTGGTGGAATTATGCACTCAACTTGTGCATTGAAACCTACAAAGAAACGGGTTTTGGCTTGACTCGTGTTGCATTGAATAAATACCTTCCCCAACTCAAAAAACAAGAAAAAACTCAATGGCTATCTGAGTGTTACTCCCAAGTTTTGCAGGCTACGACTTTGAATCTAGTAACTGCCTACAAAAACTTCTTTGAAGGTAGGGCTAAATACCCAAGATTCAAAGCTAAGAAAAATAAGCAGTCAATTCAGTATCCGCAATCAGTCAAGGTCGTTAATGACTGTCTCAAGTTTCCTGGTCGCGTTGGTCTAGTCAAGGCGAAAATACACCAATTAATTGAGGGAAAAATCAAGACAGTAACCGTCAGCATGACTCCATCAGGGAAATATTATGCGGCTATCTTAACTGAGTTAGAAGGGGATAGCCCAACACCCAGTACTGACGGAAAAGTAGCGGGTATTGACCTAGGACTTAAGGATTTTGCCATCGTCAATGATGATATTAAAACCTCTAAGTTTGCCAACCCTAAACACCTTGTAAAACATGAGCGTAACATCAAGAGAAAACAGCAAAAATTAGCTAGAAAGGTAAAAGGAAGCAAATCAAGAGATAAAGCTAGAAAATTAGTAGCTAGGGTTCACGAACGAGTTAGCAATGTCCGTCAAGACTACTTGCATAAGCTCTCAAGAAAGCTTGTTGACGATAACCAAGTCATCGTAGTCGAAAGTCTAAATACTTTGGGCATGGTTGGCAACCACAAACTAGCTAAAGCAATTTCTGACGTTGGTTGGGGAATGTTTGTCAATTTCTTGTCTTATAAGCTTGAAAAAGAGGGCAAAGTACTAGTAGAGATTGATAGATGGTTCCCTAGCTCTAAACTCTGCTCAAACTGTCACTATCAGGTACGTGAGATGCCACTAGAGGTCAGGTCTTGGACTTGTCCTAGCTGTGGCACTCATCATGATAGAGATGGTAACGCCGCGACGAATATTAGAGCAGAAGGTATCAGAATGCTATCGGTCTTGGGAACCAGGACTGCTGCTGATGGAGGGGAAGTAAGACCAAAGCGAGGACGCAAGTCTAAGCTAAGGCATTCCCCCGTGAAGTCAGAAGCCCACGCCATAGCGTAAGCTTGGCGCTGGGTAGTTCACTGCCTAACCTCGTACAGCAAACACTCAACCGTTTATTATGGCTTCTGAACAACAAGTTAAACGTTATCTTGCCTACTGGCTTCAGTTAGGCAAGAAAATAGTTATTCCTAAAATGAACTTGCGATTATCACCGCCCAAGGTAATTAGCGGGGAAAGCTACAGTAAGGAATTTGAGGAGATTTGGCAACTAGTTCTCTCACAAGCTAGCGGCGATTGTCACCTAGAGGGAACCTCACAAACTATTGCTCAACTGTTAACAGCTAAGTGGGACTTAGAGCCTTGTGCTCGTTGTGAGATGCCTGTACCCATAGTTGATATAGGCTTACTAGAGGGAAATTGTACCTGTAGTGACTTGCCAAGTTGGCCTAATACAGAAATACCTGCACCAAGAGAGCCTGTTAACAATAGAAAAAGCCTCAGTCAAATTCGCGATCGCCTGCAAAAAGCTCGCTCAAATTAGAATTTCTGAGCTGTGTGAGTAATTGGATCAAACTCAAATCGCCTTTCGTAATCTGTTTCGCCGTAGATACTCAAGGTAATTGAGGGTTCATCCCCCATAATTTCTACACTGTGGATGGCATCTGGTACAAAGCTGATAATATCACCAGGAACTAGGAGATGTTCGCCGACTTGTTCAATGCGATCAGGAAAGTCTGGCTCATGAGTTCGCCGCCAAAATTTGTTTTTTTCCTGTCCACTCAAAAGAGCCACAACTCCCCAAGCTGCATGATTATGAATTGGCGAAACTCTACCTGGTAGCCAGGTTACCATCTGCACTGTTAAAGGAAATTCTGGCTCGTCATAAAGCATCAGAACTGACCAACCTTTTTCGGGGTTAGGTTCGAGATATTCCCCCTGTAACCAGTAGGAACTTGTCAGCAAGCGACGAACTAAAGGTCGAATTTTCTCCAGGCGAGAAGGCTCATCTTTGACTGTTTCGAGAATATCTTCTAAATCAGTCAGAAACCGATAGAGTCGATAGCGTCGTGTGGTGTTTTCGGAATCTTGATAAATCTCACAGGCTTGACACCGCCCATCTTTAGTTACTAGCCAATCGCTATTTGCCATAAATTTCCGAGAAAGAAAATACTCTTCTTCTATTAACAATCATCATTCAAATTAAGTGATGTTAATTAATGTAAGATTCGTGTAGTGTTATGCTTTTGACCTATTCTCTAAGATTTAGGGCTTAATGGCTCATTCAACCAAGAACGGCTAGAGTACGATACAAAAAATACTATCAAATCAGTGACCGTATGCCTAGCAAATGCAAATAACAGTTAATAAATTCGTCCTTCTCAGCGAATTCTCAGCTTTTTTCAGCCTTAAACTAACTTTTATAAGGTTTACTTGTAAGTAAACTTAAGTGACATTCTGCTACGGTTGAAGAACCTAATTTTATAAGGAGCTAAGAAATGAAAGTTAAATATGTTGCAACATTCGCTATTGCCTCAATCATGAGCCTAGGATTAGTTGCTGGCTGCAACAATACTGGGGAACAACCAGATACTCAAGGTGGTACGGAAGAGGTAAATCCTTGTGCATCTAAAGAGAATCCTTGTGCTGCCAAGGAAAACCCTTGCGCATCGAAGGGTAACTAATCCTGGTGCGGTTAAGTTTGGCAAAGTAAAATCTGACGCAAGACGACCGCCATTAGCTCTGAGCCTTGAGCGATCGCATCTTTGCACATTTTTTCCGGAAAAAACAACTGTCGCTCTTAGACCAGTGAGCGACAGTATTTGGCTACTTATTTCAGCTCAGGCTTAACCTTTGATAAACTTACGTAAAGCAAGGGTCAGAGTACTTTAGACATCTTGCTAACTATCAATTTTATCAATCCCCAATTCCCAATTACCATTCAAAGCCTTGACAACTGAAGACAAATTTATGACTGCCAACGCAGCTATTACTGATAACCCCCTACTAATCTGCAAAGGATTACCCCCCTTTGCAGCCATTAAGCCAGAGCATGTAGTACCTGCTATGACACAGCTGCTGGTTGAACTAGACGAAGAGCTTAACAACTTAGAGGCAAAAGTAACACCTAGTTGGGACGGCTTAGTCGAACCCCTAGATCGCATCACAGAACGCCTCAGTTGGAGTTGGGGAATAGTCAGCCATCTAATGGGAGTCCAGAATAGCCCTGAACTAAGGGAAGCAGATGAAAAAGTGCAGCCTCAAGTTGTGCAATTCATCAATAAACTCAGCCAAAGTAAACCCCTCTATCAAGCTTTTAAAGCACTGCAAGATGGAGTTGGCTGGCAGAACTTAGAACCAGTTCAACAGCGAATTGTCGAAACTGCCATCAGAGAGGCAGAATTGTCAGGTATTGGTTTAAAAGGGAAAAAGCGAGAACGCTTTAACAAAATTCAGCTAGAGTTGGCAGAACTTGCCACCAAGTTTTCTAACCATGTACTAGATGCAACTAAAGCCTTTAGTATGACCTTAACCACTCAAGAAGAAGTGGAGGGTTTACCACCTAGTTTACTCAGTCTATCTGCTCAAGCGGCTCGTGCTGCTGGTGAGGAAAAGGCTACACCAGAAAAAGGTCCTTGGCGAATTAGCTTGGACTATCCTAGCTATGTTCCTTTCATGCAGCACAGCACTCGTCGGGATCTGCGGGAAAAACTCTACAAAGCTTTTATTAGCCGTGCAACTTCTGGTGAGTTAAATAATACCCCCTTAATTGAGCGAATTTTAGAACTGCGTCAGCAAGAAGCTAAGCTACTGGGTTTTGAAAGTTATGCCGAGTTGAGTCTTGCCAGTAAAATGGCCCCGAATGTAGCAGCAGTAGAGGCGTTATTAGAGGAACTGCGTCAGGCTAGTTATAATGCTGCGGCTCAAGAATTGGCAGAATTGCGGGAGTTTGCTGCAACCAAGGGAGCAGAAGAAGCCAAGGATTTAAAACATTGGGATATCAGCTTTTGGTCAGAACGCCAGCGGGAAGAAAAGTTTGCCTTTAGTGCCGAAGAATTGCGACCTTACTTTCCCTTACCTCAGGTATTAGAAGGTTTATTTTCTTTGGTCAAGCGGCTGTTTGGCATTACGGTGACAGCAGCTGATGGACAAGCTCCAGTTTGGCATGAGGATGTGCGCTATTTCCAAATTGCCGATGAAGCAGGTAGCCCGATTGCCTACTTTTATTTAGATCCTTACAGCCGTCCTGCCCAAAAGCGCGGCGGTGCTTGGATGGATGAGTGCATCAATCGTGCCAAAATAACGGAAGCTGGTCAAGTAACTACTCGTTTACCAGTAGCTTATTTAGTTTGCAATCAAACTCCGCCGGTAGATGGTAAACCTAGTTTGATGAACTTTAGTGAAGTAGAAACACTCTTCCATGAGTTTGGTCATGGCTTGCAACACATGCTGACTAGGGTAGATTATCCTGGAGCAGCAGGCATTAACAACGTAGAATGGGATGCGGTGGAACTGCCCAGCCAGTTTATGGAAAACTGGTGCTATGACCAGTCTACTTTGATGGGTATGGCGAAGCATTATCAAACAGGTGAGCCACTACCAGAGCATTATTACCAAAAGCTCTTAGCTGCACGTAATTATATGAGCGGTACTTCTATGTTGCGGCAGTTGCACTTTGCTTTTATTGACATCGAGTTGCACCATCGCTATCAACCTAGTGGTGAGGAGACTCCCTCCCAAGTACGCCATCGTATTGCCAAAACTACGATGATTTTGTCACCCCTGCCAGAGGATAATTTCTTATGTGCCTTTAGTCATATCTTCGCTGGTGGTTATTCGGCGGGTTATTACAGCTACAAATGGGCTGAAGTTCTCTCTGCTGATGCCTTTGCGGCATTTGAGGATGCTGGCTTAGATAACGAAGAGGCGATCGCAGCTACAGGTAAGCGCTATCGTGACACAGTATTGGCTCTTGGTGGGGGTTTGCACCCAATGGAAGTGTTTAAGGCTTTCCGGGGTCGAGAACCGAGTACTGAACCCTTGCTTAGATATAGTGGTTTAGCTATTGCTTCCTAGCTAAGATATAGCGCTACGCGCTAGGGAACAGGGAACAGGCAATAGGCAATAGTAAGCTGTGGCTGAGTTTGAGAGTATAGAAATGTCCTAACATTAACGCGTGGTGCTATACAAGGGTGGGCAAGCTTAACTAACGGTAGCATAAGCTTTTCAACATCTATGGCTCTTGCCCACCCTACCTAAAATAGGCTTGTTGAGAATGTGGTAACAATGACTCCACTGCAGATTTTGTAAGTGAGGAAGATCGCTTTACCCTTCGGCTATGCTAGCCTGCGGCAACGCCAAAGCGAACGCAAACGCGCTAGGCTTTGCCTAATCGCATCTTCCATCTTTTCACAACACAAACTAAATTCCGCCTGTGGGGACTTTGGGAAAATTCCAGGTTGAGAAGCCTGCACAGGCGGATTCCAATTTCTCTACCTCTGTGGCAGAGTATTAGCGAGTTGTTGGTCTACAGTTTTACGATTGGGTAGGTCAAACACCACTTCAAAGCGGATGTTGGGGACTCTTTGACGCAAAAGCTGAAGATGTCCGTCCGCGTCGGAACGAGTACGGTAGCGACCGATGATTAGCCATTGGACGGGGGGAACTAGACGGGCGACGGCCCAAGGTTTGAGGTTGTCAGAGTAGGTCATAATAAATTTGACTCCTTATTTTTGTTGGAGCCAGAGCCAGCGTACAGACTTGGCGGTTAGAGCGCTGGCTTCTGACTTTGTTGTTTTGATAGGGTATAGAGTTGCTGTCATAACTGGCAATAACAGAGGCATGAGATGAGAGACTGAGAGAAGAACAGGTAACCTAAAGGGTTTAGGGGTTACCACTTTCTGGTTTACCGACTCCTTGTAGGTCTAACTATATACCGTTCTATCTATACCTAAAAGTAATTACCGTTCAGTATAGAATGACAGAAGAAGGTAATCAAGTAACTTTAATGAAGTTGAGAACCAGAGCGGGTTTGACCCGGAGGCAGGTTGCATTGGAATTAGGGGTAACGGAAAAAACTATCTATGTCTGGGAGACTAGTTCAAATCCTCCTCGTTTAACCGTTGCTCAAGTTCAGCGCTTAATCGAGATATTGAATTGTTCAATGGAGGAACTGGTTGAAGGTACTGAGAATAGATCGTGAGATTAACCAATAAGCGTAAGGATTTCTATGTGTTTCCCTGGTGGTATAACTGTTGAGAATTGAGTCAAGGGAAAGACAAACAAGATGACTGGCTACAATTTAAAGAGTGTAGAATTCTAAGGAATTTCGAGGAGCCAGATAAGAGTTGGTCGGACTATGAGGAAGAGTTAGATCCTGGCAGAACATTCGATCGCATTTTACTCTTTACACCTTTACACGCCTTCTATCGGCGATTAGGTTTGAAGCTACGATAAGTACTTAAACAGAAACAAGAGTTTAACTTAAACCAGTATGCAGGTGTGATTCAATTAACTCAAGTCCCTTTGGAGTATCAGCAGCAAATGAGGGATGAGTGACATTGACGCAGAATTTAATTTTATTAGATACGAATGTAGTTTTGTATTTATTAGGAGGCAGGTTAGCTAACCCATTACCATCAGGACAGTATTTTGTGTCAGTTATTACTGAAATTGAATTATTATCGTATCCCAGTCTCAATTCAGAGAGGGAATAGTAGGCAGATCTGAACGTTTCTAATAATTAGCTCAGTAGTCTACTTCCATTGATTCTGCATATTGACGTATTGTCTAGACTAAAATAATTTATGTCAAGAGGTCTAGGCAAGTTATTTAATTAAGTTATGGTGAAGCGAAGAAAATCACTAGAAGAAGCGGGTGAGTCGCCTTTAAAAAAACTGAGAAGTGAGTTGGGAATGTCTCAAGAAGAGTTTGCTCGGCAAATCGGCACATCAGCACGAACGATTAGCCGTTGGGAAGCGGGTGACAATGTGCCAACGTTTACTGTTCCTCAGATTAAGGCATTAGATTGTTTACTTAGATCAAGAGGCAAAACCCTCGAAGATTTGCCTGATGACTTTGCGCCGCCTGAGTCAAATTAAGCTTTTAGTGATTTACCGGACGAAATCGATTAGATTAAAATTCTGTAGGGGTGAAGCATTTGCGCCTGATTTCCTAAATCATACCCTAAGATTTATACGCAAATGCTTCACCCTGATTATGTCGGTGGAGGGATTATGTCGGCGGAGATTATGTCGGCGGAGGGCGAAGCATTCGGATTGAAAAATGTGGCAAAAAATTATAAATTGTCCCTCGAATGCTTCGCCCCTACAAAGATTTCTGAGAACTTTTTAATCCTATCTTCTCATAATATCCCTTCCAGTTTACCTCATCATCATAAAGACCTGGCTGAGAGGCAAATTGATCCAAAATAGACTTTTGCACACTGAGGCCAAACTTACCATCTGATCGTTCTACCCAAAGTCTGTCGATAGTAGCCAAGTCTCGACAGGAGAGACTCTTAAAGTCAAAATCTTCCTGGGTACTACCAGCAAAAATAATTAAGTCATTGGTGTTTATATCAGCATCTTTCCAGTTGCCTGATTCCATTCAACCCGTACCTGTTCCCAATCCCCCGCTTCCTCAACTACATGGGCACAGGTGAGCAAATGTCCGTGGGGTGAGAGGAAAAAACCCGTCCCTCGAATTTTGCCATCGACTGATGCGATCGCAATTGTACAACGTTTAACTAGTTCCCAGCTCATTCACTTTAGATTTTAGATTTTAGATTTTCCCTTGCTTAAAATAAGAGGCTTGCAGATTGACGTTTTTACTACTTATCCTCTAAATCTTCTGCCTTTTTCCTCAACCATTCACTAAATATTACGCTCTAGGGCAGCCAGTTCGTCGGTAAGATGCTCCTTAAGGGCTAAGTATTGATTATCAGGCATGACTTTTTTTCGAAGAATGCAATCGCGCACAGCCGCATTGACATTTTCCAAACGTACTAGGTCGATTTTCAACCAATCGGGTGCTAGGTTTTCCAATTCTCCATAGGCTTTCAACCAAACCTGATCTGCTAGTCCAGTAACTGCAATATCTAGATCAGAATTTTTGTGCCAGGGACTTTGGCCAGTTACAGAACCAAATAAAATGACCTGGGTTACTCCAAACTGATCTCGTAACACTTGCTCACATTGCCTCGCAACTGCCAATGCTTCCTGTCGCCTTTGCTCAAGCTGATGCTGCTGAGTTGGAGACTGTGCCTGAAATTTAGCTAGAGAAGGTTGAATCATTGAAACAGGGAGCATTGTCAGCATTCTCTGGTCATTGTATCTTTCGGGGGAACGGGGAATAGGCAACGGTAAAGTGAATTAGAAATCCTTTTTAACTACTGCCAAGTATTTAGCTCAAATGTTAGAAGTGAATCGGGTGATTTTTCTAACTAACTCAGAAAACTGACACTTGATATTTTTAAGTTAGACTTGGTGATATCTTTGAACAACCAATCAGCTATAAATATTATTTGCCTGCAGAAAATTAAGAGACAAAAAACGATGAAAAAAGCATTAATTTGTGGAGTTTCAGGTCAAGATGGAGCCTATTTAGCCCAGTTACTACTAGACAAAGGCTATCATGTTTGCGGCACCTCACGAGATGCAGAAATGTGTTCTTTTCGTAATTTGGTGCGTTTGGGAATTAAAGACCAAGTGAAGTTAGCCTCAATGGCTATTACCGACTTTCGCTCAGTGGTGCAAGTACTGACAAAAGTCCAACCGGATGAAATTTATAATTTGGCTGGTCAGAGTTCCGTTGGTCTTTCCTTTGAGCAACCTGTAGAAACCCTAGAAAGTATGGCTACTGGTATCCTCAATTTACTAGAGGCAATTCGCTTTATTAACGCTCCCATTAAACTTTATAATGCAGGTTCTAGTGAGTGTTTTGGCAACACAGGTGAGCAGGCGGCTGATGATAATACACCTTTTCGTCCCCAAAGTCCTTATGCTGTAGCCAAGGCTGCGGCTTTTTGGGAAGTTGCCAACTACCGACAAGCCTATGGTTTATTTGCCTGTTCCGGTTTACTCTTTAACCATGAGTCTCCCCTACGACCAGAAAGATTTGTTACCCAAAAGATTGTTACTGCTGCTTGCAAAATTGCCCAAGGTTCTCAAGAAAAGCTATATCTAGGTAATGTTGCCATTGCACGAGATTGGGGTTGGGCACCGGAATATGTTGAGGCAATGCATTTAATTTTGCAGCAAGAACAGCCTGATGATTACGTAATTGCCACGGGAGAGACTAATCGCTTAGAAGATTTTGTGGCAGAAGTTTTTGCCTGTGTAGGGTTGGACTGGCAAGAGCATGTAGTTACCGATGCTAGTTTACTAAGGTTAACGGATATTGCAGTGGGGAAGGCAAATCCAGCTAAGGCAAAGGAAAAGTTGGGGTGGCAGGCAAAGTATAAAATGCGGGATGTAGCGCGGATGATGGTGGAAGCGCGCCTTCATTC